>JAFZID010000081.1 GCA_017554565.1 bacterium
AGGCCGGACGCATCCCGGGGATAACCCCGGCCGACACCGCTCTTCTGGCCGCTTATCTTGACATTAGAGAAAAGGAGAACTGATCGCTTATGTATTATTCCTGGGCGGAAATAAATCTGAACGCCTTCCGGCACAACGTCGAGACCGTAAGGAAACTCATTCCCAAGAACTGCCAGCTCCTGCTGCCCTTGAAGGCCAACGCCTACGGCCACGGCCTGGAGGCCACCGCCAAGGCGGCCTTTGAATTCGGCATCGACTGGCTGGGACTGGCCACCTGCAAGGAGGCCTTGGAGATCCGCTCCTATGTTCCCAACGCCAACATATTGGTGCTGGGGCCTTCGGAGCCGGACGACGTCAGGGTGCTCTCCATCCACAACATCACGCCGGTCCTGGTGGACCTTGAGAACGCCAGGGCCATGAACGAGAGCGCCCGGCACAACGGGATGCCCCTGCAGGCTCACATCAAGATAGACACCGGCATGGGGCGCGTGGGTTTCCGCTACGACAAATTTGAAGACATCTACGCCGCCACCCAGCTCTCCCATATCAAGATCACCGGCATCATGACGCATCTTTCCATGGCGGATCATCCCGATTCCCGGCTGACTATCGACCAGCAGGCGAGATTCCAGGAAGTGCTCCTTTATCTTTTCAAGCGCGGAATAACCATTCCCTTGAGGCATATGGAGGCCAGCGGCGCGGTCCTTAACATCGACAACTCGGGCTACAACATGGTCCGCCCCGGCATACTTGTTTACGGCGGCTATCCCGTTGGGGAAGCGGAAAAGCAGAAACTGCACGGCGCTTCTTTGGAACCCATGCTGACCTGGAAGACCAGGGTCACCCAGGTGAAAAAAGTTCCCAAGGGCCAGACCGTGGGCTACAACGCGGCTTTCGTGACGGAAAGGGAAACTTACATCGCCACTTTGGAAGTGGGCTACGGCGACGGCTACCGCCGCATACTGAGCAACCGCTCTTTCGTCCTCATCAGGGGGAAGCGCTATCCCGTCAGGGGCATGATCAGCATGGACCAGACCACGGTGGAGCTCGGGCCGGAGGACCCCGAAGTCCGTCCCGGCGACGAAGTGGTGCTTCTGGGGCGTCAGGGAGAAGGGGAGATCACAGTGCAGGAAATGGCGGAATGGATGGAGACCATCACTTACGAAGTTTACACTTCCATATCCGCGAGAGTGGAGCGCCGCTACATGTTCAACGGCAATCAGCTCTACAATTTCGTCTTCAGCAATTTCGGCCTGATGGCCGTCTCAACCTTTTTAAACTGACAGCTCAGCCGCGGAGCTGACGTTCCGCATCCACCACGCCGCGGTCCATGAGTCTTCTGAGATCCTCGGCGTTGGAGGCTATCCTTTCGGAAACTCCGGGAGCCTGGGCCAGCTGGCGGGCCAGCTGGATGATCATGCGGAAATAGCGTATGAGTTCGCCTTCGTCAAGCTTGGAGGCCTGCACCGTGTCCTGGAAAGAGGCGCCCTTCAGCCAAAGTTCCGTGGCTTTCATCAGGTTCGTCTGCGGCGGCGGCACCGGAGTGTCCACCCGGTAGGAGCTTTCTATGAGTTCTATTTCGGAATAGACTTCATCCACTTCCCGCATTATTCGCATCAGGCGCTGGGGAAGATGGCGGACCGGGGGCAGTCCCGGCTTGGGCTCCATCACCAGCGTGGAAAGGGCCAGGCCCGTCTCGTAAACGTTCCAGCGGTCGAAGCAGCCGCTCTGGTAAAGCTCCGCCATCATCAGTTCGTAGCCGAAGAACCAGCAGGCGAAACGCCCTTTGCCAGTAAGGGACTCGTTCCTTATGCAGTTGCATTTCTGGAGGACCTTCAGGCGGAAGATGAATTTCTGCCTTTCTTTCTGACGCTGCCGCTTGGAGGCCTGGTAATAATTGAGAGTCTTGGGATAAATGTCCAGGATCTTTTCGCCGTGCTTGTCGTAGAGGTTCAAAAGGGTGGCGTAGGAGGCGTTGAACTGGCTCATGACAGGCTGGGCTGCTCCGAAGACGCACTCTTTCACCTGCTCCGCTCTCACGCGCCTGGGATCGATCCTCATATAGACGCGCCCGAAATCATCCATGCCCCGGCGTCCCGCGCGGCCCGCCATCTGGAAAAAGTCCCTGGTCCTCATGACGTTGAAACCGCCGGGATAGTATTTGCGCAGGCTGTCGAAGATGACGGTCCTCACCGGCATGTTGAGGCCCAGGGCGAAGGTCTCGGTTGCGAAGATCATTTTCAATCTTTTCTCGTTGAAGAGCTGCTCCACGATCTCCTTTATGGTGGGCAGCATTCCCGCGTGGTGGAAGGCTACGCCGTTCCGTATCATGGACTGCAGTTTTTTGACCGCGGCCTCGCCGGTCACGCCGTAGCGTTCGCAAAGCTCCCGGAAGCGTTTCTCGATCTCCTCCTTCTCTGCCTTGGGAAGGGAGAAGCAGCTTATGGTGTTGGCCGCCAGTTCCTCCGTCAGCTTGCGTCCGAAGGCGAAATAAAGGCAGGGGAATCCGTCCTCGGCTTTCAGGCGCTCCAAAAGCCTGGGCAGGGAGTTGGGGGTGACCTCCGGGGCCGGCCGGCGGCCGCGCTGGAAATGATGCTTGCGGCGCGCCAGGTTCTGGTAGGCTTCGTTTTTAAAACTCTGAAAATCGGAAAAGACTTTGTTCTGGGCCTGGAAATAAAAGGAGAGCGGCACAGGGCGCTTGCTTTCCTCCACCAACACCATGGGCCTGCCCAATACGTTCTCCATCCAGTCGCAGATCTCCCTTGCGTTGGGGACGGTGGCGGAAAGCGCCAGGATGCGGGTCTCCTTAGGAGAGAAGATTATGGCTTCCTCCCAGACGGTGCCGCGCTCCGGATCGTCCAGGTAGTGCACTTCGTCGAAGATCACCCAGGCGACGTTCTTCAGGGCGTTCTCTTCGTCCAGCAGGGTGTTGCGGTAGATCTCCGTGGTCATGACGATGATCTGAGCGTCCCGGTTTATGTTCACGTCGCCTGTGAGAATGCCCACGGAGGCTTCGCCGTAAGTTTTTATGAACTCCCGGTACTTCTGGTTGCTGAGGGCTTTGATGGGGGCGGTGTAAACGACTCTTTGATGAAGAGTGACGGCGTCGGCTATGACGTGCTCCGCGATGACGGTCTTGCCTGATCCTGTGGGGGCGGAGACGAAGATGGAGGCGTTCCCGTCGATGGCCCGGATAGCCTTTTTTTGAAACTCATCGTAGGGGAAGGGATGGAAACTCTTCATGTAAATTTACTCCCAGGAATCGGAGTATTCCGTGATGTCGAAATAAAAGATCCTGACACTGTGATCGGCGAGGATCTCTACGGTCACCAGTTCGCAGGTCTTTGCTCCCGCGCTCTGCGTTGAGACGCTTTTCGTTTTCCAGACGCTGCCTTCCTTGCCGAGCTTTTCCGTGATGAAATCGTTCTCCGCTTCCATTTTTCCAAGGCGGGAGTAAACGCCTTTTATGACCGCGGGATCTCCCAGGGAGGAACCTGATCCCGTAACCGTGATCTCCTCCTGGGGAGTCAGGCCGGCGCTGTCGGAGGAAGATCCTTCCGCGAAATCCTGAGGGTTCATGGGGTCAACAAGCTCGGCGGAATCCTGATCCGGGGTGATGAGATCCGCGGGAGGGACCTTTTCCGGGGTGCAGCCGGCCAGCCCGAAAAGCAGAGCGAGGGCGAATATGAGAGGGGTGCGGTTGTGCCTGAAATTAGGCATGCAGATTGTGCGTTTCCAAAAGCTTGCTGATCTTGGCGCTGTTGTCCAGAAGTTTGGCGATGGATTCGTTGCGGTTGAAGAGGTCGATGTAGAGCGAGATCAGGCGGGAAACGCTGACCTGGGTGTACCAGGGCGCGTTCAGAAGATCAGGCCTGGTGTAGGTGGCGTTGGTGCCGAAGACCTTCGTGATGACGCCTTCCTCGTAGGCTTTGTTGAATTTTTCCAGGCCGCTGGTGAAGAGCATGAAGGTGCAGGCCACGTAAATGTTCCTGACGCCGGCTTCCTTCAGCTTGTAAGCCACTTCGATGACTGAGCCGCCGGAGGCGATCATGTCGTCAACCACGATGGCGTCCCGGCCGGCGATGCTTCCGCCCAGGAACTTGTGCTCCAAGACAGGCGCCTTGCCGTCCACCACCCTCGAGAGATCACGGAGCTTGTAGAAGCCCGTGAGGTGGGTGTGCAGCTGCTCGGCGAAATAGCGGCAGCGGGACATGCCGCCCAGGTCAGGGCTGACCACGATCAGATTGTCCGGCCCGATGCGGAATTCAGGAATGGAATTGACCATTTTCTTGATGATCTGGTAAGCCGCGTGGAGGTTCTCGAAGCCGTGGTTGGGAATGGCGTTGTGAACGTGCGCGTTGTGGGCGTCGATGGTCATGATGTTGTTGACGCCGAGATTGACCAGCTCCTGCAGCGCGATGGCGCAGTCCAGGGATTCCCTTCCGGAGATGCGGTGCTGGCGGCTCTCGTAGAGCATGGGCATGATGACGTTGCAGCGGTGTCCCATGCCGCGGGCCGCGGCCACCAGTCTCTTGAGGTCCTGGAAATGCTCGTCCGGGGACATGCTGACAGTCTCGCCGTTGCGGGAGTATTGGATGCCCCAGTTGCCGATGTCCGTGATGAAGAAAAGGTCAAGCCCGCGGACGGAAAGATTGATGACGGCTTTGCCTTCGCCGTTCTGGAAGCGGGGCGCGTCGGAGTCGATTATGAAAGTGTCCCTAAGGAAACCGGGATAGTTTTCGTAGGGAGGATACACCTCCAGCAGAGCGAGCCTTTCCTTGATAAGTTCTTTGTCGATGGTCTCCGCCAGTTCCCGGCCTCCCGGGGTGGCGATGATGCCTATTGGCGCTTGGGGGACGTGACGATAATCTCTGCCGAAGACATGGTTGACGTTCATAAAAAGACTCGCTTTTCCGTTTGAATTTATGGATTTCGCGCAAAGGAAACCCTTTTTATGTTTCCTTAAACACACACACCTATAATGATACTTTATTGGCCCTGGCTTGTCAATTTGCCGACGCCTTTTCCCGGATGGCCTGAGCCTTCCTGCGGACGCTCAAGGTGAAGGTCCCCAATTCGTCGGTCCTTAAGACTTTCAGGCGCAGCCGGGAGTATTTTTCCATAAGGCTCCCGTGCGGGTGGCCGTAGGAGTTCCTGCCCACGCTGAGAAGAGAAACGGCCGGGGATATGGCTTTGAGAAAATTCTCCTCCCCGGAGGAAGCGGAGCCGTGGTGGGGGATCTTGTAAACGGCTATCCTCCGGGCTCCGCCAAGATGTTCAAGCTGCGCTTCCTCCGTTTCTTTTGGAGCGTCGCCGCTGAACAAAAGCCCGAAGCCTAAATAGTTCATGAACAGGACAAGCGAGCGCCCGTTGCTGGTCGGCGGCAGGGGACGGCGGGGAGGGGAGAGGGCTTTCCATGATACGCCTTTCAAAAGGCCGCTGTCTCCGGCGGCGGTCTCCCGCCAGAGCACCCCTCTTTTAAAGGCGTCAGATCGAAGTTCCCAGCCGTTGGTCTCGTAGTTCATAAGAGGGGGAGCCAGGATCAAGCCCGTTTTTATCTCCCGTATGAGATCCCTGGCGCCTCCCATGTGGTCGTCGTCATAGTGGGAGACTCCAGGGCGTCGATCCTGCCGATCCCCCGGTTCCTCAGGTAGGGCGCCACTATCTGCTCGCCCTGGGAGGATACGGCGGAGGAGCGGCCGCAGTCCACCACCAGATTGGGCCCCAGGTCCGAGCTTATGACGAAAGCGTCCCCCTGCCCGACGTTCAGGGCGGTCACCCTAAGGGCGGCGGAGGGCGCGAAGGGTCGCAGCAGGACCGCCGCGCCAACAAGCAAAAGCGAAAGGAAGATCCGGCGGAGAAACAGGGCGCGGCTCAGGAGCACATCCCGCCGGCGGAAGCGGCGCTCCTCCTCTTCCTTTTCGCAAAAATTGTATTTCTGAACGGCTTGTTCGGAGAGCAGGAAAAAAAGGAGCGTCAGGTAATAATAGAGAACGAGGTTCGGGCTCATGGAGGGAAAGCTCATCACGAAAAGGTTCTTTTCGCCGCAGGAGACCACGAAGGGCAGGATCTTTTCCCAAAGCAGCATGACCGGATCCCAACAAATGTCGCTCAGGACCAGGGGAAGCGGCGTGAAAAAGACGATCATCCGCCAAAGTCCGCAGATCAGAAGAAGGGCGCACAGCGGGATCGTCAGAATGTTCATAAAGAATCCCAGGGGCGTGATCATATGCAGCATGCTCAGAAGAAGGGGAAGGGAGAAAAGAAGGACGGCCAGGGAGATCTTTAGGCTTTGCACGACGTAGTCCGATATGAAAACGGCGCACCTTTTCCAAAAGGAGCTTGCGGCCGATCTTTTGAAAGCGAACAGGCTGTCCATTTGGGGAAGCATTATGAGAAGCGCGGCGGTGGCGGCGTAGGAGAGAAGCGAGGAATAGGAAAAGATCTGCTTCGGTGAGACCAGGGCGTAAAGGAAGGCCGCCGCGCAGAGAAAATGAAGGGAAAGCGTCGCCTTCCGCATGATGCGTCCTCCTATAAGGAAGGTCATCAGGATAACGGAGCGCACCACCGAAGGCCTGTCGCCCAAAAACAGCGCGTAGAGCCACAGCAGGGGTAGCAGCGGAAGTTTGAAACAAAGCCGCGACAGTCCCAGAAGGCGCGTCAGCAGGAACCAGACGCCGCTTAAGAGGCCGATGTGCAGCCCGGAGACCGCCAGTATGTGCGCGATCCCGCTTTTCTTGATGCCCCTCTCCACCTCCGGAGGAAGTTTTTCCCGGCTGCCCAGCAGCATGATCCTGAGTAGTTTCGAAGCCGTCGGGAACCTTTCGTCGGAAAGCGAGCGCGAGGCCGCGTCCCTCAGGGCGTCTATTTTTTTCCCCAGGGATTCCGGCCGCGGGCCTTTGATGAGAAAATTTCCCTTGGCCACGGCGGAGCGGTAGATGTTCTCCCTGGCGTAATGCGCCTTGGCGTCGAAGCAGCCCGGAGCGGCGGCGCCCTTCAGGGGCGAATATTTGAACTGGCAGGCTATGACGTCGCCTTTTTCCAAAGAAAAGGGGACGCGGGAGTAAAGGATCGCCTTGAAGCGCTCCTCCCTGGCGGCGGCGACGAAGGACGCGTAGTACTTTCGGTCCTCGCTTTCCCGGGACCACACCGCTTTCTCGCAGACTTCGCATTGCGTGTATCTCTCCTCTTCGCGCGGATCGGCCGGCCTGTCCGCGGCGCGGTAGTGCAGCGCCGCCCCCAGGAAGGCGCCGGCGAAAACGAGGAGAGGATAGGGGAGGCTCCTTCTTTTGAAAAAGGCCAGGAAGCTGATCAGGAAATACAGCGCCGCGGCAAAATACCAAAGCCAGGCCGGAGGCTTCGCAAAGCACTCCGAACAGAGGACTCCCGACAAGGTCCCCGCCAGGATGTGGAAAAAAGGCGCGTTCATCATCAATTCAAACATAAAGGGAAGCTAAAAAGCCAGCGAAAAGCAAAACGCTTATGAATGAAATGGCGCGTGAAGTATTTCACTTACAGCAGCGTTAGCGGTCTTTTGAAGATATGGTATAATTTAGACATGTTTGACATAGAAAAAAACCAATTGGCGGAGATCCGCGACCGCCTGACGCATTTATTCGCGGGCCTGGATCTGGACGCCAAGGAAAAGCGTCTGGAAGAACTGTCTGTCCTCACCACCGCCCAGGACCTTTGGAACTCTCCTGAAAAAGCGCGCACTCTGCTGCAGGAGCAGGACTCGCTGAAACGCGTGACCACGGAAGCCCGTTCCCTGGAGAAACTCCTTACCGAGACGGAGGAGTTCTTGCAGCTGGCTGATTCCGAAAAGGACGAATCCATGTCGGAAGACATCAGAGCCGAGATAGCGAAGCTGCAATCCGGCTACGACGAATTCGAGTTCCACCAGACTCTGAACGGCGAGACCGACCACAACAACGCCTATCTGACCATCCATTCCGGCGCCGGCGGCACGGAGGCCTGCGACTGGTGCGCCATGTTGAAGCGCCTTTACGAGCGCTGGGCCGAGCGCCACGGCATGAAATGCAAAGTCCAGGACGTCTTGGAAGGCGAGGAAGCCGGTTATAAATCCGTGACTCTTCACATCGCCGGCGAGTACGCCTACGGCTACCTTAAATGCGAGATCGGCGTGCACCGTCTGGTCAGGATCTCTCCCTTCGACGCCAACCAGAGGAGACAGACCTCCTTCGCCTCCGTGGACGTCACTCCCGAAGTTGACGACGACATCGACATCACCATCGAGGAGAAGGACCTCAGGATAGACACCTACCGCAGTTCCGGCGCCGGCGGCCAGCACGTCAACAAGACGGAGTCCGCCATCAGGATCACGCACATCCCGACGGGAGTCGTGGTCTCCTGCCAGAACGAGCGCTCCCAATTCAAGAACAAAGCGGAAGCCATGAAGATGCTCAAGGCGAAACTCTACCAGCTGGAGATGAACGAAAGGCTCTCCAAGCAGAACACCGCCTACGCCAACAAGCAGAAGATAGAATGGGGCAGCCAGATCCGCTCTTATGTCCTGCATCCCTACAACATGGTCAAAGACCTCAGGACCGACACCGAGACCAGCAACACCGGCGCGGTCCTGGACGGCGAGATAGATCTTTTCATCGAAGCTTATTTGAGAGCGACCGCCACGCTTTCCTAACTTTAAAATCCACAGGACCGGCATGAAAAACTTAATTGCGTGCTTGAGTTTGCTTTTTCTGAGCGCCGCCGCTTTCGCGGCCTCGGAGGAAGTCGTTTTAAGAACCGACTATTACCAGAACGGCAATTTGAAATACGCCGGCTACGCCATGATCCATCCGGAAGCCGGCGAGATCCCCCACGGCTACTGGCAGTATTTCTACCAGAACGGTTTTTTAAAGAGCGCCGGCTATTTCAAGGAAGGCTACAGATCAAAGACCTGGACCAACTTCTTTGAGAACGGTTCCGTGGAGTCCTACGGCCCCTACAGCAAAGGCATGAAAGACGGCCGCTGGTATTATTTCTACAAGAACGGCGCCAAGATGGCGGAGGGAAAATTCTCCGACAACCTGGCCAAGGGCACCTGGACTTACTGGCACACCAACGGCGTTGTCGAGACCGAAGGCGATTTCAAGGAAGGCAAACGCGTGGGCAAAAGAGTTTACTACGACGCCAGGGGCAACAAGCTTTGGTACGGCCGCTTCGTCAACGACGAGAAGGACGGCGAGTGGAAACTGGACGGCAAGGACAAGCAGACCGTCGAGACCTACAAAGCCGGCGTGCTGATGGGGCAGAGAGAGGAAGTTTATTATCCCAACGGCGACCTGAAGGAGAAGACCGAGAGCGAAGTGATCTTCGGCAAACTCACGGGTTCCCAGATCAAGACCGTTTACGCCGAGGACGAAGTCATGGCCTCCCAGGGGTTGCTTTTCAACGGAACGCCCTACGGCGTCTGGCGCTATTATGAAAACGGCAAACTGGAACAGAAGGACATGGGCGGAGTGCCGGAGACGCTGAAGGAACACCGCCGCGCTCTTGCGGAAGCCCAGGCCGCGGCCGCCCGAAGAGCCGCCGCCGCGCAGCAGCAGGATCAGCAGCAGAACCCCATGGCAAATATCCAGGAATCCCAGGAACCTTTCCAGTACGGCCCCAGGAAATTCGAAGTCATCATGCAGCCTCCCACCCAAATGGAGATGACAGTCACCACCGACTCGGGCCGCAGCATCGATCTCAATGAAAACAACTACGAC
Organism: bacterium; assembly: GCA_017554565.1. Classification (GTDB taxonomy): domain Bacteria; phylum Auribacterota; class UBA3054; order UBA3054; family UBA3054; genus UBA3054. Next base: position 9,732 of record JAFZID010000081.1, read on the forward strand.
GTGACCAAGCAGAATCCCAGGAGCTTCGAGGCTCTCCGTCAAATGGCCGCCAGGGCCAGGGAACAGCAGGCCGCCGAGGAAATGAGCGCGGATGGGAAGGAGGAAAAATGAACTGGAAGGAAGAACTGGAACGCTTCTTCGAGGAACATGAAGAGGAAGGGATAGCGCTCTTAAAAGAACTCGTGGCCCAGAACACCGTCAATCCTCCCGGCAACGAATACCTGGTCGCCGACGTCCTTAAAAAATATTTCGACGAACTCAATATTCCTTACGAAACTTTTGAGAAAACTCCCGGAAGGACCAACCTCATCGCGAAAGTGGGGGAGGGGCATCCGATCCTTTTCGTTCCCTGCCACGCCGACGTGGTGCCCGTCAACCCTGACTGGGACCACGATCCCTTCACTGTGAAGATCGAAAACGGAACTGCCTACGGCAGAGGCGTGGGCGATGACAAAGGCCCGATGGTCTCCGCCTTCCTGCTCGCCAAATTCTTAAAGCGGAACGAAGGCAAATTCAAAGGCACCTTCCTTTTCGCTTCCGTGGCGGACGAGGAAGTCGGCTCCACCGACGGCTTGGTCTGGCTTACTGAAACGGGAAAGATAAAAGCTGATTACGCCGTCGTGCCCGACACAGGTTCAGGCATTTTTAAACTCTCCTACGGCGAGAAAGGCCTCCTCAGATTCCAGTACACTTTCCACGGCAAGGCCGGCCACGCCGCCTATCCCGACCACGGCGTAAACTCAATCTGGCCCGCCGTCGCTTTCCTGAACTCCGTAAGGGAAAGCTATTCCGAGAAGATCGGTTTCCTAAAAGAAAAAGACCAGCCCAACTTCAGCCCCACGACTTTCACCGTTTCCGGACTGGAAGCCGGCAGCGCTTACAACATCATTCCGAAGGAAACGAAAGTCAGGATGGACATCCGCTACACTCCGCAACGGAATCTTGATGAGATCAGGGAATGGACAGACAGTCTCGCCAAGGCCGCCTGCGACGAATATCCCGGCACGTCCTTTTCCTGCGAAATGCCGGACCACATGGTTGCCTTTGAGATCGATCCCAAGGGCAAGCTCTGCGAAGCGGCCCTGAAGGCCACGAAGGATCTCACCGGCCGTGACGCCGTGCTCTTCGGCATGAACGGCACCACCGTCTGCAAGCAGCTTCTCGCCGCCGGCATTCCTTCTTTGGGCTACAGCCAGGACGACGACGGCTCCGCCCACCAGACCGGCGAGCACATCAAGCTAAGCGAGATCCCACTCTTTGGCACCGCGCTTGGTCTTATTTTCTTCGACCTTGCTGAATAAATAAAATATGCTTTCTTTCAACTCCACCGTTTGACATATGTATAAACTTTTTGTAACATGGAGAAAAAGGAGGCGTTATGTTCAAAAGATGTCTTGGTATTGTTTTTATATGCTTTCTGCTGTGCGATTTGCAGATTTTAGCAAATGACGGGAAAGTGTATTTTGATAATTTCGATTTGAATAAACATTTATTTGAATCACTTTCCGACCTGCAAGGACAAGTCATTGGTATACAGTCACAGTATATTTCAATCACATCTCGCTTGGCAAAAATTGAATACGACATCCCAATAAAGTTTCAATGCCTTTCAAACCTGTTTCAAACATCATATTCCAAATTTCATGTCGACAACAACGCACATATATACTACGACGCTTATGAACTAAGCGATTTTGAAAAATTTTTCATTTGTTCCGAGGGCGATCGCTATGATAATCCCGATCCTCCTTCTCCCTATGCAACTTTAGCCCAGCTTACTGCCGTCTCAAATCAAGTCGTAGCGTTGAGCGCATCGTTTTCAAATTTGATTTCTAATTTAACGAGCCTATCAAATACCATCAGTTCCATAACATCATCCTTATCGGACTCCCAGGGATCATTACAAAATCTTACGATTGCCTATAACAGATTGGATGAAATCTGCGATAGCTTAACTTCCACTATAAAGATTAATTCTGATGGCAGTATTGATATAGGAAAGTTTTCGCCGATAGTTGGAGCAATAGAACCTTCAAGAACGCCGCATGTCTACAATACGGCTCGCAATTGGGATAGGTGTTGTAGCAGGTTTAGGGTTTCAAAAGATACACAATTGGAGAGCATTACACTGTATTGTGACGATATAAGTAAGATTCCAGCTTCAAATAATGTCTATATTTCAACCGTTACTCTGAACAATCGCTCTGCAGTGTATTCTTTTCAATCTTGGCATTGTGTTTCTGTTAACACATCTGATTTTCCAAGATGCGTATGGAGCTTTGCCCAAAATCAATCAATCCCTATTCTGTCGGATAGAGATTATTTGCTATGCATTGATAGTAGTAACGGGGCTCTTTACCCTTATATTACCATCCCTTATAGGAATGGTAAATTTTACAAGCCTTATGGAGAATCCGAAGAAGAGCCTGTACCCCCAGGTGGCCCTAGATCTGGTGGAACTCCAGGCCCAGATCCTTTAACACCTCAGGAATGGTTTAATCTTTTGTTTCTTTATGATTGGGAAGAAAGTGTAACTGGAGAAGAATTGTGGTCTATCTTTAAATTTACAGATGACGAAAGTTTTACTTTCAACGAAAATGGTCTGTCAGTAGAAAGCGGCAATATAACTGTAGCTGGTTCAAGTGTTGTTACAAGCTCAAGTTTGAGCGACATGTTTGTTTCCATGCTTACAGAATATCCTAATTTGCTTGATTCGGAAATTACTTGGAATATGTTTTGTCGTGAATTGCAAAGTAATTTAATTACTAGAAGTGGTGGGACAATAATAGGAGATTTGACGGTTTCAAAAATAAGGTTTGAATCTGATACAGATTGGGAAATTGGAACACAGAATGTTTGTAGCGATATAGTTTTTCTTAATCCTAACTCGCGAATTAGAAGTAATGCAGGATCATTGAAATTATCTGCCGCCCAAAATGAATCTATCTCTGCTGAATCTTTTTTAAGCTTTGATTCGGTTGGACAAGCTGGTATAGTAACAATTCCTGACGGACAAACTTCAATTGGTGTTGCTTGCGACAATTTAACTCCCCAGGCAATAATTATGCTTACGCCGAGGCAGCCTCTTAGCAACGTTTGGTGGAGTGTTCAAAACGGTCAGAGCCCAACAAATTTTACTGTCAGAATTACAAGAGAATTACAAGAACCTGTGTCATTTAATTATGTGATAATTCGAAAATGATTATATTAGCATGATGATTAACGAATCAATACAAAAAACAATAAATTCTAATCTGTGGATATTAGCAAGGATTAATTTATCGCTTGTGATAACGTTGCTCATGACATTTGTTTGGTCATCAGCCAATCTTATTGCTGCGCAGCAGGAACCCGAGGAGGAGCACGTACAATCTTTTTGGCGTTTCAGCCCAGATAAAACTAATATTACGATTAAGACAAGGATTTTTTATCCTACTGATTTTGAAGTTGAAGTTAGTATAATCAATAAACCTTCTTGGCTTCAGGTGGACGTAAACAATATTACTAACACTTATCTTGAGCATTGTTTTTCGATAAACATTAATGAGATTAGCAAAATTGATTTGGAAGACACCTTTAACTTTAATCAATTAGCCAAAAGAGATCAAAATGGAAACGTAGGAGACTTTACTGAAGGGGCAAACAGCACAACAATGCCAAAAGACAGATATGAAACGGTCACATGCCAATGGGATCCCGGAGCCAACTCGAGTTATTCGTTATCTGAGACAAATAAATTTGCTTTCATATTGACGTCGCTGCCGGAACAAAATAGCGGGGAATTTTATACTCTTTTTGGTAAAAGCAATTCAAATATGGTCGCCGATGTGGAGTACTATTTGTTAGAGCCGAAAAGCACTGGATACGATATTTGGATACGAACAAGAGTCAGCACAACCAGTATCAAGTTAAGCATAGTTCAAAACAACGAAGTAAAGGCAGCTGTCAATTTAATTAATTCTAGTTCATTCTATAAAGCTCTGACATGCACTAATCTCAGTGTCAATGCAGCCGCTTTTGCCGTAATTCAAAGTCAGTCTCCAGACTCAGAGGCAAACGTGCAATACAAGATAGCTTATTACGACAGAAAAGACATCTTTGAAAAGGAAAATTGGGACGATCCTTCTGTTAACGCTTCTTTGGCGTCGCGAAATTTCCAGGTTTACACATTCTTGGCCTTATCAGATAAAATGGCCGTAGAATTTTATGCTGATAAAAACGAAGCAAATAATTGGGATAATATAAAAAGGGATGTTCTCAATGATTCATTTCAATCTATAATACAAAGTGACACTTCAAAAATTGAAGGAATAACTGGCCAAAATTCTTTCCCAAATAATAACAAAGAAGGCAAATTTGAACGTTATATGTTTGATGGTTTGCAAATATCCAATACCTACTATTGTGTTGTTTCTAGCCAAAATCAACAATTAATAGTAGGCAGTTCAATTAAGATACGACTAAGCCGATTTAAGCCTGTCATTTTAGTTCACGGCATTGACGCTGGTCCTAAATTTGAAGATGATAATTCCACTTTTTTTGGTACTTTAAAAGATTCGAATCAATATTTTAATTTCCGTCCCTACAGATGTCACGATTTCATATGGGATTCAAATGAAAAGCGAGGTATATTGAGAGAATATATAGGATACGGCAACGGGCACCTTGGACATTTTTTTAAGGAAAATGTCAAGAGTAAAGATTTGAAAGCAACCGTAGTCGCTCATTCGATGGGATGCCTTGTGACTTATTATCAATGTCGAGAAGATCTTAATGAATTTAAAAAATATGTTAATAATATTATGCTTGCCGCTCCGCCTTTTTTCGGCTCCTTCGCAGCAAATGAAGCATTGTCTTGGCCTGTGCTTAACAAGATAAAGAGGACAAGCACGCCAAACTTTGAATTGCTTTCACGCGGAAGCCAAAGCGTTTGGGAACGGCATGATCATCCTTTTAGCTTTAAACCAGCTAAGATAACTGTGGCGATGGGCACCAATAAATATATTCGGGGCAGGGATGCATTTGAGGCAACGGTCGATTCATTGGATAAAATAAGCTTTTTGGAACTTTTTTATATGCCTGAGAAGTCTTATGATGCGCTGATAGACGTTCTTTGTGACGGGATCGAAGGTTTGGGGGAATTGGGAGCCGGGCATTTTAGACGCAAATATGATATCGCAACTAAAAGCGAATTATATTCTAAGAATATAAGTGACAGTGCTGTTGGGACCTATTCAGCCAATTTAAAAGGTCATGGCATTTATAAAGACGTTAACACCTATTATGACAACAAACTGCACAGCGAAACACAATTGTTTAATGACAAAAATTTAAAATTTGTCAATGCAGTGCGAGAGAAGATTAACGATATAGGAGATTAAGTTATGAAGATTCAAGCATTTGTTATCATTGTCATTGCGTGCTCGATATGTTTTGCTGTGGATGTTGATTTTTCTAGCGGCAGTTACAAAATTAAAAGCCAAGAGCTAAAGGACAAAGAAAAATACGAAAGACGAGAACCCAAGGAAGTTGCCGATGAAATAGAAAGGAAACGTTTGGAAGCAAAAGAAAAAGCCGAACTGAGGAGATTGAAATCAGAATATGAAAAAAGTTTGATAACCCGTCCTTTTAAGAAAATAGTTTTTTTTGAAGGTGGAGTTGTCACCAATGATTTTATAAACACAACATCTAACAGGCTGATGATAACCGTTGTAGATTGGGAAAAAGCGAAAATGGACGGAATTGATAAGTGGGACGCTATTTCCAAAAATTATCTTCTGAAACTAATGCTGTTGCCTGGGGACAAATATCAAGAAATGAGCGATGGCGGCAACGGGATGAGATTACCGATGTACCTTCAGGCCACAAAATTATGTCAGGAAGTTAATGACAATTTAAACGGCGAAAAACTCAGGTATGAAAAAAAATATAATGGCTTGACACTGATGGATACAGGGAGGCAATATGATATAGACATCAAATTGGAAGATTGCGTAAGGAAAGTTTCCTTTGTCCCTATTTGGTCATGTGCAGATGCAGATTCTGACGGCATTGATGATTTTGACGAAATTAATGGCGTTAATGGTTTCGTAACTGATCCGACCGATCCCGATACCGATCGCGACGGTATCCCTGATAAGGAGGACAAAGATCCTCTCGTAAAATGCAAATCTCAAACGGCTGATTTGATGCCTTACGAATGGGCCGAGTACTGTTCGAAAGGAGATACAAATAAGATCGCGCTTTTATTGCCGGCAAACGCCGACCCTGACAACGACGGTTTGACAAATGAGCAGGAAAAGATTTTGCATACCGATCCGCTTGTGAAAAACGAAGAAAAACTCATAGTTTTTCCCAAAAAACAGCCTATAAAACTAAAACGCATAGGAACCGTTAATGTGTATCTTAATTGCGATTTCCCTGTTGTTTTAAAAGTTTGGACTGCTGATTCTCTAACGGGATTTAAAGATTATTATCCGAACGTTTATGAAAGCGATATTACCCCGCTAGGCTGGAAGCCGTCGCCTTTTAAAAAACTTTTCAACAAAAGACGCTTGTACTGCAAAACCGGTTATTTTATAACCGCCGATGTGCAGCCGAAAACCATCTATTCCTTTACAGTTAATACTAACGATGATGATTTGAATGATGATTTTGTTAGAGTGGCTGCATACAAAAGAGATGAATACCGAGCCGGCGAGAGCGTTGGACGCATAGGCTATGAATGTTTAATTCTAGACAAATATAGAGATTATTCACCCTGGTCGAATAGTGATTTTTGGCCGGATTCGCCAGCTCTTATTTTACCACAAAATTATGAGCTGTTCACGAATTTGTCGGCAGTCGTTTTCAAATACGTTGATTTTCCTGAGAAATACAAAGAATGGAACAGATTCGGGCTCTTTTTTACAAAAATTCCTAAATTTAGCCCGAGCGGACCGACAAAATATGCGTACGATATTAAATATTTAAAAACACAAGATTTTTGCATTAGCAATAATTATGATAGTACTGAGATTGATGATCCAAACAAATATAGGGATGAAGAAACGCTTCTGTGTTATGTTATGTTTTATGATCCGTTTTTATGCGAACCTGCGCTACGGTCTGAAACAAAAGTTATATTCAAGGAAAATAGAGTCAGGAAAGATAATCCCTTTGTATTTGAAGGCACCACTGTCAAGGCCATAAAGGAAGAAATAGTTAAAAAGGGCTATAGTGAAGAACCGCTGATCACATGGGAATAGATTTGTAATGTTACTGTCCACTGTATATATAATGAGTAACTTTATTAGATACTGTGTCATTTCTATTGCAGTTCTGCTGCTTTCATCTATGTTTGCTTATTCCGAAGTTGCCGGAATTGAATTTAAAGCCACTTTCAGGAATTTTAATATTGAACAATACAATTTGCATTTGGATCCTAACGCTTCGTGCTTTCTGCATTTTTCTACGGATTTCGGTCATTGTGCTATAGATATGCGTAAATTTATCAAGCAGGATATAAATTTAATATTTAAGCCTAATATTGCTTTGAATACTTATGATAAAAACAATGGCCTCATAGAAACTTATGTTTTGCCTGTTAAAACTATGAAAAACGGAGTGGTTTACGATTATTTCAATATTTACGGTTCACCTCTTCCTTCAAACGCGGATTTTGTTTTTAGTTATGATTCACCCTTAGGCTTCGTGCAGCATACTAGGATATCACAGTTGATATCTTTAAAACCAAACACCATGCATTTTGTTAGTTTAAAAATCTCTGTTTCTGATAACGAATTTTCCCCATCGATTATTCCTGAGAATGTGCTGTCTGATATTGGCATAGAGTATCCGACTAACAGCTTTATTAACAATTATCCTACTTCCAGAGTAGTTAGAATTATCGCTCCTAATAATCCGCATTATGAAGAATACAAAGAGTATTTGAGAATTACGGGAAGCGGGATGGTTCCTGATGGTTATTCGCATCCTGATTGGGATGCGGTTTCCGAAAGCGTGGAAGCGGAGCCAGGCGTATTATTGTCCATGCCTGATGAAAATAACTTGTTTGAAATCAATAGCAATCAATTGAAATATGACAATGACGACGATGGAATCCCGACGGTCGTCGAGTTTCTAAACACATTCACAAATCCTTTCAGCGACGACACTGATGGTGACGGTTTGAAGGACTATCCGGAAGTATTCGGAACAAGCATGGCCTTGAAGCTATCGACCGGCCACAGGACGATCAGCGTTAGAACTTGCTCAATTTGGCCGGATACCGACAATGACGGTATAAGCGACGGAGATGAGATTTTTGGTCGGCATCCTTATGAAGGATCAGTGTCTAACTGCTTTTATGCAACCAATCCATGTTCATCGGATAGCGATGATGACGGATTGCCTGATAAGGAAGATCCTTTCCCTTTGACGCCGTGTTTTTCTCAAAATAGCACGAACATAAGTCAGGAATGGGCGGATTATTGGAATAATATAGCGGACATTGCAGGAGTTTCCTTGAATGAATTGGGCGATCCAAACGCTGACAGCGATGGAGATGGTGTCGATAATTTGACCGAAATGCTGAATAAGACTTGTCCTGTTTTCAGCAATGGTTTTCATAGGGTGGTTTTTGAACCGGCAGAACTTGATTTGGGTTTGATCAATAACGTTACCACCGCAATGTTTTCGGCAACTTTTTTTGCGCCTGTAACTATTACTGGCGCCGTTTATATTAGCCAGTTGGATTGGAATCCTGAAATAAAGATGGATGGCCTAAGCGTTTTTTGGCCTTCCTTTATTCCTAGGATACAGGAAAGCAGCACTGTAACTTTTACAAGTTCTTTGTTTGGTAAGAAAGACTTCTCATTGACAGTTGATCCTGAAAAGATGCGTAATGGCGTTACTCAGGAATGGATCAGGGTGGTTGACCAGTTTGGAGAATATAATGAGGCTTTGAAAGTTACTTGCTGTAAGAACATCGGTTATTGCAATCTTGCTCCTTCAATACCAGAAATGATTGCTCCAATAAATGACACAATATTGCTGGTTACAAACAATTATCTGTCAGCCGATTTTACCAACACTTTTGATTTTAGTTGGGGAGAATCAGTAGATCCGGAAGGGGAGAATGTCAATTATATTTTGAAATTATATTACGACAATTATGATTGCCTGTCGATAACTAATGACGGTTTAAGTTGTTCCTTGCCTATAAGCGAATATTTTACCGATTGGGGATACTATTATTGGAGAGTTTACGCATATGACACTTATGGCAATGTCAGGGCAAGCAATATGCGTAGTTTTTATGTGTGGATACCTAGAGATGAGGACGGAGATGGTGTCGATGACAATATCGAGCTTAGGGAGGGTTCCAATCCATCAGATGCTAATTCGATCCCCTTAACGATATTGTCGGATGAAACATTACCTCCCGGTTATCTTGAAAGAGATTATTTTCTTCGCCTAAAAGCCAAAGGAGGAGAAAAACAGCCTTACTATTGGTTTTTTGCTTCCGGAGGCAATGTCCCGCCTGGAATTGAACTGACTGTTGACGGGGTGCTGAAAGGCATTCCTACTCAGGTTGGAAATTATAGTCTTAATATCTTAGTTTTTGACGGAAAAAATTACTGCGTTAAATCGTTAAATCTTACGGTCAACCCTAAGCGTTCCGGCTTTGGAGTCAAGGCTGGGAAAGGAGCGTTATGAAAAATATAGCGTTAAATATTGCAATGCTTTGTTTAGCTTTTGCGTTTTGCGCAAAGGCGGAGTTTGTTTTGAAGGAGAGTCCGGCAGCCGTGTGTCTGCTGCCGTCTAACAGCTCTGAGGAAATGATCTCCTACAAGTATGACAACTCTAAGGTCATTATCGTCGAGCATGAAAAAGGTCAAGTCATCAGGAGGCAGTACAATACCGACGATGCTTACTGGTCAACGCCTTTGAAGCAGATAGCGACGTTCGCATTTGAAAGCGGAGGCGTTCACAAGGTAAGGGTGAAACTGCTTTTGAGCGAGCATGCCGGAGTAATGAAAAGCAGGAGAGCGGAAGGAGGAGAAGCGATATTAGGGCAGCTTGGCAATCCCTTGATACACGGAGTTGCCGGCGTTTATGACATGGACAGAGACTTCCTGCTGGAGTGGAACTGCGACGGATGGGAATGGATCGGGGACAGGATGACAAGGGAAGAAGACGGGACATTATCTTGCTCGTTTTCGGCGGTGGTTTCCAATCACTTTTTCAATTTTGTATTCAGGCCGCACTTTTACAATACTCATCTGGGATTTCGCGGTCATGAGCCATGGACACGGAGAATAAACTCTAAGAGCATGAACGGCTGGTGTTCCTGGCCTGCCTATTTTAAGAACGTCAATACGGAAAATATTTCCCAAACAGCTGACTTCATATCCGAGAAGTTCCTGCCGTATGGAATGAATTTCATGCAGGTGGACGACGGGTATATGAACGGCGAGCCTGGGATCTACGAACATATAAGTTATGTCGATAGCTGGATGCGCGGATCGAAGAGGTTCCCGGATGGCGCGGCTGGCATAGCGAAACTAATAAGGGATAGGGGATTGGAGCCTGGCATTTGGTTCAATCCGGATTTCTACAAGTATGAATTGAAGGAAGGCCAGAGGGACGTTATCTGCCGGGAAGTCAGCGGCAGGGAAAGAAGTTCATTCTGGATCAAACATATGCCCGATATGTCGGATTACACGATAACCAATTATTATGTTCCTGTCTTCGAGGCTTTCAGGAACGCCGGGTTCAAATATCTGAAGGTCGATGGGCTCAGGCATATCCTTTTTGAAGGTTTGAATATGGCTTATGAACCAAAAGAGGCGCAGAGAAGATTAAGGAACTTCGCTCTGGCGGCGCGTGTGGCGCTTGGAGACGACGTTTATCTGCTGGGATGCTGGGGAATGCTTACGGAATTGGCGGGGGCCTTCGACGCCTGCAGGATATCGCTTGACGCTTTGGATAAATGGTTTTCAGCTCATAAGCAGCTGTTCCATTTTGCGGAATTCTTCACATCACAGAGAATCGTATATTTGAATGATCCCGACCATATCGTTATGCATGCCAATCCCGAGTGGTCGCGGACGAGAGTGTCGACCATATCGCTGGGAGGCGGCCTTCTTTCTTACGGCGACAAAAACGAGGATATGAACGACGAGCTGGTCTATATGCTCCAAAGGGGGTTGCCGTCCTTGGAGACAAGGACGGCGGAGTGCGGAGAGATGCATTTTAATTATCCGACCTGCGCTTTATACGATAAAAAATATAAGGTTAAGGATATCAGTGAAGAAGATGCCATGGAACAGGTAGGTCCAAGCGTAGAACCAAACGTCAAATCGCCCTTCTCGACGCTGTGGGCGCATCATATAGAAAAGCCGTATGAAAAGTGGTGCGTGGCTGTCAGGAACGGCGTGTGGTCGCTACAGGAGGACGACACGCCCTTGGAAAAACTCGGGCTGGATCCTAACGAGACCTATGTGGCATACGATTTCTGGAAACAGAAATACTTGGGCGAGGTCAAAGAAAAACTTCATTGGAACAAATTAACGTTCGGCCATACGGAAGTAGTATCTTTGAGAAAGAAGCTCGACAGGCCGCAGTTCATAGCTTCAACCAGGCACGTCAGCATGGATGCTGAAAGCGTTGAGAATATGGTTTGGGAAGCATCATCTTTACGCTTTAAATTAAAATGCGTGCCCAATACGGAAGAAATCTATACGTTTCGCGTTCCTAAAAGTTTTGAAATCCTGAGGATAGAATCCGTTGGCGGAGAATCCAGAACAGTTGAAAACGCAGAAAAAGAAGGCGAAAGCATTATAAAAATAGCGTTGGCTTCCAAACAGCAGGAGGTCACGCTAAAATTGGTTTTTTCCACTGAATAACGCGTCAGATCTCCGGAGCGCTGATCTTAAGCAAGCGTTCCGCGTTTTTATAGAAGATCAGTTCCTGCTTTTTTTCGTCTGGGCAGAAATCCTTGACGAAACGTATGTGATCTTTCTGGCCTCCCCAGGGGCAGTCGCTGCCGAAAAGAATGTTCTCCGCGCCGTGGCGTGAGAGGATCTCCCTGGCGACTTCCACCGGGCAGAGTCCGGCGGAACAGCTGGTGTCGATCATGACTTTTTTTCCGCACATGTCTCTAAGGAAATCGTTATAAGCCAGCCAGCCGCCCATGTGGGCCATGATGATATTGAGCTTGGGGAAATTGTCGACGACTTTTCGGAAGCGCCAGGGATGAGCCTGATCAAGGGCGGCGAAGGCAACGTCGAAGCCCGCGTGAAAAAGTATGGGGATGTTTGTTTCCTGAGCGGCGTCGTACAAGGGAAACCATATCTTGTCATCGACGGCGTGTCCCTGGTAAAAAGTGTGGATCTTCAGTCCGCGGATATTGGATCCGAGGACCTTCTCTATCCTTTCCTTAAAGCTGACGTCCTCGGGGTGGATCGACGCGAAAGGAACGATGCGATCTGTCATGATCGTCTTCGACCAATTGAGGATGGCGTCGAACTGCGGGACTTTGGTGGCGATGCTGGCGATGACGGAAACGCTTATCCCGTCTTCATTCATGGCTCTTATCAGACCGCTCACGGTGCCGTCTGTTTTCGGCTTAATATCTCCGCTTACACTGGCGATGCCAGCGATCGCTCTCTCGGCAAGCGTATCCGGAAAAGAGTGCGTATGTATGTCGATGTATTTCATGATGGAAAAATTTTAACAGAATAAATTTTTGAGGTCAATTTTGGCAATCACGGAAGGCCTTTAAAAATCAAGCGCTCAGGAAGGAATTGCTTTTTGAACGTCAAAAAATTTTTTTCCTTGCCTTGCTTTTCATTTCCATCATCCCTTGCGCGAACCACTCATTGCTTTTTAAAAAAGCATCTGATAAAATATTAGGAAAGCAGTGAATATCCGCTATTCATTTTTGTTGTGAATGTAGTGTTGAATGAACGGCGGACCGCAGTAATAAAGGCATTTTGAGAAAACAACAGATTTAAAATCTGAAGGAAATATATAGAAAAAAACAGATCTTGCATCTGAAAAAAATATATATACAATTTGTCGACATCGACATTTTTTCAACCAAACAAAAAGGAGAAACACTATGCCTACTGCTAAGAAACCCGCTGCGAAACCGGCTGCCAAGAAAGCCCCGGCCAAGAAAGCTGCTCCGGCCAAGAAGCCCGCTGCCAAGAAGCCCGCTCCTGCCAAGAAGCCCGCTGTGAAGAAAGCCGCTCCCGCCAAGAAAGCCGCTCCGGCCAAGAAGCCCGCTGTGAAGAAAGCCGCTCCCGCCAAGAAAGCTGCTCCGGCCAAGAAGCCCGCTGCCAAGAAGCCCGCTCCTGCCAAGAA
>JAFZID010000082.1 GCA_017554565.1 bacterium
AAGCGACGAGATCCCAGGCCTGAAGCTGGATTACGAGTCGGCCAGGCGCTATCCCTACGGCTCCCTCTTCGGCCACATCACCGGCTACACCGGCCTCATCAGGGCCATGGACAAAAGGCTCCAGGATCCCTCCGCGGGGCCCTACCACATCAACGACATCGTGGGCCGGGAGGGCATGGAGTACGTCTGCGACGACATTCTCCACGGCCGCAACGGCAGAAGGATGGTGGAGGTGGACCGCGTCGGCCGCTACACCGGAGTGCTTCTCCAGGAGGACGCCGTTCCGGGCCAGGACATCATCACGACTTTGGACCTGAGGCTGCAGCGGGCCGCGGCGGAAGCCATGAAAGGAAAGGTGGGCGCGGCGGTCATGGTGGACGTGAAGAGCGGGGAAGTTTTGGCCCTGGTCTCCTCGCCCTCTTACGATCCCAATCTTTTCATCGGGGGAATAAGCCAGACCAATTACGCCCTTTTGAGGGACGATCCCAACCATCCTCTTTTGAACCGCGCCACCCAGGGTCTGTATCCTCTTGGTTCGGTCTTCAAGCTCGTTACTTCCCTGGCGGGTCTGGAGGGCGGCGTTTTCACCGCCAAGACCATCTATCACGACGACGGCGAATTCCAGATAGGCAACCACACCATCCACAACTACCACAAGGCGGTCTATGGCAGCATAACGTTGGAGGACGCTCTCAGAGTCTCCTGCAACACTTTCTTCTGCTACTTCGCCAACCAGATCGGCGCGGACAATCTGGCCAAGTACGCCAGGGCGCTGGGACTGGGGGACCGCACGGGAGTGGAGCTGCCTTCCGAGGCCTACGGGCAGATCCCCACGCCGGTCTGGAAGAAGAACATCCAGGGCGAGTCCTGGTATCCCGGCGACACGGTGAACCTGGCCATAGGCCACGGCTTCATTCTTGTGACGCCGGTGCAGATAGCCCGTATGGCGGCGGCCTTGGCCACCGGCGGCGACGTGATGCCCTTAACGCTTATCAAGGGATTGCGCCAGGGCGGCGTCACCACCAAGTTCAACGGCGAGAAGGCCCCCGTCAGGCATTCGGAATTCAAAAAGGAAGCGCTGCAGGCCGTGAGGGAGGGCATGTACGCCGTGGTCAACAAGCCCAACGGCTCCGGACGCCGGGCCAAGGTCAAGGGCCTCACCGTCTGCGGCAAGACCGGCTCCGCCATGCTGGGCAAAAAGACTTTCGCCTGGTTCGCCTCCTACGCTCCCTACGAGGATCCGGAGGTGGCCCTGGCCATCGTGGTAGAGAACGCCACGTCAGGCGGCACCGACGCGGCCCCCATCGCCGGGGAGATCTATAAAACTTACGCCAAGCTGAGGTCCGCCAAACCCGCGGAAGAAAAAGAAAAGAAATGAAAACGCTGTTTAAGGAAAGAAAAGAACTCATATTGGGAGCGCTGGAGGAATTCCTCCTGAGGAAGGAGACGAAGGAACTGCTTTCCCTGCCCTGGGAAAAGGAGCTGCCGGAAAAACTCCTCTCCTTCACCGCCGGCGGAAAATGTCTCCGGGGAAATCTCGTGCTGCTGGGTTTCGAAGCGGCGGGGGGCGACCTGGGCAAGGCGCCTTCCCTCTGCAAGGCCGCGGCGGCCATCGAGCTTTTCCAGTCCGGCATCCTGATGCACGACGACGTCATCGACGGCGACGCCCTGCGCCGGGGGAAGAGCGCGACGCACGTGGAGTTCGCCGATTTTCTGAAGGCGAAGGATATCTCCCATCCGGAGAAGACCGGGGAGAGCATGGCGGTCTGCCTGGGGGACATCGCCCTGATGCTGACTTTCGCGCTCCTCAACGAAACGGAGCGCCCTCTTGATATTTTAAGGCGCGTGAACATCTACTGGGGCTGCGAATTCGCCAAGGTGGGGGCCGCGGAGATGGAGGACACTTATCTCTCCGGCGCCCAGGAATTGCCGACCGTGGAAAGGATCCTCTCGCTCTACCGGGGCAAGACCGCGGGCTACACCTTCGCCCTGCCGCTGCTGACGGGCGCCATGCTAGGCGGCGCTGAGGAAAAACTTTTGGAGCGTTTGAGGGAATACGCCCTGGCTCTGGGCGTGCTCTTCCAGGTGAAGGACGACGAGCTGGGTATCTACGGGGAGGCGGAGAAACTGGGGAAGCCCATAGGCTCCGACATTAGGGAAAACAAGAAGACGATCTTCTGGCAGAAACTGATGGGATCCGCTTCCCAAGAGGAGTTCGCGGAACTCAAGGGCATCTTCGGCAATCCCGCGCCTTCCAGGGAAATGGTGGAAAGAGTAAGATATCTCCTGGAGGAAAAAGGCATCAGATCCGAAGTGGCGAAGCTTTCGGAAGAGCTGGCCCTGAAAGCCCGAAAAGCCCTTGAGGGCCTTGATTGCCCGCGCCGGGAGATCCTTCTGCAGCTGGTGGAAATGAGCCTCGAGAGAAAAGCCTGAAAAAAGAAAATAAAAAAACAAGACAAGGAGTTGTTATGTCGGAAGTGAAGATCACTTGCTTAAAGACCAAGGACGGCGCCCCGAAGGAAGCGGCGGTCGTCTTTTTGACCAAAGAACTTTTGCCGGAAGCCAAGAAGACTTTCCCCCTGACCAAAAAGGTCTGGGAGGATTTCAAGGGCGAGGCGGGGGAGACCTTGACGGTCTATACGGAAGGCGAAGTCGGCCGTTTTCTCTTGTGCGGTCTTGGCAGCGTCGAAGCCTTGGAGCTTGAGGACATAAGAAGAGCCGCGGTCTCCGCGGGCGACGCGCTGGCTAAGCTGGACGTTAAGAAATTCCGCGTTCTGCCTTTCCGAAGCGACGCCATATTGGAAAAGGAAGCGACCATGGCCGCCCTGGAAGGTTTTTTGCTGCGCGGCTACGAATACAAGGCGGACTTCACGCCCCGCATCAGGACGCCCTTCGAGGAGATCTGCTTCATCACGGCGGAAGACCCCAAGGAAGTGAAGCCTCTTTTGAAAAGAACGCAGACCATCTGCGAAGGCGTGATCCTGGCCAGGGAGCTGGCGAACGCCCCGCACTCCCAGATCAACGCCGAGCGTCTCTCCCAGGTCGCCAAGAGCCTGAAGCACTTCGGCCTTAAGGTCAGCGTTCTCGAGATGGAGGACATCAAAAAGAAGAACATGGCCGGACTTCTGGCCGTCAACCGCGGCTCCACCCAGCCGGCCCGCTTCATCGAGCTCGTCTGGCAGGGCGCCAAGAACAAGAAGGAAGCGCCGGTGGTCTTCGTGGGCAAGGGCCTGACCTTCGACACCGGCGGCATCTCGATAAAGGGGAGCAGCGGCATGGAAGCCATGCGCATGGACAAGCACGGCGGCGCCTCCGTCATCGGCACGCTCTACGCGGCGGCCGCCCTCAAGGTGAAGCAGAACGTCGTGGGTCTCGTTCCCGCCACCAACAACATGCCGGGCCCCAACGCGCTTCTGCCGGGCGACGTCATAGAGTACAGAAACGGCGTCAAAGTCGAGATCATCAGTACCGACGCGGAGGGCAGACTGATCCTGGCGGACGGTCTTCTGAGAGCCGGCGAATTTAAGCCGAAAGCCGTCGTCGATATCGCGACTCTTACAGGCGCCATCATCACCTGCCTGGGCTACGAGGCGGCGGGCCTTTTCTGCGAGGACGAAAAGCTCTCCGTCGCCCTGAAGGCGGCGGGCGAGAAGACCGGCGAGCGTCTCTGGCAGATGCCCATGTACAAAGGCTACGAGAAACTTTTGAAGAGCTACGTGGCGGATCTGAAGAACGGCGGCGGCCGTCCGGCGGGATCAAGCACCGCCGCGCTTTTCCTGAAGAGATTCGCGCCCAATGTTCCCTGGGCCCACGTGGACATCGCGGGCATGGGCATGCGTCCCTCCGCGGAGGGCTACAATCCCATGGGCGCCACGGGCTACGGAGTCAGGCTCTTCATCGAACTCTTAGAGGTCATACTATGACGGAACTGGACCAATATAAAGATTTCATCAAAGCCATGCTGAAGGTCGTGATGCCCTTCATAAGGGACTCCTTCAACTCCCGCGCCTATCACGTGGAAGTGAAAAAGGATCAGAGCCCGGTGACGGAGATCGACCGCAGGGCCGAGCTGATGCTGAGGGAAATGATAAGCAAGAATTTCCCCGATCACGCTATTTTGGGCGAGGAGTTCGGCGCCGGCGAGAAGAAGGAGTACACCTGGGTGCTGGATCCCATCGACGGCACCAAGTCCTTCGTCTCCGGCGCGCCGCTTTTCGGCACCCTCATTGCGCTCCTAAAAAACGGCCAGCCCATCCTCGGCGCCATCGGCCTCCCCATGCGCGAGGAAATTTATCTGGGTGACAACCAGACGACGGAGCGGAACGGCGAGCCGGTGCGCGTTAAAGACGCCCAGAGCCTCAAGGAGGCCGTTATCCTCACTACGGATATATGCGACATAGCCCGCCTGAAAAGCCGGCCTAAATTCGACGCTCTCATTAATGAGGGCAAGATCTTCAGGATGTGGGGCGACTGCTACGGCTACGCTCTCATAGCCGGCGGCCTGACGGCGGTCATGTCCGACGCGGAGATGAACCCCTGGGACATCCTGCCCCTTGTTCCTGTCATCAGGGGCGCCGGCGGCGTCATCACGGGCTGGGAAGGCCAGGATCCGGTGGGAGCTCCTTCCTGCCTTGCGGCTCCGCCCAATCTGCACAAAATGGCTCTGGAAATTTTGAACGCCTGAAATGTTTTCCGCCTAAAAGAAAAGGCCCTGTCCCGCGTGGAACAGGGCCTTTTTTTCGCGCCGCGCCGCCGGTTTTATTTCCATTCCCGGCGCAGGATGCGCATCATTATGAAGTCGCTGTATTCGCCGTTCCAAAGGTAGCCCTGCTCCTGGATGCCTTCCTTGATGAAGCCGATCCTCTCGTAAAACCGCAGGGCCCTTTCGTTCAGGCCCACCACGCCGATGGCGACGCGGTTCATCTCGTATTCGTGAAAAGCCAGATCCAGCATCAGACGGATGGCTTCCGTGCCGTAGCCTTTCCCTTGCGCTGCGGGATCCGGGATGATGATGGAAAGGTCGGTCTGACGCCACTGGGGGAACATGCGCAGAAGGCCCGTCTCGCCGACGATGTTTCCTTCCAGGTCCGTTATCGTGAACCAGCGGCAGTCCTTTCTTCTGTGGTCGCATTTTATGCGTTTTCTTTCCGTTTCCTCGTCCGTCGCTTCCGTGAAGCCGCATTGGAACATGATCATGGGATCGTTGAACCAGCGGGCGAAAAAGGCGGCGTCTTCCTCCCGCTGCTCCCGCAGTATCAGTTTTTTTCCTCTTATTTCCAGCATGTGATTTTCCTTTGTCGCCAAGGGTTAAGGGACGCTTCCATTATAGGGGATAGGGTGCTTCTTTGGCAAGCGCGGGCCCTTCCTGAGGAGTCCGGGAGGGCGCTCTTTTTTATTTGATTTTGATTTGCTATAATACTAGTGGTCTCTCTTAGAGAGTTTGTATATAGATGGCTTTCGGGCCGGAATGGAATTGAAATAGGACTTGATATTAAAATGAAAATTAACCCTGCGGTGTTCGTTATCGCTCAGAATGCGTCTGAACCGACATTCGCTTTTGTACTGGGGCCAAGACAAGGTGGTTGTGCAGGCCCGTCTTCGAGCGGGAAGCCTTAAAGCTTTGCGAGCCTTATTTTTAGAATAACGGGTTTAGACCAAAAAGCAGACGGCACACGCAGGGCCCTTATATATCCTCCTATTTTTCCTGATCCGGCAAAGTCTTTTTTTCTTTTGCGCTTTGTCATAAATGTCCGATACGTATCAGGAACTTTTTTCTTTCGTTTCGCCGACGGATGCGACGGGGGATCCCTCTCCCGGCCTGGGCGACGCCTCCTCCTGGGAGAACGCCCCTCTGGCTTTCCGCATGCGTCCCCGGGATCTAAGTGAGATCGCCGGCCAGAAGCATCTGCTCTACAAGGGTTCTCCTTTGGAGCGGGCCATCACTTCCGACCGTCTTTCCTCCGTCATTTTCTTCGGGCCTCCCGGCTGCGGCAAGACCACGCTGGCGGAGGTCATAGCCCTTGTCACCAAGCGGCCCTTCTGCCGGCTGTCCGCGGTTACTTCCAGCGTGAAGGACGTGAGGGACGTGGTGGATTTCTCCAATTCCCGCCGCCGCGCCAAACTGAGCACCGCGGTGCTTTTCCTGGACGAGATCCACCGCTTCAACAAGGCCCAGCAGGACGTTTTGCTCCCGCACGTGGAGAACGGCACGATCATCCTTATCGGCGCGACGACCGAGAATCCTTATTTCGCCTTGAACAACGCGCTCTTGTCCCGCTCGCGAGTTTTTCAGCTGAAGCCTCTGGAGGCGGAGGACATCAAAGTTGTCCTGGAAAGGGCCTGGCATGACGAGGAGCGCGGGCTGGGGAAAATGCCGCTTGATCTTACCCCCGAGGCTGAGGATTTCATCGCCGTCCGCTGCGAGGGCGACGCCCGGGTGGCCCTGAACGCCCTGGAGCTGGCGGCCATGACCACCGCGCCGGATGAAAAGGGGAGGATAACCGTCACCATCAAGGACGCCGAGGCTTCCCTGCAGAAGAAAGTGCTTTTGTACGACAAGGACGGCGACGGACACTACGACACCATCTCCGCCTTCATAAAATCCATGCGGGGCTCGGATCCGGACGCGGCCCTCTACTGGCTCGCCAAGATGCTGCAGGC
>JAFZID010000083.1 GCA_017554565.1 bacterium
CGCCTCCAGCGCGGCTACACCTATGGCGCCAGCTCCGGCTTTACCAAGAACCTGGAGACCGGCTACTTCCATGCTGCATCAAGCGTGCAGGGCAGTTCGACCAAGGAATCGGTGTCGCTGTTCCGCGAGATCATCGACGACTTCGGCGGCGAGTACACACAGGAGAAACTCGACAGCGTGAAAGACGCCATGCTCCGCTCGAACGCATCGGCCTTCGAGACGTCTATGAGCCTGGTGGGCATGCTCTCCCGCATCCGGAACTATAAGCTTCCCGACAACTATATCGCCCTGGAAGAAGCCGTCGTCAATCACATGACCCTCGACGACATCAAGGCGGAAGCGGCCCAGTATCTCAACGTCGACAACATGATCGTGGTCGTCGTCGGCGATGCCGCCACCCAGTTCAAGAACGTCCCCGGCGCCAAGATGATCAAGGCGATCTAAGCGCGAACCTCGTTCGCTTAAGCCGCAGCCGCCGGATCTTTTCGAGAGGTCCGGCGGTTTTATTCTATTCGCAGATTCCTCACTTATGGCTCACCTGTGTCTAGAGCTGGAGGTGGGTCAGTTCTTCCGGCACCTTATGTCCGGACGCATGGCAGGCATCAATGAATTGCCCGATGGCGTCAAGCAAGTTTCTGCGCTTGACGTCGTAGTCGTTTTTCTCATCTGCCTCTTTCTTCTCCTTCGCTTTTAATCTGGCTTTATCGAGTTCATATTGCGATTGAAGGGAGAGGAGGATATGCGCCGGAATGCCGATGACCTCTTCAATCCTCAGGGCCAGCGTCGCTGAGAGCGGCCGTTTTCCTTTTATCGCCTCATTGACGCGGGAGGCCGGAACACCCAGCGCTGCCGCCAGTTCCTTCTGAGTCATCTTCCGTGCCTTGAGTTCATCCAGGATATACTCACCAACCGGAATGGCGATGAACGGCTTTGCTTCACTCAGGTTATAGGTCATCATAGTGATCTGAGAGTTTAATGAGTTTGACATTTGTGATGATCGTTTCGCCTTTGTCCGCATAACTTGTGAACAGCAGTCGCCACCTGTCGTTGCATCTTACTGACTCGTAAGCACTCAGGTTACCCTTCAACCGCTTGTAATGAAGTCCGCCAATCCGCATCACTTCGTTAATGTTTTTCGCCCACTTCAAATAGTTCACGGCTTTTACGAATCCTTTGACCACTTCCTTAGAAATATGTTTGTATTCCTTACTGTTTACCTGGCCCTCGCTATAAAGGAGCATCAAGTTTTCGTCCTCGGTTTCAATGATCATTTCAGCACAAAGATATTATAATATTTTAGAATTACCAAATTGTGTAATTATTACCTTCGTTTTATCGATTGCAAAGAAACGTGAAACCGAGGAGATGGGGCCGACAAAAAAGCAATTTTTTGAGTAAAAGAATCAGAGTAGTGAAAAAGATCATCTTCCGCCAAGGTGTATTCAACAGACTATGGATTGCGGCGCGGGGGTGGCAGCGACAGGCATGAGACAGATGAATCATGCCTGTCGCTGACTGTAAATGGGATTAAGACCTTAGGAGTTTTAGGAGGTGCTGGGGTAGGGATGGCGAAAGCTTCGTCCTAGAGGACTCGTATGCTAATCTGGCGTCCTAGCCCTCGAAATAACTTGACGAGGGTTGAGAGTTGAATGTCGGCGTGGCCTCTCTCCACTCGGGAGATGAAACTCTTTTTGGTGCCGATCTTCTCCGCCAGCTGTTCTTGCGTAAGACCGGCTTTGAGGCGTTCATCCTTTAGCTGCTCGCCAATGACGAAGACATCGCACTCCATCTCGAACTGGTCACGTTCCGGAGTCCCCACCGCTCCGAAGTCCTCTTCGATGAGTTCTTCGATGGGGGTCAGATTCATCTTATTGAGGTCTTTCTTATCCATTGTTTTGCTTGCTTTTCTGGTTAAAAAACTTCTTCATCAGTGCTCTGCTTTATCCAATTGCTCCGCAGGTGTCTTTTGCGTCTTCTTTAGGAAGCCATTGAACAGGATTGCCAGTTTGTCTTCATCAAAGCAGCAGAATACACGATAGTTGTTGTTTCCGTGCTCTACTCGTATTTCAAAGAGTCCTTTTCTTCCCACGATAGCTCTCAAAAACTTCGCTGGAATTTCTTCCACCATCATAATCAAGGTTAGCACCTGATATAGCTTTTTGAGCGTGTCCCTGTCCAGTGTCTTTCTAAACTCCTTGAAGTGGTCCTCAAATACGACCACCTGTCTCACAAACGCCTTCTTCATCCGACACAAAGTTAACTAATTAGTAAACAAACTCCAAATAATATCTCTTCTTCAATGCTTACAAAGGAACGTAAAACTTTCCATAGTGAACTGACGAAAAAGCAATTTATTAATAACTGAATAACAGGAGGTTGTGTGACTTATTAAGTTTTTTATAGAATAAAGGGAAAAAATCAGAAAAAAAGTGACTTTGTAAAGACCTTCGGGACATTTAAACACAGAAAGCGTTTAGCTTTTTCCACCCGAATTGAATCGGGACAATCCTCGTGGCAGTCCAGAGCCCAATCCGTCCGCCTCGGCTTCCTTGCGGCGCAGGGGTGGCAGCGACAGGCATGAGGGCGCCGCTTGATCCCTTTCGCTGCCAGAAATAGCCCTAATACCTGCATTATTGGCAGCGAAAGGGATGAGATAGATAAACCGTCCCTTTCGCTGACTGTAAATGGGATTAAAGAGGAATCCGTGGCAGATCGTCCAACGGACTTTGTCTAGAGCCATGTCAGTTTGCGCCAGAGTGTCTCCAGGGGGCCGCGGGGGTGGTGGCGGGCCCAGAGGTGGAGGAGAAGGATTTGGAAGGTGACGATGGCTATGCCGACGAGGAAGGACCAGGTGACGCCGAGTTCCTGGTAGAGGCCGAGGCCCCAGCCGTAGAAGAGGAAGGAGCCGATGACCGATGAGAGCAGGTAGTTGGTGAGCGACATCCGGCCGAAGAAGCAGATGTGGGTGAGGCTGCGGCGGAAGCCGGCGAAACCGTACCAGAGCAGGACGACGGCGGAGACGATCAGCAACAGGATGGCCAGATTGTAGAGCGGGTGGAGCAGAGCATCGAGCGAGCCGAAGTGGACGCTGCCGTGTTCGGCGGCACCGAACACGCTGCCGGCCACGACCGCGGCTAGCGAGAAAGCCAACACGATGCGCCATATCTTCAGGTTCTTCCCTTTGTTGTAAAGCAGCCGGTGCCGGCCGACGAGAATGCCGAGGAAGAACAGGCCGACGGTCTGGGTGATCCGGCCGTGGGCCAGGAACCAGAGCCAGGAGCAGAGGAAGCCGTATCGCAGGCTGGCCGCGGCCGCCTCCCAAAAGTTGCCCTCTTCCAAGGCGGGCCCCATCTTTTGATAATAGCCGCCCAGCGCCGAGAGGTTGGGCTTCCAGCCGGTAATCAGGCTATAGATCTCAATCGGCTGCGCAAGGAGGAAGATCGTAACAGCCCAGAGGATGGGCGTGCTCAGGTATCCCGCCGGAATCATCAGC
>JAFZID010000084.1 GCA_017554565.1 bacterium
CCCGGGAACGGAAGAAGCCGTCTTCCAATCCCGTCCTGGTAAGCCTCAGCACGAGGTTCCCGGTGGAGGTCACGGTGGCGGTGGCGGACTTGGGCTTCAGGGTGTCGGGATAGTCGAGAACGCTGAAGGTAGCTTTGAATTTCTTGCTGCCGGCGTTGGATATCTTGTTGGTGGCCGTGGTGAGGTCTTCGCCGAAGGAGATGGAGTTGGACCATTGCGGAATGGCGTAGGGCTCGCGCTCCAGCTGCTCGACTTTCAGATCGTCGATGAGGAGCATGGCGTCCACGGTCTCCTCTCCGCCGCAGTTGACGCCGAACTTGGTGTAGTTGGTGGCGGGGGCGGTGCCGCCGGGCCTGTTCCTGATGGGGATGCCGTCAACATAGTTGGTGACATAATCGCCGAGAGTGAAGGCGACGAGCTTCGCCGAGCGGTAGTCGATGGTGAAGGAAAGGTCGAGCCAGGTGTCCAGGGGCGCTTCGTAGGCGCCTATCAGCGCATAAGACTCGTCGTCGTTCATCTTGTACATGAAGAAATGGTCCTGATAACGCCAGAACCACATGTGCACACTGTTGTACCAGTAATCCTGATGGATGGTGAAGGAGTCCTCGTCGCCCAGGGAGCCTTTGTAGATCTTCATGCTGACTCTGACCACCGCCTGGTTTTCGGCGTTGACGTCGCAGGTGTAGCCGTCCCAGCCGTCGCCTCTCTTGATGTAGGCGCAGGCGCCGTCATAGCCGTAGCTGACGTTTGTCACAAGCATCTCGTTGTAGATTTTGCCGTAGCCGTCGTCGCGTTTGCCGGCCCAGCCGCCCTGACCGGTGATCTCGCCGACGCTTCTGTAGGGGGCTTCGAAATTCTCATACAGAAGAACGGTTCCGGAGGCGGCGCCCAAGGTCAGATATTTAGTTCCCGCTTCACCGCCGTCGATCTTTATGACCGCCCGATAGTAGCCGTCCGTCATGACAGTTCTGTCGAGGTTGGCCTTGATATCGACTTTGCCCGTGCAGGTGCCGCTGGTGGGCGATACGGAGAGCCATTCGGGGGATTCGAGGCAGCTTATGCTGAAATCGAAGGATCCGCCGCCGTTGTTCATCACGGCGAAGGAGGCGTTCTTGGCGGCCCTCCCCAGGGCCAGGGTGTTGGGCGTGACCATAAGTTCCGCAGGTCCGGTGTTGCCGTCGATTATGGCAACGGAGAGATTGTCCGCGGAGACATCGCACTCCAGGGCGAAGCGGAAGGGCTTCGGCTTGCTGGCGGTGGCGTAGTGGTTGTAGCCCATAACCAGGGTGTCCGTATTCGTCCAGACCTTGTCGTCGAGCTCGAATTTGACGATGAGCTTGCGGGCGGGATCGACGGTCAGCTTGTAAGTGTAGTAGGTGTCGGCCTTGTAGGAGCCCAACGGCAGGGAATAGCTTTTGGCGGTCAGGATGTTGTAGCAGTCCAGAGAAATGGTGTGCTCGTCGCCGGAATTCCTGGCGACGATGGTGGCCATTTCCTTTTCGTTCTCGCAGAGAAATTTCACCCAGTTGTCGCCGCCCTGAGGGCTTAAAAAGTCGCCGGACATCACGACGAACTTGCCTTCCAGGCTGTCGGAATAAGTGAAGGAGCGGCCCAGGAAAGGCTTTTTGTCGCCGTCAACTCTCAGGCAGAGGGCCTGGCTCCCGCTTTTGACGATGGAAGCCCTGTTGGTGACGTTGCAGATTGATTGCGGACTGTGGCGGCTGTCCGTGGAGGTCCAGCCTTTCTGTCCGATCACCTTGCCGAGCGCATAGCCTTCCGATTCCTCGAAACCGATCTTTAAGATCTCGGTGTCCGCGAAAAGGCAGGAGCCTATGACAAAAGCCAAAAGTGCGATGTGAAGTTTTTTCATTTGTTTTTCCTGCAAATAAGATTTAACGTTTCCTGACGGCCAGCAAAGCGATCAGGGACATGACGAGAGCCGCGCAGAGCGGTTCAGGAACGTTGGCGTCGCAGATGACTAGGTTGTCAACGTAAACGCCGGCATGGTCGTCCTCTATAAGGCAGTAGGATGAGATGACGAACTGGTCGAGGACGGAGCTGTCGTAGGCGGGATTCAGCACCACCTGGCCTTCGTAGAAGTTGGTGGTGAAGTCGTTCATGGTCATGGAAACGGCGCAGCATCTGGTTATGTCGGTGTCCAGTACGAAGGAGAGTTCGTTCCACTGCTCCGCGGGCGCTTCGCATAATTCAAAGACTTCGTCGTCCCCGGCGTTCTTGTAGCCGACGACGGCTTTGTTGTTCTTGGGATCGTAAACCACGCAGAAGGGCAGGTTGCCGCCTTTGCCTATTTTGCTGTTCGCGGCATACAGATCCATTTCGTAAGGATTATTGTTCTTCTCCAAATAGAAGCGCAGGCTAGTCCTGTAGGGGACTTCCGCCGGAACCAGTATGGAGGAGGTGGCGGTGGAGTCGTAGGGGAAATAGAGGCACTGAGCGCCGTTGAAAAGCGCGACGCTGGGAGCCGCCGTCCCCCAGGTGTAGGCGCTCCAGGTGTCCTGGCCGTCCACGAAGCCGGGCTTGTAGGTCAGGCCTTCGAATTCCGTGGTATAGAACCATCCGCCCTGGCAATAGGTCACGAAGGAAGTGATGGAGCCGGAGTTGACGCCGTCCACGGCCTTGTAATCCATGATGAGATACGTGCGGAAGAAGCCGTCCTCGACAACAGAGCGGTCTAGCTTAATTATGGCGCTGCCGGATTGCGAGATGGTGCCGCTGGCTGGCTCGGCGGAGAGGCCTTTGACGTCGCCAACTAACCTCAGGTCATAGTTGAAATCAACGCTGCCGAGGTTGTCAATTCTGTTGGTTATGCTGGATTGTTCGTCGCCGGCGCTGATGACGCCCGTCCAGATGGGCACGGCCACGGCCGGCCTGTCGATCTGCTCGACTTTGATGTTGTCGATATAGACCATGGCGTCCACGGTTTCGCTTCCGCCCGCCGCAATGGCGAAGTATTCGAATCTCTCAACGGGTTTGACGAAGTCGTTGGGGGCGTTGCGAAGTTCGATGCCCTCCGGGAAGTCCACGGTCTCGTCGCCGAAGGTGACGCTGGTCAGCTTGTAGGCGCGGTAGTCCAGGGTGAAGGAGAAGGGGACCCATTCGTCCAGGTATTCGGCGTGCTCGCCCACAAGCGTGTATTTATCGCCGTTGTTGAACCTGTAGAGGTTGAAGTGGTCGTCGTGGCGCTTGAAATCGAAATGGGCGCAGTTGCCCCAGTAGTTCTCGTGGATGTTGAAGGAGTCAACGTCGGCTTCCGAACCGAAATACAGCATCATGGAGACTCTTACCAAGGCTTCTTTATCGCATTTGGCTTTAAGCGTGTAGCCGTCCCAGCCGTTGCCGCGCCAGAGATGGGCGCAGGCGCCTTCATAACCGAAGTCCACGTTGGTCACGATCATCTCGTTGTAGGGTTGGCCGTAGCCGTCGTCCTTCTTGCCGTTCCAGAATCCTTGGCCAGTCACTTCGCCGGGAATCATATAGGGCGCTTCGAAATTCTCGTACATGACGACGGTGCCGTTGGGCACGGCCAGATAGACCTGCTTGGTGCCGGCGTCTCCGGCGTCCACGGTCACAAAGGTCCTGTAGTAGCCGTTGGTCATGAGGCTTCTGTCAAAGGAGAGCGTGACGGTCTGCGGAGAAACGCAGCTGCCGGAGGCGGGTTCGATATTGAGCCATTCCGGAGCGTCTTCGGCGCTCACAGTGTAGTCGAAGGAGACGGTGCCGGTGTTCCTGACCTGGAAGGTGGCGGAATCATCCGCTCTCTCAGCGTAGATCGTATCAGTCGAGACGGCGAGCTTACCGTCATCGATCTGTCTCTCCGTCTGCTCGATCCTAAGATCGTCGATGAAGATACTAGCGTCAGAAGTACTGCTGTTGCCGCAGCCGATGGCAAAGCTCTCGTATCTTTCACAGGGATCGACGCGGTCATTGGGCTGGCCCCAAAGGGCGAAGCCTTCCGTATAGTTCGTCGTCAGGTTGCCGAAGGTCAGGTTCTTCAGAATATAGGAAGTGTAGTCCATGGTGAAACTGAAGTCGATCCAGGTGTCAAGGGGCGCGCTGTAATCGCCAGCCAGCGCGTATTTGTTGGCGTCGTTGAATTTGTAAAGATAGAGGCGGCCGTCCTCCCGCTTGAAATAAAAATGAGCGCATCTGCTCCAGTAGGGTTCCGTGATGAAGAGTTTTTCAACATCCGATCCGGAACCGAAGTACAATTTTAGGCTGACCTTCACGCAGGAGCCTTTGTCGGCTTTGGCGGGGCAGGTGTAGCCGTCATAGCCGTCGCCGCAGAAAAGGTGGGCGCAGGCGCCGTCGATGCCGAAACTGACGTTGGTCACTACCATTTTGTTGTAAGAACAGCCGTAGCCGTCGTCTTTTTTGCCGTTCCAGGCGCCCTGGCCGGTTATTTCGCCCCCTACCATGTAGGGCTCTTCAAAATTCTCCTCCATAAGGACGTTTCCGCTGGCCACGCCGAGATAAAGCGTCTTCGTTCCGGCAGACCAGCTGCTCACCGTGATAAGAGTCTTGTAATAGCGGTCGGTCATGCCTTCCCTGTTTATGGTAAGCTTGACTTTTTGCGAAGCTGTGCAGGTCCCTGACGCTGGCTCTATGGTGAGCCATTCCGGTTCGTTGTCGGTCGTGATAGTGTAATCGAAGGGCGAGGTGCCAAAGTTGATGATGTTGAAAGTGGCGTTGGTGGCGGTCTTCTCCACATACAAGCCTCTCTTTGAGAGCAAGAACTCAGACGGATGGGTTTCGGCCTGCCTCGTTTCGATCTTGAGGTTGTCGCAGCTCAGGTCGCATTCCAGAGCGATGCGGTTGGGGATGGGTTCCTTGGAGGAGTCGTTCTTGTAATAGCCCATCATCCTCGTGGCGGTGTTGGTAAGGATGTGATCGTCCAGGGAAGCGCTGATGATCATCTTGCGCGTGGGATCGACGACCAGTTCATAGTGGCAGAAAGTGTCGTCGGGGATCTCGGCGATCTTTTCCTCCTTGTGGCCGCCCCCTATGAGGTCGGTGTAGGCGAGTTTTACGCTGTGATAGCCGCTCCTGTTGTAGGCGACGAGGGTGGCGTATTCCCTGGAGTCGGCGAAATTCAGCTTTACCCAGCTGTCCTTGCCGGCGGGATACAGAAAGTCACCGGAGAGTATCACATACTTGTTTTCCACGTCGCCAGTATCGAAGTTGACGCCGACGAAGGGCCTTTCGTCGGAATCCGAGCCTTCATATCTGAAGCTGCGCATCGTGAGAGCCTGGCTGCCGCTTTTCACGAGCTCGGTCTTGTTGGTGACGTCAAATATGGCGTCGGGGCTGTGGCGGCCGTCTATGACGTTCCAGCCAACTTGGTCAACAACGGGGCCGAGAGTGAAACCTTCCTCAGCTTCAAAGCCGCAGGAATAAACAAGGTCGTCGGCGGCGCAAATTAGCGCGGCCAGGAAAATGGCGCAGAGCAATAATTTTTTCATAGGACAAAAAGGGTTGTTTTTAGAATAAATTATTTTCTTATTTATTCTATGAAAAAAAGGCTTTTTAAGCCATCCCTTTTTGATACTTTCCGACCTTTACTTTTTGGCGCGGAAAAGGTATTCGATGTTGCCGATAATAATGAGAAGAATGGCGAAAGTATGGATGTAGAGCTGCGCCCACATCCTTCTGGTGGCGGGGGCGGGGCTGACGCCCACGAGGGCTTCGTATTCCGCGGCGCCCCTGAGTCCTGACAAAAGGCCGCAGAGCTGGCCGGACTGAAGATAAGGATAGTAGTCGGAGGCGGAAACGGCCGTCATGCCGCTGGCCACCGGCTTGTTGAATTTCGTCTTGCCCACGTTGATCCACATCTCCGGGCCGCCCACGAAGCTGGAGACCGTGACCACCAGGTCGATGTCGCTGAAATCTTTGATGCCCCTCATGATGGGCATGGAGGAGGTGTCTTTCCCGGCGTAGTCCGTCTCATAGGCCGCGCAGATGGATTCTCCCATCTGCAGATAGACCTGGAAGGCGTTGGGACGGAAGCCGAAGAAAACGTAGTCCACGCCGGATTCCCGGAAAGGATAGGGGGGCGTGACGGAGCGGCCGTCCAGGGCGGCGTCCGAGATGATCTTCTGGGCCAGCGGCTGGCTCATGACGTCGTAGCCCACGTTGATGAGCAGCTTGGCGCCGCGCCTGAAAGCGTGGCGGCAGACGGCTTGTGACATGGGCGTCAGTTCCGCTTCGGAGCCGGGGTTGTAGTTGATGTTCAGAAGGACGACGCCGTTGGTGTTTATTTTGGCGCGGGAGATGTGCTCTTCGAGAGCGGTCACGGACTTGGGGTCGGCTTTCTCGTCCTGGAGGAGTTTCTGCAGCTTCTCCTCGTCCTCCCTGATCATGGCGGCGTGGGAGGCGGGAAGCTGCTCCAAGGCGTCGTAGAGACCTTTTGTGGCCGCGGAAGCGTTTATCTTAAGCTTCGCGGTCATAACGAGCCCCACCCAGACGCTTGCGAAAGTGAAAAGGTAGATTATGACGCGGTAATTGTTACGCCAGAAGGAGAACATCGAATATTACTTCAGATACTTGAAGAATTCGTAAGTTCCCTGGATCCACTCGTCCTGCAAGAAGTTGATTCGGCCGATCAGAAGCGACACGCGGGCCATGATGGTGAAGGCGAAAGACGCGCCGAAACCGATCATGAGGTAGGCGATGCCGATCTTGGTGGCTCCGCGGGAGGCCGCGTCCTCTTTCTTAAAGGAGAAAAAGAAGTAGTAGAGGACGGTCAGGGTGCCGATGACCAGCGAGAGGTTGCCGAAAGTTCCGAGCCAGTCGATGCCGTCAGCGGTCCTGACCAGCATGGGGATGAAGGAGGCCTGGACCTGCTGCATGATCTGGGACTGGAAGGAAAGCGGAGTGCCCATGCCGACGCCCACGCCGATGGTGTAAGCCATGGGGAAGCGGGAGAGCCAGGCGTGCTTCGGGAAGAAACGCGTGATGAACATCAAGCCCAGAAGGACGGAGATGAAGATGTAGAGGACCCAGAAGTGACGGCTGGTGGGCACGGTCTTGTAGCTTTGGAAGTATTCGTTCAGGGCGCCCATGACCGTTTCCTTGTCCTTCAGGTTGACTTCGGAGCTGGCGAAGGCGCTCTGCAATGAGACCGCCACGTCGTTGGTGCTCTGAAGCTTCAGGGTCTGCTTGTAAAGGGCGCTGTCCAGGACCGCGAAGAAGCGGTTGGTGTCGAAGACCGAGCTGCCGGGAATGCTGTCCACCACGGCTTCGTCGCCTTCCGAAAGTTTCAGCGTTTCGGCGTCCGCGATCTTGGCCATGGAAACGGTGATGGCGTTGGTGACGGTGGCGTAGTCCACATGCAGGTTCTGATAGTACCTTACCAGGGGCTCCTCGATCTTCGGCTTGATGCCGTTGTAGTAGGTGAAGACGATGGACATGCCGAAACTGACGCCGACGAAGACGGCTTCCGTCAGCTTCGAGATGAAGGTGTCTTTGATTAGCGAGGAATAAACGCCCAGGGTAAGAAGGGCGGCGATCCACACACCGATGAGGTCAATAAACGTATCCGGACCCATATATCTCCTTTAAAGTTTGGGGCTAGGCAGCCCGTTTTCCTTTTATTAAATATTCAATGTTACCTACTATGATCAGCCCAATGGCGAAGGCGTGGGTGTATAATTGCGCCCACATCCTGCGGTTGGCCACAGGAGGCGCGCCCACGACGTTCTCGTATTCCGCCGCTCCCCTCAAACCGGTTATCAGCCCGCAGAGCTGGCCGGACTGGAGGTAGGGGAAGTAGTCGGAGACCGAGACGGCGGTCATGCCGACCACCAGAGGGATGTTGAATTTTGTGTTTGCGACGTTGATCCAGGATTCCGGCGTGCCCACGTTGCAGGAGTAAGCCGCGATCCCGTCGATGTCGCGAATGTCTTTGATGCCTTTCATGATCGGCATGTCCGCCAGGGCCTTCCCGGAATAATCGGTCTCGTAAGCGGAAAGGACGGATTCTCCCATCTGCAGATAGACCTGGAAGGGGTTGGGGCGGAATCCGAAGAAAACGAAGTCGCTGCCGGCTTCCTTGAAACCGTAGGGCCTGGGCATGGTCGCTCCGCCCAGCGCGGCGGAGTCCACGATCATCTGAGAAAGCGGCTGGGCCATGACGGTGTAGCCGTTGTTGATGAGGACCTTGATGCCGAGGCTGAAGGCGTGGCGGATGGAGGAATAGGCCATGGGGCCCAGTTCAGCGTCAGAGCCTGCGTCAAAGTCGATGCAGACTAAGAAGACGCCGTTGGAATTTATTTTGAGCCTTTCCAGATAGGCTTTGGCTTCGTCGATCCGGGAGGCGAGCTCCGCCGAGCCGCCCGCGTTCTCTTCCCGCTGCAGCCTGGACAAAAGTTCTTCCTGCTCCTGGATCTTCTTCCTGTGGTTTTCCGGCATGTGTTCGACCAGATCAAGAGCGCCCTGCGTCGCGTCGGAGACGGAGAGATCCAGGGGCTTCTTGTTGATCAAAGCAAGCCATACGAAGGCGAAGGTCATTATGTAGATGATCGCCCTGTAACGGTTTTTCCAGAAGGAAGTGAATTTGGAGAGGAAGAGTTTCATCCTCAGAGTTTCCTCCTCTTGGCGCTGAAGAAATACTCGATGTTGCCAAGCACTATCAGGAAGATGGCGAAGGCGTGGGTGTAGAGCTGCGACCACATGCGCTTGCTGCCGATGTCCGGGCACTTGAGGGCCGACTCATATTCCGCGGCTCCTCGGAGGCCCGGCAGCAGGCCGCAGATCTGGCCGGACTGCAGGAAGGGATAATAGTCGGAAGCGCCGATGGCGCCGCCGCCCAAAATGACTTTCTTGCCGAACTTGGCGTTGCCCACCGTGATCCAGGTCTCGGGAGCGCCCACGTAGGCCGAGACGGTGACCACGCAGTCGATGGCGCGGAAATCCCTTATGTGCTCCATGATGGGCATGGTGGAAAGATCTTTTCCGGAATAGTCAGTCTCGTAGGCGGAGATGATGGATTCGCCCATCTGCAGGTAGAGCTGGAAGGCGTTGGGACGGAATCCCAAAAAGACGTAGTCCACGCCGGACTCCATGGTCGGGTACGGAGGATCGAGACGATTTCCGTCCTTGGTGGCCTTGTCGATGGTCTGCTGGGCCAGGGGCTGGCTC
Source organism: bacterium (assembly GCA_017554565.1). Classification (GTDB taxonomy): domain Bacteria; phylum Auribacterota; class UBA3054; order UBA3054; family UBA3054; genus UBA3054. The sequence goes on from JAFZID010000084.1 coordinate 9,157, forward strand.
ATGACGTTGCCGCCGGTGTTGATGAGGACCTTGACGCCCCTGCTGAAGCAGTGGCGGAGAATGGTCGCCACCTGGGGAGTCATCTCGGCGTCGCAGCCCGCGTCGAAGTCGAAGCAGATCAGAACGACGCCTTTTTCATTGTGCTTAAGGTCCTCGACGATGCCTTTGAGATCGTCTATCTCGGATTGGGAGGCGTCTCCGTCTTTCAGTCTTTGCTCAAGTTTCTGCTCGTATTCGCGAAGCGTGCCTTTCCTGATCTCGCCTAAATTCTCGATGGTGTCGTAAGCGCCTCCGGTGGAATCGGCGACGTTGAGGTTCAGCTTGTTGTTGTTCACCGCGCCCATCCAGACCAGGACGAGAGTCATGATGTATATGACGGGCCGGTAAACCCTAAGCCATATGGGAGGTATTTTTTTCAGGAAATTCATTGTTAGGAAACTTTGCGGTGTTTGAGACCTTTGAAGAAAAATTCCAGATTGCCGATGATTATCAGCAAAATGGCGAAAGTGTGAGTGTACAGCTGCGCCCACATGCGGCCGGTGGCCCTGGGCGGGGAGCCGCAGGCGCCCTCGTATTCCGCGGCGCCGCGAAGGCCCGGCAGCATGCCGCAGATCTGCTTGGACTGTATGTAAGGATAATAGTCCGAGGCGGAGATGGCGACCTGGCCCAAAGCCACGGGCTTGCCGAATTTCGTATTGCCGACGGTGATCCAGGTCTCCGGGGAGCCGACGTAGCCGGAGATGGAGAAGACCATGTCGATGTCGCCGAAATTCCTGATGCCGCGCATAATGGGAAGGAGCGTGAGGTCGTGGCCGGCGTAGTCCGTCTCGTAGGCCGTCAGGATGTTTTCACCCATCTGCAGGTAGAGCTGGAAGGCGTTGGGCCTGAATCCGAAGAAAACGTAATCGACACCGTCCTCCATGAAGCCGTATTTGTTCTTCTTCATGAGGGAGCCCTCGGTTGCGGAGGCGCTGATGATGTTCTGGGCCAAAGGCTGGCTCATGACGTTGCCGCCGGTGTTTATGAGGACCTTGACGCCCCTAGAGAAGCAGTGCCTGATGAAGGCGTGGGCCATGGGGCCCAGTTCCGCTTCCGTACTTGGGTCGAAGTCGATGCAGACCAGCACGACGCCTTTGGGATTAATTTGAAGGCGGGCGATCTTGTCCTTTATGGCGGCGATCTCTTTCTGGAGATCCGGGCCGTTATTACTTTTAGCTTCCTCGAGCTTCTCCGCCAGCAGCGCCTGCTGCTTTTCGATATCCTTGGCCCTCAGCTCCGGAAGCTTCTCCAGGGTGTCGAAAACGCCCTGGGTGGCGTCGGAGACGGAAAGGGACAAGGGAAGCCTGGTCAGGGTGCCGCCCACCACGCACACAAGCGTCAGCAAATAAATGAGCGGACGGTAATGCCTCTGCCAGAAATTCTGCTTCGGGCCGTAAATGTTAGGGCTTCCTGAAGCCATACTTTAACCGCGGCCTCCCATGTAGGGTTTCTCGATGCCGGAGAGGATCTTGATACTGGTGGCCAGGGATCCTAACTGCACGCCGATCAGGATGCCTCGCTTGGCGGCGTTGTTGGGGTAGTTCAAAATGACGGACTTCATGGCCTCGAAGTCAACTTCAGCGGGAGTGTAGTACCAGATGACGCCGATAAGAGCCGCGGAGGCGGCCAGAACGCCGCAGGATACGAAGTTGCGGGAGAAGAACTGCTTCATGGCGGCGTAGAGGATATAGAGGATAAGGCTCATGTAAACGATCAATTGAGCGTGCCCCATGATCCATTTGCCGATGAGCGGTATCTCTTCTATCGGCACCTGGCCTATCAGAATGATGATCGACGATATCAAAAGCAGGCTTGCCTCCCAGGATTTCGCGCGCATGGCGCGGTACGTCGCCGTGATCATGTAGAAAGCCAGAAGCGAGAAGGTCGTGGCGCCCATGGGCATGATGACGTAGTTGTAGAAGAACATGAAGAGGGGGACCTTCCTGACCGTGATCTCTTCGCCTTTCATTTCAGGGGCGTCCGCTGTGGCGGCGGCCACCAGGTTCGTCTTGTAGGTCTCGTCCTTGTAGCCGAAGAGCGTGTGGCTGATCAGGGTGTGGTCCTGATTCTTGCGGTTGTCGTAATTGTACTTGTCAAGAGGCTTGCTCACGACGGAGGGGCCGACGTTCTGGCTGATGATGCCGGTCAGGGCCACGATGGCGGTGAAGCTCAAAGTGATCACGCTGTAGCCCCAGCCGGGGGAGCGGCGGGCGATCCTGTTGCCGTGGTTGTGGACCAGACTGGCCAATCCGATGAAGAGGCCGAAGACGCCGACGACGATGGTCGAGTTCGTCACCCATTCCATCATGGTTTTGTAGAGCATGGTGTTTTCCGGCAGGAAGAAGTGCAGCATCATTATGACGCCGCAGACACCGCAGATGATAGGGGGAAGATAATTGCGCATAGTCTATCGGTTCCTCTTATTTGAAAGCTTTCAGGTCGAAAATCTTGTTCATGAAATCGGAGAGCCCGTAAACGAAACCGTCTTTCAGGAGGAAGGCGGAAACGATGGTCCCCAGAATGATCGCCACGATCATTATGAGGATGATGACGAGCTTCGCGATGTCCTGTCCCTTCAGGCTGCCCAGCAGCAGAGGCTCCCTGGAAACGTAGGCGCCGGCCGCGAAGAGCTCTTCGCCGATCAGCGTGTAGTCGCAGGCCACGATGAAGAAGGGGATCTGGCTGATGGCGGCTGTGCCGGCGATCTGGATGGCGCCCGTAGAGGCGCCCGCCTCGGCGATGATCAGACTTTCAGCCGCGTAGTTGCCGAGAAGGAAGTTGGCGGCGGGTTTCTCGCGGACCATGATGCCTGACACGGCGGAGGCGTAGGCGAACTGGTTGTCGGAGAGATAATAGACGCAGTCTTCCTTGTAGTTCTCGGGGCGTCCCGCTCTGGTGTAGGCCTGCTTCACAAGCTCCTGCTCGATGGTCATGACGATGGGGTTGATGCAGGGGACCTTGAGGTCGGTGTCGTAGTGGGCGATCTGCTCGGCCACGTTGCCAAGAATGTTCATGGCCGCGATGGTCTGCATATCGGATTCGCCGCCGATGCCGGAGATGTAAAGGATGGGTCGGCCGATCTCGGTGGCGCGGCCCAGGGCTTCCTCGATGGATTCAAGGCCGGGGATGCGCCTGACGAAGAGGTAGGCGCCGCTCTTGGCGCGGCGGATGAAGTAAACGATCAGAGAACCGAAGATGATGATCCCGATCAAAGCGTTGAGCTTGTTGAGATCGAACCAGTTCTCGTTGACGTACTGGAGCCATGCGGGCAGGCTTTTGATTGTGAAAAGTTCCATGTTTATCCTGATATTTGATTTTCAGATTTAAGAGGGCTTTGCGTCAGTTCTCCGCGGTGTCGTCTTTTTCCGTCGCCATTATTTCAACGTTGGCTCTGGGGACGGTGGCGACCGTTCCGTCGTCGAACTTCAGATCAAGCACGCGGGCCAGGGATTCCGTGGGCAGCTTCGTCAGCTCCGCCGGAAGCGCGGTGACGGTTCCGAACAGTCCGAAGTAGGGCTCTCTGATGACGCGGACTCTCGTGCCGATGTCGAGGATCAGCTTGGCCTCGTTTTCTTTCATGGAGGCTTCCTCGTCCCTGGCCACGATGATCTCGGGGCGCATGACGCCGGCTCTGATCTGGGTGGCGCCGTTCACGGAGGCGTTCTTGCCTTCGCATTCCTTCAGAAGCGCGAAGGTCTTGTCGGCCATGGGGATCTGCCCGAAGCCTTCCGTCAAAACGAGGGTAAGGCCCAGCTCTTCGTGGCCCGTGATGGCCACGCCCAGGTCGAAGCCCAAAAATTTCTTAAGGTCGGCGTCGTCGAAGCCGCCCACCACCACGGCGTTCACGCCGCACTCGATGGCTTTCTGCAATCCCTCGTAGGTGATGAGGCTTCCGCCCACGACCACTTCGCCTTTCATTTTTTCGCTGAAGGAGTTCTCGTCCAGGATGCCATTGGGATCATCCGAGACTACCCTTATCCTGCCGTAGGTCTCGCCGCCCACGCCGAAGATGCCCTGGATGAAGGAGCCCGTGACTTCCACCGTCACGTGTTCGCCTTCGTCCGCTTCCACGACTTTGCCGTCGATGTAGGC
>JAFZID010000085.1 GCA_017554565.1 bacterium
CGTATCTGAGCCCTCTTTTATCGTATCTGAGCCCTCTGTTATCGAATCTGTGTCATCTTTAATCGTATCATGGCCCGAATTTATCGTATCATCGCCAGGATTTATCGTATCTGTGTCATCGTTTTGGCGTGAGAAGTATGTTGTTGTAAAAGATCCCGCCTCATTTGATAGGGAGGGAAAAGGATTGCCGTTAATTTTGCATTCTTTCCTTATGCGCCTGATGCCGCTGCCGTAGAATTCTGTGAGGTGCATGTCGTAGAAGGCCTGGGCGATTATTTTGTTTCTGGGACGGGATGGATGGAATTTATTTAAAAGCTTGTCAATAGACATGTCAAACGGAAGCTCTCCAGGGCTACATATTATAATGCGATTATCTATTATTTGAATCTGTATGGTGTGAGGGGAACCGTAATCTCTGTGGCAGATGGCGTTGGTTATGGTTTCTCTGAGGGCTTCCATAGGGTATTCCCAATAACGGTCGTGTTCGGCTTTGCCAGTAATTACGATGCAGCGACGAATATTTCTTTTTATGAAGGATAGGGATTCTTCCACTTGATCTTGGATATTGCCTAATATATCCTTGCCGTCAAGAACAAAGCCGTCATCTTTGAATGCGCCGATGTGGATTACTGCCTATGGGAATTTGATCTGGGGGTCTTTAGCGAAGAGAAGGTAGGCGGCTCGGGTGATCTCGGTTTCGGATCTTACCCATTCCAGTTTTTGCAGGATGAGCCAGGGGTCGTCGTTTAGGTCGAAGCTGCGCCGTTTTTCGCTGTTGGCTTTTTTCATGTATTCGGCGACTTTATTCATGTCCAGGTCTTCTTTTGTGCCTCTTGTGACTGTTACCGCGTCCATACTGGAGCCGGTGGATCTCAAATGGCACTCTGAGATCTCGGCGGGCGTCATTTTGTGGTTGACGCTTCCCTTGCGGATATAGGAGCGGCTCTTGAAAGAGACAGGTTTTAGGGGGTTTTCGACGACCTTTAGGACAATGACGTATTCGCCGCGGAAGGGGACTTTTTCGGCATCTACCGCAACTGATGGCTCGGTTGAGGTGGAGATGCGGTTTTCATAGTCCCGGAGAGCTTCGTCTCTCAGCGGCAGTTTGGAAATGTCGCCGTTGTCATCCACGCCGAGGATTATGTACCCTCCCGCGGCGTTGGCGAATGCGCAGGCTGTTTCGATGGTCTCCACACCGAAAGATTCTTTGAATTCGATTTGCTGCATTTCACGTTCCTTTATCAGGAGCTCTAGTTCTTTTTCTGTCATGTTTTTAAACCTCCTTTTATAATCTAACGGACACAAATTGAAAAATGTTGCGCCGGCGTTTGCTAACATGCGTAAGAAGAATATGTTGATGGTTGGAGCGGTTGGGGCCGGGGGACCGCTTTTTGGCGATTTGAGGATTTTGACTTGGCGATTTGAGGATTTTGGGTTTGGGGGTTGGAGATTTTTGGTGCGGCGGTTGGATGTTTTGGAGGCTGGCGGCTGCGAGGTTTTTGGGGATCGCGTTTTTGGGCGGGGCGATTGCTTGGTTTTTATTCTTCGCTTAAGTTTGGGGGCTGGTTTTGCTATAATGAAAAAGTATTTTTAATCTTTCAGAAGAGGTTTTTTATGAACAATAATCTTCTCAGGGCGCTGGCGGTTTTGCTGGCCTTCGGTGTGCTTTGCTCTTCGGCTTACGAAAGAGAGCTTTTATCTATCGGGTTCGAGTCCGACGAGGGATATGAATTGGGCTCGGTCATCGGTCAGAAGGGCTGGACGCACAAGGATCCCAGGTACAATCCGGACACTAGTAAGAACGAGGTTACGGACGGCATAGGTCCGGACGGCTCCCGGGCCCTGCATCTGGAGGGCAGCTCGAACTTCGTGGGGCTGAATTTTGATCTGAGCACGATGGAGCTGGACAGGAGCACGGAATATCTGGTGTGGTCTTTTAAGCTGCAGCCTTTCGAGGATACGGCCGGGGCGGGCGGCATAGACGGCTACTATAAGCTGGGCGTGGACGACGGGGCCAGCCATTCCTACGGGCCGCCGTCGATCTTCGAGACCAAGAACTGGAACGGCGAGAGCTTCCGGGTGTACGGCTACGATCTGGTGGCGGGCGCGAACAAGTGGTATATCCTGCCCTACGAGCATGAATACGAATACAACGACATCGCGGTGACGGTCGATATGGCCAAATACCAGATCATCTCCTGGCAGGTGGGGTCTTTGGTGACGAACGTGGCGATGGCTTTCACGAACCAGCAGAAGAAGGACCCCAACTGGATGTCCTTCGAACTGTACGGCAATATCGACGACATCAAGCTTACGGCGGTCTCGAAGCCGGCGCCTCCCGTGGCTAAGCTGGAGACTTACACCAAGACGCTGCAAATAGACCGCGACGCCAAGGAGTTTTATTTCACCGTGCGCAACACCGGCACCAACAAGGTCAACTACGTGGTGAGCATGGAGGGAGACCCGGGCTGGGTGGAGGCTGTCAACGGCGAAGGCTCCATCGACGGGGAAGGGGAGAAGGAGCTGCAGTTCAGGCTGCTCAGGGATGACATGGCCGACTTTTATTACCGCACCACCATCGTGGTGGACGGCGGCATGGGGGGAACTTTAACGGTCCCGCTTTCCGTGCAGTCCGGGCTGGTCTTCTATCAGGAGGATTTCTCGGGGCCGTATATGACGATAGGCGAGATCAGCGGCCAGGACCGCTGGTACACTGACAGGAGCGGAACGATCGACGGCAGCATCGGAAACGGCATGGCTTACAACAGCATGGTGGTGACGAACATGCCCTTCGCCATAGACGGGGAATTGGCCAGGATCATCTGCTCGGGCGGCTACTACGGCTACGAGTATACCGTCGATACGCCCTCCAACCTGATCGTGGCGGTGGAGTTTGATTTCTACTGGCCCAGCGACAGCCAGGCGGCTAATTTCGACGTGACCGGCGAATTGTGGAAGCACATTCCCTTCAGCCTGAACTTCAGGAAGAGCGAGGGGGACACGCTGTTCAAGGCGACGAGGGCACAGGGCGCGGATCTGACCGGCGGCCTGGGCTCGAATCAGTACGAGTGCGACGTGTGGCACCACTTAAGGTACGCCATGGACTTCCGTCAGCAGGTGGTGCCTTACATCGAAATGGACGATGAACGCTATGAATTCGGCGAAGATATGCCGCTGCAGACTTACGGCGGAAAAGTTTTCCGCACTTTGCATACGCTGAACCTTGGTTCCGACGGCGTGCAGAAGAACGCGGATCAGATCGATTACGTCTCCGGCGTCTGCATCGACAATCTTCGGATCTTCGAGGAGAAGCGCGATGCCAAGCCGCACATGACGGGGCCCTCTTACGTCGCCATGAAGACGGATGACTCCTGCGACGTTGTTCTGAAAAACTCCGGCGCGGAAGCCTGCCAGTTCGAGGCGGAAGTTTTGGACGACGCGCCGCTCTTTGTCTCTCCCGCCACGGGGACTTTGTCGGAATCCTTCACCGTCAACGTGGCCATAACGACGGAACCCGAGCCGGGCTTCTACCGCTACTATGTCAGGTTCTTCAGCGAGACCGGCGGATGCGTCACCACCATGGTGACCTGCGCCAGGGGCGGGATCTATTACACCGCGGATTTTGAGGAGCCCTATTTCCATCGCGGCAACATCAACGGCCAGGACGGCTGGACGCTTGATCCGGAGCAGAACGTCTCCAATCTGTGGGCCTTCGTGGAGGAGATCGACGGGCAGTACGCCCTGCGCTATTACGACTGCGGCGGCTACAGCGGCACGCTTCTGCCGGTCTTTGTTCCCGCGGAGCAGAAGTTCACTTTCTCCTGCAGGCTCTACGTCACCGGCGAAGGGCCTCACGAAGCCATCCTTTACGTCAAGCAGTTCGGTCACAACCCGCTGCAGGAATTCTGGATCTGGCGCGATAAGGATTCCGGCTGCGCCTGGCTCTATGTGAAGGGTTATGAGGAACTGGAGCTGCCGCCGGCGCCTCTGGACGAATGGTTCGATTTCTCCTACACGCTGGACATGGGTTACCAGAAGTGGCAGACCACGGACATCACTTTCGGCGACTGCGTGACCAACGTGACGGATCTTGAGATCTATTTCGAGAACGAAAGGGAAGGCGAGGCTGTCACGGCCCTCTCCATCTGCTCCAGCGGCAATCTTGAAGAGGAGGTTTACGCCGACATCTTCGTGGATGACATCGCGGTCTATGACGCCACTGTTCCGGAGCCGGCGATCCTTGCTCTGCTGGCGGGACTCGTTGCCCTGGTTCTCAGAAAGTGGTAAGATTAAAGAAAAATGAGGATAGTTTTATGAGATCGACGCTTTTTTTAACTTTTGTTTTCGCATTCGCCCTTTGTCTTTGCGCCGCCGAATCGGAGCAGCCCAAGGACATGGGGGAGATGACCATCGTCACCACCAGCGCGGTGAGCCCGGAGAGCATGGAGCCCGCGGCGGCGGAGGCCGAGCTTACGGCGGAACAGCTTAAGGAAGCGCAGAGACTGGAAGCCATCAAGGGTTACGTCTGGGCCGGGATATATCTGACCATGCCTTAC
>JAFZID010000086.1 GCA_017554565.1 bacterium
ACCAGCTCCTCAGATCCCGAAAGCGCCTTCGGAGAATTTAAGAAAAAGGCTTTCAAATACAAGGAATTCCCGCCGGTCATGGTCTTTGATTTTCCCTGGGACTCCAACCGGGGAAGCATCCTGGATTACTGCGGAAAAATAAACGAGAGCCGCACGCTATACGGCTTCGCCCACGGAAAGTGCGGCGGCTGGAAACTGAAGCCGGTCTTCTTCACCCATTCCATGGGCGGCCTTCTCTTGCTGGAGCAGATGAAGGAGGAAGGCTTCCGCGCTTTCGCCCAGGCCCTGATATTCGGCGGCTCGCCTTTCTGCGGATCGGACCTCGCCAACTTGCTCTGTTTCAAAAAGACCGGGCAAGCGCTGAAGCAGGCCGGCCGGGTCCTTGACAAAGTCAAGACCACGGACAGGAACCTCAAGCTTCTCACGCGGGGGTCCTCCGAGATCTGGGAAAGGCTCAGGAAGCTGCCCACCGAACTGAAGACGCTCTTCATAGTCGGGGACGGGAAAGACGCTCATTACACCGGGATCGGCGACGGCACCGTGAACGTCTCCTCCGCCTCGCTGAAAAATTCCGCGCCCTGGCCCGACAGCGAAATACTGAACGTCGATCTGGAGCACGGCGAGATCGTGGAGATCAATTTTCCGCCCCGGACGAAGCATCTCCAAATAATCAACAAGATCAAAACGATCCTGGAGCACTGATGAAAAAAACACTTCTGCTTTTCCTTTTGGCCTCCTTTCTCGAGGCGGGCTACAACACCTCTCTGGAAATCAAAAAAGACCTTCCCGGCCTGGCCGTTCTCATCAGCGACGACGGCCTGAAGTGGAATTACCTGGAAGAAAGCAAAGGCTTAGAAAACGATTGCGTCTATTCCTCGCTGAATATTCCCGGGGAAGCGAAAAGCTACCGCTTTTCCCTGGGTAAAAAAACGCTCTTCAAACGCTCCCGCGCCCTTTTCCGGAACATCCTGCCGCTCAGCGAGCCCCTTACGGTCTCCCTGAGATCCCGGGCCACCAACTTCCTGGATCTTTCCCTGAGCCGCAGAACGGCCGCCGCATCCCTGACTATGGACGGCCTCAGCGTGAAAAAACTGACCTTCACCCTATTGTCCGACGCCGACGGCGACGGCCTTCCCGACGATAAGGAATACCCCCTTTACGGAGCCTGGCCCGGGCTCAGGGACACCGACGGCGACGGCCTGCACGACGGTTACGAGGCCCGGACAGGATACTCCCCCTTCCTTTCCGACAGCGACGGCGACGGCCTTTCGGACGAAGAGGACCCCCATCCTCTCCTGCCGGAGTTCGAACTTTCCTACCATGCCTGGTCCTCCCATTGGGCGCAGGTCATATCAAGGAAGCCCGCCCTTGCTTCTCCCGGCGCCCTGGGGGAAAGCAATTACGCCGCCAAAATAACGCCTCTCCAAGGACTCGGGCAGGGAGAAGCCCTTTTCTCCCCCGCTTTCATCGCCAAAGGCGCAAACGGCAGCCTCACCAACGAATTCAGCCTGACGTTTTTCTCCGAAGGCTCCGTGACGGGCGCGTTTTTGTTCAGCGAAGAGCTGGAGATCCTCCCCGGGAGCGTGCAGCTGATCCCGGATTATATGCTGCCCTCCCTTCCCGAAGATCTGGCCGCCCTGCCCTTCCTGGCCAGGCACGGAACGCCTTTAAACTTCACTCTGATACTGCGTGATTGGCCGGAGGACAGGGAAGAGATCCTGCTTCTGACCCAGGAGGGGGTGAGGAGCGAAAAACTCGTCGTAGCAGGATCTCTCGCCCCGGCGGCCAGGCCCGTTCTTCTTTCCCCGGAGGACGGAAGCGAATTCCAAAGCGGCGTCGAACTTAGCTGGGAATACCCGGGCGGAGCCGTCACCAATTATCTTTTGACCATTTCCGGAGAAGAATACCTGGAATGTTCCCTTGCCGGAACCTCCTTCAGTTTTCTCCCCACGGCAACCGGGCGCTACCATTGGAGCGTGACGGCCCAGGGCGCGGGCTTTTCCAGCGCCAGCGAGACCAGAAGCTTATTCTATTCCGGCTTGGAAGGCGATTTGGACAGCGACAATGACGGCTATTCCGACAGCGAGGAACAGCGCCTGGGTTCCGATCCTGGCGATCCCCGGGACGTCCCTTTGGAGGCCCCCGCCAACGTCCGGCTGAAAGCAAGAATAGACCTTTTCTTCAGCGCCCTCCAGCAAGTCCGGGGCGGGATCAGGCCGCTTTTTTTCCAATCGGCATCGCCGCTGCCGCCGGGCCTGAAACTTAGCCGGGACGGCCGCCTCAGCGGCGTGCCCCTCCGGACGGGAAGATTTCCCCTCAGGACGGAAATTAGCGACAGCGCCGGGAAAAGACTCACAACGGAGCTGGAGGTGGAAATAGAAAACAGCTCAACAAACATCCTCCGGCTCGGGTCCCCGGGCGACTAATGACCGCTTCCTCCGCTCTCCGAAAGCGGCGCGGCGTTTTTGCTAAAATTATTTCATTGCAACAATATTTATCGCAATCAAAGGAACGCTGTGAAAAGAGGAAACGAAGTCAAGTCCTTGCGCGACTTTTACGAAGGGAATCCGGAACGCTTTGATTTCCTGAAGAAAGAGCTGCACATGCACCTGAGGCAGAAAAGCGTCAAATACGGGGAATTCCTGCTGCACGCGGAAATGGCCCCGCTTTTGATAAACGCTGAGGAGCTGCGCTCCTTCAGGGACACCGCGGAACTCGTTCTGAAGGGCTGCGAGATCTTCTCCCGCCTGGCCCTGGAAAATGAAAAATGGCTCAAAGACTGCCTGCCGGGCAGAACCATGCGGGAGCTGGCCAAAACAGATCCCGGCTACGATCTCTTCATCCCCTGCGCTCGCTTCGACTCCTTTCCCAAGAAGTCCGGGCCGACCCTGATCGAGCTGAACACGGACGGCTGCTCCGCCATGAGCAACATTGAAACTTTCCATTCCCTCTATCTTGAGCTGATAGCGAAGGAAAAAAAGTCCGGCCTGGCTTCCGCCCGGACGATAGAGATCATGCCGCGCCTTTTGGAAACGCTGCTTGCGTGCTACCGCTCCTTCAGGAAGCGCTTCCCCGACGAATTATCGCCCTGGCCCGCCAAACCTACCGTAGCCATACTGGACTGGGAGGAAGAGCCCACCGGATGGGAATTCTACGCCTGCGCGGAATACTTCCGAAGCAAGGGCGTCAAGACTGTCGTGGCGGATCCTTCGCAGCTCAGATACTCCGACGGCGTCTTAAGCGTCGCCGGGGAAAGGATCCATCTTGTTTACCGCCGGCTCCTGGGTGAAGACTGGGAGAAGAAGCCCAAACTGCTCGAGCCCCTTTCCGACGCCTACAGGGACCACAAGGTCTGCCTGGTCGGCTCCCCTCGCTCGCAGATAGCCTTCAGCAAAAAGCTTTTCGCCTATCTGAGGCAGGAAGAAGTCCTGAAACACTTCCCAAAAAAAGTGAAAGAGGCCGTCCTGAAGACGGTCCCCTGGACCGTCCCCCTGAAAAAAAGTTTGAAAAAAGTCTTCTTCAAAGGCAGGGAGATCGACCCCCTGCCCTTCATTCTTGAAAACAAGGATCTCTTCGTCCTGAAGCCCTGCGTCTCAAAATGCGGACTGGGGATCCTTCAGGGCTGCCACACGGAAAGAGAAGTCTGGCAAAAAGCGGTGAAGGCCGCTTTGAAAAAAGACTTCATCATCCAGGAGTTCGTGCCCTTGGAAACGGCGCTCTTCCCTGCCCGCGGAAAGGTTCGTGAAGACGAGAAACGCTATCTGCACACGGGGCTTTACGTCTTCGGCGGCAGGTTTTCCGGCTTCTTCGGCCGAACCTGCAAGGATCCGCTTCTGACGCTGCGCCACGGCGAGAGAATGCTGGCCGTGCTGGTGAAGAAGTGAAAGAAGGGGGCCGGCGCCCCCTTTTTTATTCCTCTTCTCCGGATTCCAGGTAGTAATCGTCCAGCTGCAGCGTGTCGCTGACCACGTAGCTCGGATAAGCGCCGTGGAAATTCGCATCGTAGGCAACGATGTCGACTCCGGTCGGGTTTACCACCAGGGCCTGCTGTCCGTCAACGGGACGCTGATCCTTGACCACCAATCCGGTGGCTTTGATCCTGTCCTTCCTGGGATTGCGCAGCAAGAAATCACAGTTGCTGCCGGAAAGACGTACGATCTCCTCCGGAGTCGAGGCGTAACGCAAAAGTCCGAAGGGCGTCATGGCAAGATGGCCGTTCAGATGCGCCGCGCGGGGGGCGGAAAGTTCGCCTTCTCTTTTCCTGCTCCGCCTGACCACGGACTTCGCGCCCAAAAGCGATTTGTCGCTGGCCAAAAGCGAAAGCGCCGTGGGCAGATCGAAACCGTAATAAAGCGAAGAGAGCTTTATCAGCAGTCTTATGGAAGCCAGGCTGCGGCTGTTTTCTATGTTGGATAGAAAACGGTAGTTAATGTTGAGTTTGTCAGACAATTCCTTGATCGTCATTCTTTCGGCGCGCCGAAAAGTCTTTAAAAAACGGGCTGATTTGTTCATGTCATCCTCATTCTTGAAGGTAATTATGGAATTTTTGCAGGAATAATTTTACTCTCGCAAAATATAAACGCAAGATTTTTCAAAACAACTATTTATTCCTGTGTAACAAATGATCCGAAACGCAAAAACGCGCAGGGAGCCAAAAAACGCGGATAATGGCGCAAGATCTGTCTGGCAAAGGGAAAAAGGCTCCCGCACCAGATCGAGATCACAAAAAACTCCCTTTTAATGCGCTATCAAAAAAGCAAGCATCGGATATAAAAAAACGGGCCGCGCTTTCCAGCGGGCCCGTTTGAAAATGCCAATTACTTGGGATTGGGCGGCTCTTCCAAGGCCGGAAGAACTTTAAGGATGAAGACTTTCTTGCGAGTCACCTTGTTCTGGTCCCGCATGCCGATGGTGAACTTGTACGTTCCTTCCCTTTCCGGAAGTCCAAGCAGCAGGCCGTCCTCTTTCAGAAGGAAGCCCGGAGGATTGCCGGGAGTCAGCATCATGGTCTCGTAGGGAGGCGCGCCGCCGGTAGCTTTGAAATTAAAGTAATACTGCTCTTTTATCCTGGCGTTGGGAAGTTTTTCCGGCGTGGTGATCCTGAAAGGTATGCTCTTGGGATCCGAGGGGTCGGAGTCCGCCACGACTTCGTCGTTGTCGCAGACACCGTCCTCGTCGATGTCGCGCATGCCGCTCTCCGGAAGGAATGTGAAAAAGCTGCTGGCGCCGCAGGAGGCTTTGCCCTTGGCGTTTTCGCAGGCCACCTGCCAGACATATGTGCCGGGAAGCTCCGGCCTGAAAACATAGCGGTTTTTCTTCAGGGCCTTGTTTTCGAAGAGCGCCAGTTCACCCAAAGACTTGAGATAGATCCTGAGATGGTAGGTCAGGTTTTCCTCCGAAGCATGCCAGTTCAAGAAGATCTCGTTTTCCGTAAGGATCTCCTCCCCTTCCCCCGGCAAGGCCAGTTCCGGAACGGTCGGCGCGCAGTCGGTCAGGGGGTTTATGATGGTCAGGGCGCTTTTCCAATATCCGTCCTTGTCCCTGACTCTGATCTTTTCCCGGGCGGGCTGGTTCGGGGAAGCCGGAGGAAGTATCACGGTGAAATCCAGGGGAACGGAATAGCGGGACAAGAAGAGGCAGCCCTGCATGTCGAAGGGCATGAAAAGGCCTTCCGTCAGTTCGCAGCCCTGGGCCCGGACGGGAAAGATCTTCGCCGGCATGTTGTTCAGACTGCTTACGCACAGCATCCCGGTTACGGAGGTGTGGGCGAAGAAGACCGCCGTGACCGTGGCGGTGAGGGCCGCGCCTTCTTTCAAGACTATTTCGGCGGGAGAAAAGACCGCCATTTTTTTATCCGGCTTCACGAAGGGGCAGGTCCCCATTTCGAATTCCTTCTCGTTGGAAAAGGAATCTCCGTCGTAGTCTTTCCTTTTGGGGATGAGGCCTTCCGTGGACAAGCCCAGAAGCAGGGCTTTCTTCTGCCACCACAGGACCCAGTCTTCATAGCCGGCGCGCATGAAGGGCTTCGCCGGATCGGAGTCTTCCAGATCGGACAGGCCGTCCCCGTCCGTATCGTAATAAAGCGGGTTGGTGTAGGTGATCTTCTGCCCGGGGGATTCTTTCAAGCGGTAGGCCAGGAGCTCCTCCCCGTCCAAAAGTCCGTCTCCGTCCGTGTCGGGGTTCTTGGGATTCGTGCTGTAGGCGATGACTTCGTTCTCGTTCAGCAGGCCGTCCCCGTCCAGGTCGTCCTCGGCGGCCTTACCGGCCTTCCTGTCGTAAATGGAGGAGATGGTTTTTTCTTTCTTGACTTTGGGAGCGGCGTCCTGGAGGACGTCGTCTATGAAGTTCGCCCCCGGGGCGGCTTTCTGCCCGGCGCCGAAGCTTGTAACGGCGGCGAGTAAAACGAAGATCAGCAAACTTATTCTGCGCATAATGATCCCTTGAAAAGTAGTTTCTTTAATTATAACGAATTTTAGGTCTCAAGGCGGAAAAAGACGGGCGGCGGCCGTATGATTTTTACACCTTTGGTTTATGATAAAATAATAATATGCGTATTTATATCCGTAAATATCTTTGCCTGGCGGCCCTCTCCTTCTGCGCCTTAACGGCACACTCGGGGGAAAGGGACGCTTTGACAAAAAAGCACATATCCTACGGCAACGCCGCTTTGGAAGAAGCGGATTACAAGAGCGCGGTGGAGTATTACGAAAAGGCGCTCTCGGAAGATCCCAACTCCAAAAGCGTCATGTACTCCCTGGGCGTCCTCTACATCCAGACCGGCGACACCGGGAAGGCCGGGGAACTTTTCATGAATTATCTGGAGCGCTTTCCTCTGGACGTGGACGGCCTTTTCGGGCTCAGCAACGTCTATATCCTGGAGGGCGAATACGAGAAAGCCTGCCGCCTTCTGACCCAGGCCGCCTCACAGGACAAGAAGAACGAGGCTCTGCGCAGAAATTTGGGCTACGCCCAGCTGCAGAGCGGCTACGTTCAGGCCGCCAAGAAAACGCTCCTGGACCTGACCGCGGAATTTCCCTCCAACCGCCTGACCCGCTTCGACCTGGCCCTGGCCTACGCCGCGGACAAAGATTATCCCAACGCTCTCAAGCAGGTCAAAGCCGGGCTTCTGATGTCCCCGGACGCGGAAGGGAAGCTGATCTACGGCGACCTTCTGGACCTGGCCGGCGGCGCGCTCCTGGAGGAGGCCGTGGAGGATTTCCGGAAGAACGAGATGGAAAAAGCCATCGCCATACTGGAGCCCCTCTGCAACCAGTATCCCGATTACGCCAGGGCCCAGGCCTATCTGGGTCACGCCTGCAACCTCAAATTCCCGCCGGATCGGGAAAAGGCGGAGAAAGCCTACCGCGCCGCCTTGCAGGCCTCCCGCTTCGTCCCTGTTTCCCAGCAGGATTTCGCCGTCATCTACGACAACCTGGGCTCCATAGTATTGCGGAAAGGAAACCTTGAGGAGGCGGAGAGCTACTACCGCTCCGGCATCGCCCAGGAGAGCGACTACGCCCCGGTCTATTTCAATTTCGGACTATTGCGGGCCCACAAGGGCGCTTTCACGGAAGCTTCCGTGGCGCTGATGGACGCCGTGAGAAGAGACCCCCATATGGAAAGCTACATCGCCAGCCATCCCAAGCTGGCCGCTTTCCGTTCCAGCGTCGATTACACTAACTTGGTAAATACAATCAAAAAGGAGATCGCAAAAGATGAGCAAAGCAAAGATTAAATTCGGTACTTCCGGCTGGCGCGCCATATTAGCCGAGGACTTCACCTTCGAGAACGCCGCCCGGGTCATAGACGCCATAATCCTCTACCTCCGCTCCACCGGAAGGGAAAATCTTTCTGTGGTGGTGGGCTCCGACGCCCGCTTTTTGGGCAAAGAGTTCCGGGAAAGGACCGCCAGGCAGTTCGCCAAGGCTGGCATCGACGTTTACTGTACCGAGAGGGACTGCCCCACGCCTGTTCTGTCTTTCTGCGTTCGCTCCATGGGTCTTGACGGCGCCGTCAATTACACCGCCTCCCACAACCCCGCGGAATATCAGGGACTCAAATTCTCCGTGGAGCACGGCGAAGGCGCCGGCACGGAAGTGACGAAATTCATTGAGAGCCACATCGACGAGCCGGTCGCGCCCTCCTCCAGGGAAGGCAAGATCGTCATGCTGGATCCCAGGGAAGCCTACTTTGCCGAGATCTCCAAAATGGTGGATCTCTCCGCCATCAAAAAAGCCAATCTGAAAGTGGCCTGCGACGTTTTGTACGGCACCGGCAGAGAGTATCTCGACGAAATGCTGAGAAGAGCCGGCGCGGAGGTCACCATCCTCCACAACTGGGTCAACCCCTCCTTCGGCGGACGCCGTCCGGAACCCGCCGCGGAAAACATGCCCGAACTGATCAAGATGGTCAAGGAAGGCCCCTACGCCCTGGGATTGGGCACCGACGGCGACGCCGACCGCTTCGGCATCGTTGATGGCGACGGAACTTTCTACAACGCCAACCAGGTGTTGTGCCTGGCTTCCTGGCACCTGGCCAAGAACCGCGGCCTCAAAGGCGCCATCGTGCGCAGCGTGGCCACCACCGGCTACCTGGACCGCCTGGCGAAATATCTCGGCGCCGAGCTCATCGAAGTTCCCGTGGGCTTCAAATACATCGCCCCCTACGTTCTGGAAGGCAAAGTGCTTCTGGGCGGCGAGGAGAGCGGCGGCCTGACCATCGGATCCCACATCCCGGAAAAGGACGGCATCCTGGCCTGCCTTCTGATCACGGAACTGGTGGCTATATCCGGAAAATCCCTGGGCGAGACCATGAAGGAGATCCAATCCGCCATCGGCACCGTCTGGACAGGCAGAACGGATCTTTTCCTCACCCCGGAAAACAAGGCGAAGATCCTGGAAGCCGTGGCCAAAGAGGAAGGCGCGACCTTCCTGGGCCGCAAGGTCGTCTCAACAAACCGCATGGACGGACACAAATTCTGCTTTGAAAACAACGAGTGGGTCCTTGTCAGGCCCTCCGGCACGGAGCCCATCATCAGGTGCTACGTGGAGAGCAACACCAAAGAGGAAGGCGAGAAGCTCACCGCCGACCTGAAGAACTACACGGATCAGTTCACGAAATAATTTGGAAATGACATCCCTTGCGATCTTAGGTTCCACCGGCAGCATCGGGCGCTCCGCCCTGGACGTCGTCAGGCTGCACGCCGAGCGCTTTCAAGTGAAGGCGCTGGCCGCCGGACATTTTTCCGAGCTGCTCGCCGATCAGGTCAGGGAGTTCTCCCCTGAGATCGCGGCGGTGAAAGATCCCGCCGGCGCCAAGGAACTGCAGAAGCTTTTCCCTTCGCTCACGGTGCGCTCCGGGAGCGAAGGCGTCGCTTCCCTGGGATGCGAGGGCGACATCGTGCTTCTTGCCGTCGTGGGCGTCGCCGGGCTTCAGCCCGCCCTCAATGCCGTCAAAAGCAAGAAGCGCCTGGCCATCGCCACCAAGGAAGCGCTGGTCTCGGGCGGCGAGCTGATCATGGCGGAAGCCAAAAGATCCGGCGCGGAGATCCTGCCGGTGGACAGCGAGCACAGCGCCATTTTCCAATGCCTCGCGGCCAACGGCCGCAAAGCCCCGGAGGAGATCGCCAAACTGATCATCACGGCTTCCGGAGGCCCCTTCCGGGGCAAAAGCGCGGAATATCTGGAAAACGTCACCCCTGAGGAAGCGTTGGCGCATCCTGTTTGGAGGATGGGCAAAAAGATCTCCGTGGATTCCGCCACCATGATGAACAAAGGCTTGGAGGTCATCGAGGCCTCCCGGCTCTACAACGTCCCGGGAGAAAAGATCAAGGTCCTCATCCATCCCCAGTCCATCGTGCATTCCCTGGTGGAGTTCGTTGACGGCGCCCAGCTGGCCCAGCTTTCCCTGCCGGACATGCGCTTGGCGATCCAGTACGCCCTGACCTTCCCGGAAAGAACCAAGTCTCCCTTGAGATCTCTCAATCTCTCGGAGGTGGGGAAACTGGAATTCTTCCCGCCGGACCTCGTGAACTTCCCCTCCCTGGAGCTGGCTTACCGCGCCCTCAAGGAGGGCGGCGTCGCCCCGGCTGTCCTGAGCGGCGCCAACGAAAGGGCGGTCGGCGATTTCCTGGAGGGCCGCATCTCCTTTAACCAAATACCCCGCTTTGTGGAGCGAAAGCTCGACGCGGCGCCGCGGATCCCCAAACCTACGCTTGAGGACATCATTATGGCCGACAGCTTCGCCAGGGAGCGCGCTTAACAAAAAAACAACAGTCAAAGCATGCTGACTTTCGTATATTTCTGCATCGTATTGGGCCTTCTGGTCTGCGTCCATGAGTTCGGGCACTTCGCCGCCGCCAAGCTTTGCGGCGTCTATGTCCATCGCTTTTCCATCGGCTTCGGTCCGGCCATTCTGAAATGGCAGGGCAAGGAGACCGCCTACACCATCGCCTGCATCCCCTTGGGCGGCTTCGTCCAGATGGCCGGGCAGAGCGACCTGCCGGACGAGGAGGAGGACGAGCTGAACAAGGACGTTCCCAGGGAGCGCTTCTACACCTCCAAGAAAGTCTGGCAGCGCCTCATCATCATCCTGGCCGGCCCCGGCATGAACCTGATCTTCGCGCTGCCTCTGGCCGTGGCCATTCTCTGCTACGGGCAGAGCACCTCCATCACCCCCAACGGCATCGTGGTCTCGGAAGTTATCCGGGAATCCCCCGCGGAAAAAGCCGGGCTGCTGCCCGGAGACAAGATCCTCTCCGTCGACGGAGAAAGCGTCACCACCTGGAACAGATTCGTGGAGACCATCCGCTCCAAAATTTACAGCGACATCACCGTCAAAGTGGACAGAGGAGGAGAGCTTTTGGAATTGCAAGCCTATCCGGAGCTGAACGAGGAGCAAGGATACCTGGGGCTGGGGTTCACGATGCTGCCGCCGGCTCAGGTGGAAAGATTGGAGAACGGCGATTCCCCCCTGCGGAAAGGCGACGTGATCCTTTCCGTGGAAGGGCGCCCTCTCTCCGACTGCTCGGTGGACGGCCTGGTCGGGCTTATCCTGAATTCCCCCAACACCAACCTCACGGTCAGGGTGGCCAACTACAAGAGCCGCCGCAAGACCAGCGACGATTCCGTCCCCGAGGATCGGACGGTCTCCCTCCCTGTGGGCGAGAAGAAAAAATGCGAGAGTTTCGACATCCTTAACGTCGACGGGCGGGCGCGCTTCATTCCCAGAAGCGGCGCCCCGGATGAGTTCTGGAGCCTTTTCGGCGCCAAGGTCCTGGCCCTGAACGAAAAGCCCCTGGCGCTCTCGGAAGAGGATTATTTCGCCGACATACCCGTGGGCGCCGTTACGGCCTGCGTGGCGGTGGCCGCCCAGAGCGGACGCTACAAAAGAGAGACCATCGTGACCAGCGTCGTCTCCCGCGTCGATTATTTCGGGCACGCCGGCGTCGGCTTCCGTTCCGCTTCGGAAATGGTCTGCGAGCCTTTTGGCGAAGCGCTTGTCCACTCGCCCGGCAAAGCCTGGAGCAAAGTCGCGGAGACCTTCAGGACGCTGAAGCTGCTCTTCACCGGCTCCCTGAAGGTCAACAATCTCTCCGGCCCCGTGGGCATCGCCCGCATGACCGGAGTGGCGGCGGCATTGGGCTTCGACGTGCTTTTGAACTTCGTGCTTCTTATAACCGTCAACCTGGGCGTCCTGAATCTTCTGCCGCTGCCGGTGCTTGACGGCGGGCACGTGGTGCTGCTTATACTCGAGGCCATCCGGGGCAAAGCTCTGCCGGAAAAATTCCTCATCTGGTACCAAAGGATCGGGCTTGTGTTCATCCTCGCGCTCTTCGCCCTCGTCATGCTGAACGACATCGGGCGCTGGATCAGGGACAGCGAGTTCTTAGGGACCCTATTGGGTAAATTTTTCCATTAATCAAAAAATGTTTTAGGTCTATGTCTGAGAAAAAGGAATCCAAAGAACAAAAGATGTCCTTCGAGGAAGCGCTGGAAAAGCTCGAGGATATCGTCTCCAGGATAGAGGAAGGCGAACTGAGCCTCAACGACTGCCTTGCGGAATACGAGAAAGGCATCAAGCTGGCCGCCTTCTGCGCCCGGGAGCTGAAAGCCGCGAAAGCCAAAGTGGAGAAGCTCCAGAAGGAGAACGACGGCGCCGTGGAAGCCCTGGAATGCGAGATATCCGCCACCAGAAGCGAGGAATGAAATGACCGCTGGCGAAAACAACGGCGCTCCCCTGCTGGACCGCGTAAAGACTCCCGAAGATCTCAGGAAGCTCTCCCTGGACGAGCTGCCGGAACTTTGCGCGGAGATAAGGCGCGAGATAGTCGGAACAGTCTCCAAGACCGGAGGACATCTGGCCTCCAGCCTGGGGGCCGTCGAGATCGCCGTGGCTTTGCACTACGTTTACGACACGCCCAAGGACAAGCTGGTCTGGGACACGGGACATCAGGCCTACGCCCACAAAATACTGACGGGCCGCCGGGAAGCTTTCCACACCCTGCGCCAGAAAAACGGCCTCAGCGGTTATCCCACGCCGGAAGAAAGCGGCTACGACTGCTACCCCGTGGGCCACGCCGGCACCTCCGTCTCCGTAGCTCTGGGCCTGGCCGCCGCCAGGGATCTCAAGGGCGAGAATTTTCAGGTGGTCTCCATCATCGGAGACGGCGCCCTGACCGCCGGGCTGGCCCTGGAGGCTCTTAACAACAACGCCGCCCGAAGCAAGTTCACCATCGTTCTGAACGACAACGCCATGTCCATCTCCCCCACCAAGGGAGCCATCGCCAAACATTTCGCAAGACTCGTTTCGAACGTCCACTACCGCCAGTTCAAGAGAAACTGCAAAAACATACTGAGCAGCATCCCGTTGGTCGGCGTCCACCTGATGAATTTCAGCATGCGCCTTTTGGGCGCTTTCAAGCTCCTCTTCATCGTTGACAACATCTTCGAGAAAATGGGCTTCCACTACATCGGGCCCGTGGACGGCAACGACGTGAAAGAGCTGGTCAGGATCCTGAAGGCCCGCTCCACGGAGCAGGTCATGCCCGTCGTTCTGCACTGCCGCACCAAGAAAGGCA
This sequence comes from bacterium, assembly GCA_017554565.1. Lineage (GTDB taxonomy): Bacteria > Auribacterota > UBA3054 > UBA3054 > UBA3054 > UBA3054. Next base: position 13,079 of record JAFZID010000086.1, read on the forward strand.
AAGGCTACGCCCCCGCGGAAAAGAATCCCGAACGCTTCCACGGCGTGGGCCAATTCGATCCCGCCACCGGCGAACCGGCGAAGACCGTGAAAAAATATCCGACCTACACCGACGCCGTCTCGAAGACCGTCCTGGAACTGGCGGAAAAAGACGAGCGCGTCGTGGTGGTGTCGGCCGCCATGTGCGGCGGCACCGGCATGACGAATTTCGCCAATCACTTCCCCGACCGTTTCTTCGACGTGGGCATCGCCGAGCAGCACGCCGTTACCTTCGCGGGCGGCTTGGCCAGCAGCGGCCTCCGTCCCGTGGTGGGCATTTATTCGACTTTCATGCAGCGGGCCTACGACGAGATCGCCCACGACGTCTGTCTGCCCAACGCCAACGTTATTCTGGCGCTGGACAGGGCCGGCCTCGTCGGCTCTGACGGCAAGACGCACCACGGCGCTTTCGATATGTCGTACCTCAGGCACCTGCCCAATCTGAAGATCTTCTCCCCCAGGGACGAGGCGGCCGTGCGCGCTGTTTTCGAATACGCCCTGAAGCACGACGGCCCCGTGGCCGTCCGCTATCCCAGGAGGACCATCCCCTACGATCTGCCCGGGGAAAACGTCCCCGCTTTCTCCGGCGACGTCACGAAGTGGCAGACTTTGAGAGAGGGCGATCTCTGCGCGAACAATGCCACCGGGCACATGGTCTTCCACGCCCTGAGAGCGGCCGAGATCGTGAAGGAAAAATACGCCAAAGCGGTGCGCGTCATCGACGCCTGCGCCATCAAGCCGCTGGACGCTGAGACTCTGACATCCCTCGCGGACATTCCTGTCGTGACGCTGGAAGACAACGCCCTTATAGGCGGACTGAGCGAGACCGTCGCCTTCCAGTTCAAGAAGCCGCTTCTTTCCTTCGGCATACCCGACGACTTCGTTTCCCACGGGACTCTTGATGAACTTTATTCCGATCTCGGCTGGCAGCCGGAACAGATCGCCGAAAAGATCGCGGAGCGTTTGATAAAATGACGGAACTTGACAACAACACTCTCGCTTCCCTTCTGAACGCCCTGCCCGACGGCATCCTGGCCGTCTCGCCGCAGCGGACGGTCATCTACGCCAACGCCGGGATCTACGACACCCTGGGCCTCTCGCCGGAGGAAGCCCTGGACCAGCCCCTCTGGAACATACTGAGAGACCACTCTCTCCTCATGCTGCTGGACAAGACCGGCAACGAGTCTTTCCTGACCATGGAGACCAACGTCAGCTATCCCAGGAAACTCAGGCTGAGGATAAAGATCGTGCCGCTCGCGGAAAAAGAAGGCCTCGCCGGAGGTCCGGCGGCCCTTATAATCTTTTCCGACATCTCCCGGGAATCGAGCAGCGCCCGGGACAGGGAGCGCTCCTCCAAGCTGGAGACCATGCGGCTCCTGACCGCCGGCGTGGCCCACGAGCTGGGCAATCCCCTTAATTCCATCATCATGAAGGCCGACCTCACCAGCCGGCTGGTGGGAAAACTGCCCAATTCCGAACTGAAGGAAAAGATCTCCCGGGACCTGGACGTCATCCTGAGCGAAAGCGAAAGGCTGAAAAGGATCGTGGAGGATTTCCTCCAGGCCGCCCGCCCGCTGACCTTCCGTCCCGCGGAAACGGATCTGAAAAAGATCTGCCTGGACTGCCTGGAAGTGCTGGAGCCGGAGCTGCACCAGCGCAACATCGTGGCGCAGAAGCGTCTTTCCGACGTTCCCCCCGCGCTTTTGGACAGCGATCTCTGGCGGGGCGCCGTCATCAACGTCCTGAGGAACGCCATGGAAGCCATGCCCGAGGGCGGCATCATCTTCCTGACGCTGGACACCAAGGACAACGAGCTGATTCTCTCCGTGCGGGACAACGGATCCGGCATGTCCGAGGACGTGGCCCAAAAGATCTTCGATCCTTTCTTCACCACGAAACAGACCGGCACCGGATTGGGCATGCTGCAGATAAAGCGCGCCATGGAAGCCCACGGCGGTTCGGTGGAAATAAAAAGCCGCCTTGGCAAAGGCACGCTGATAACTTTGAAAGCCCCCTTGAAAAGAAGCGCCACCCACGCTCTGAATCCCCCCCAGTAAGCTCATGAAAAAGGTAATACTAGTAGTTGACGATGAAAAGAACGCCCGGGACAACCTCAGGGAGATAATAGAGGACATCATGGGCCTTGCCATGGTGGAGGCGGACTGCGCCAAGACCGCCGTGGAGCTTATCCGCAACCGATGCTTCGACCTCATCCTGACGGACCTCAGGATGCCCGGGGATTCCGGCATGCTGGTCCTGGAGGAAGCCCGGAAGATCTGCCCCGAGACGCCGGTCATAATCATGACGGCCTTCGGCTCCGCCGACGAAGCCGGCGAAGCCCTCCAGAAGGGCGCCTACGATTTCCTTTCCAAACCCTTGCGGGCCGGCACGGTGGAGGAGAAAATAACCGAGGTCCTGAAGCTGGAGAAAGAAGAGGAGACCCAGGACGCCTTCAGCCGGATAATCGGCTCCTCCGAAGCGCTGAAGGAGACCCTGAAGACCGCCCGCCAGGCCGCCCCCACGGACGCCACCGTTCTCATCGAGGGCGAAAGCGGCACAGGCAAAGGCTTGCTGGCCGAATGCATCCACGAAGCCAGCCCCCGCAGGAACGGCAAATTCGTGGTGGTGCACTGCGCCAACACGCCCCAGGACGTATTGATGAGCGAACTCTTCGGGCATGAGAAGGGCTCCTTCACCGGCGCGCTTTCCCGCCACATCGGCAAATTCGAGGAAGCCGCCGGCGGCACCGTCTTCATAGACGAGGTGGGCACCCTGCCCCTGAAAGTCCAGACGATCCTTCTGAGAGTCCTGCAGGACAAAAAGTTCGAGCGGCTGGGCGGCAACGAGACCATAGAGTGCAAAGCCCGCGTCATCGCCGCCACCAACGAATCGCTGCAGGAGCTTGTCAAAGCCGGACGCTTCCGGGAAGATCTGCTCTACCGCCTGAAAGTGGTGACGCTGACCATGCCGCCCTTAAGAGTCAGGAAAGGCGACCTGCAGCCCCTCGTCGACCACTTCCTGAAGATAGCCAACCAGGAGACCAGCAAGAACGTCACCATCTCCAAGATCGCCCGGGAAATGATGGAGAAATACTCCTGGAGCGGCAACATCCGGGAGGTCCACAACTGCGTGGAATCTTTGGTCATCAAAAATTCCAGCGGCGAAGTTACCCCGAGAGACCTGCCCAAGGAGATCCTGCAGGAGAACGGCGCTCCCAAAGAGGACAGATCCTCCGCCGCCGCGCTCTGGGAAAAGCTGGACAAGATGACCCTGGAGGAGATCAAAAAAGAGCTTATAGAGAGAAAACTGAAAGCCGGCAAGACCAAAACGCAGATAGCCGACGAACTGGGCATCAGCCGCCGCAGCCTCTACAGGCTGCCCGAGAGCTACGGCATCAAAAAGAAGAAGGACGAGGAGGAAGAAGCATGAGCGGCCTTCCCAAGATATCCGTTTTGATGCCTGCCTACAACGAAGGCGGCCAGATCAGAGCCAACGTGGAGAAAGTCAAGGCCACCCTGGAGGACATGCTCTCCTCCTC
>JAFZID010000087.1 GCA_017554565.1 bacterium
ATGGCCGCATAGCTTTCCCTGCCGTACCTGCGAAGGTCTTCCGTCAGCGTCGAGGTAACCGGGATCTCCATCTCGTTGAAGCTGTCCGCCAGGAAATATTTCACCGGGCCGTACATGTTGGTATAAGTCTGCATCCAGACTTTCGTCAGCTCCGCAAACGTCTCAGTCCCCGGTTCGATCCACCAGGACTGGCATTCCCCCGGCAGAGCGCACCAATGCGCACGCGGGTGGAAATTCGTCTTGCCGTGCGCTTCGGCGTACTCTTCCGGCACGAAGCCCGCGAATCCGGGAACTACCGGCGTCATGCCCAGTTCCCGCATTCTGCCCAGGATCTGATCCTGCAATATCTTCGTTTCGTCGATGAACTTGTCCGGACAGGGCCCGTTGTGCTTGTAAAGGTTCCCCATGATGAACCAGGGAAGATAGGCCGGCCCCGGGAAATATTCCCTGAGCCCCTTCTCGCTGACGCCCTGATCCTGCCAGACTTTTCTCGCCACCGCCTGGAAACCCACCATGGCCAAGGGCATGTTGACGCCGTGCAGCGCCAGCCAGTCCAGCTCCTCCTCCCAGCGGTCCCACTTCCAATACGGCGCGGTATATCCGAAGGTGCAGACGTTGAAATGGTGACGGAACTTATGCGGCGTTCCGCCCATGGTCAATTCCGCGTCCGGATAATTCTCGATCACGGGATGCCTCTGCTGCCACGTGACCATAACTCCGGCATGATCTTTCAGGTATTCGTAGCAGCCGCGGACGATGGCCAGATCGTTTTCGCCCTTCACAAAGACTTTCCCCTCTTTCGCCTCATAGGAAAACGTATCGATTAGATTCGTGTTTATCGACGGAGCATAGGAAAGCTCGAAGTGACTGCTGTCGCCGAACACCCGCTCCAACACACCGTAAGCCGCTTCGGGCCTCCGGGCTTTCTCTTTTTCGCAACCGCTCAAAGCGAAAAGCAAAACAGCCGACAATGCCAAAACCAAACAACGTTTCATAATATTTCCTTATGGTTTATTTTCACAAGCATTTTAACAAATCGCAAAACGCAAAACAAACAATGCGTGCAGGGAACCGCATTTCCCTATATAAAAGAAACCGGCCGGGATATCCCGGCCGGCCTAAGAAAAACTTTATTAAAAAATTTATCCGCGCCTGCGAAGCAGAAAGAGTCCCGTCAAAGCCAGAAGTCCAAGGCAGGCCGGCTCGGGGATCAGTTCGATGGAGATGTCATCGACGCAGGCGTCCGTGGGATCATTCCAGCCAGTCCTGATGGCGAAGGAACCAATGTCGCCGGTGGCGGCTTCATCGCAATACTCGCGGATCTGGTCCAGAGTTATGTCGTCGCCCAAGTAGAACTCTTCCAAGACCCTGTCCATGGGGTCGAAAAGCAGCGTCACCTTGTACCATTCGTCAACGCTCAGGTTCGGATCTCCGCCGTTCCAGGTCCCGCCGGCGTCGATATAAAGCTCATGCTTGTTGATGTGCACCACGGCGATCCTGTGATTGTCTCCGCCCGTCTTGTCGTACAGATACATCCTGACGTATCTCTCGCCCGGCTTCAGCATGTACGAGAAGAGGAACTTGCCCTGATGGGGATTTTCATACTCCACCGCTTTCTTTACGCCGGTGTCCCCGCCTTCCCTGGGTCCGAAAACATAAAGGGACTGGCCGCCGGTGAAAGAAAAGACGTTGGTCACGTCGTAAAGATTCACGGTATGGCCGAAAAGTTCCGTCCAGTCGTTCTGTCCGGTAATGGGGCCCAGGGCGTAGCCTTCGCTTTCCTCGAAGCCGCAGAAGAAGACCTGCTCTTCAGCGAAAGAAACCGCAGCGGCCGCTAAAACGAACATTAAAAAAATTTTTTTCATAATTAAATTCCTATTTTTGATAAAAACCGGCCGAGTTTCCCCGGCCGGCAATAAATTCAATTCGCTTTATTCAATCAGGCCTCAAAGCTTATGAACGCTTGCGAAGCAGGAACAGGCCGGCAAGAGCCAACAGGCCAATGCTCGCCGGTTCCGGAACCAGGTCTATGCTGATATCGTCAACATAAGAATCAGAAGCGTCATTCCAACCGGTCCTTATTACTAAAGAGCCAATATCGCCGGAGGCAGATCCGTTGGCATACGCACGTGGACCGTCAATTGATCTGACTTCACCCAAAGTGAAATCTTTGACGATATTTTTCTTCGGATCGATAACCGCCGTTACCTGATACCATTGGTCAGCGCTGAGATTAGGATCGCCGCCGTTCCAGGTTCCGCCAGCGTCAACATAGAGTTCGTGAGTGTTTATATGGATCACAACGATCTCTCTGTTATTGCTGTCATAGACATACACCCTGCAGTATTTGGCGCTGGGCTTCAGCATATATGTAAATATAGTGTCAGCCTGATAAGGGTTCTGATATGTGATCGTCTTTTTAGCGGCGGTGTCACCGCCGGATCTGGGACCGTAAACATAAAGAGACTGATCGCCGGAATAAGAAACATCCTCTGTAACTTCGTACAAGTTCACGGTATTGTTAAAATATTCAGTCCAGCCGCATTGTCCGGTAAGAGCGCCTGTCGAATAACCATCACCGGTTTCGAAGCCGCATTCAAACACGTTCACCTTTTCAGCGAAGACAACGCTGGTCAGAAGGACGAGCATTAAAACTAAAGCTTTTTTCATTTTATTGCCTGTTGGTTAAAAGTTATTTTTGTTTTGCTTATTTTCAAAGACAGTATTTCAAGTTAACGTAAGACATTTTACTAAACAGCTTCTGAAAAAAACAAGTAATGTGTATTTGGAACGCAAATTTCCTTCATAAAAGAAACCAGCCGGCGGAAGCCGGCTGGTTTCAAGGGTTTGCCGTTCAGGCAAAGGGTTATCCGCGTTTGCGGATGAGGAACAAGCCTGCGAGGGCCAGGAGAGCCAGGAAGGCCGGTTCCGGAACCACGGAGACCTTGACGTTGTCGAAGGTCAGATTGGCGCCGTAGGCCCCGCAGATGCAGAAGAGGGTGCAAGCGCCGGTGTCCTCAGTGATCAGTTCATCGGTCGTGAAAGTATTCTCGTCGATAGTGACCTCGGTCACATAACCTTCAAGGTAATCGATGACATAGGAAATATGCATCCATTCGCCAATGTATTCCGTTTCGCAGAACGTCATGTCGTAATCTTTGGCTGTGAAATAGATGAGCGGAACGCCGTCCACGGAAGTGGCGCGGAGCATCAGCTCTTTCGAGGGGCTGTATTTGCTGTTCTGCTTAAGATAGAGTAAATTTTCGTCCATCCATTCGGGATCTTCGAAGATGGCGGGCGGAACGAACACGTCCATTTCGAACTTTACCAATTGGTTAGCCGGAATATCCAGGGTATGCATATAGCCGCCCCAGTTGCCGCCGTATTCCATATAGAGGGACTGCTGATCGTTGGTGGAGCAGATGTAAGCGATGTTTTCACCGCCGTTATCGTCTTCCCATTGATCCTGGCCGGCGAAGGTGCCGAGCGTGAAGAAGGGCTCTTCGAAGTCGGCGAAGTAATAGACGTTGCCGCAAACGAAGGAGGCGATGCTGGTGGCGCAGCCCGCTTCGCCGGCGTCGATCCTGATCCTGGTGCGGTAGAAGTTGTCTTCCAGGTTGGTCCTGTCGATGTTGATGACGAGATCGACGGAATCCGTCACAGTGCCGGAGGGGTTAGTGACCGTCAGGGCGTCGTCCAGGTCGAGC
>JAFZID010000088.1 GCA_017554565.1 bacterium
CGAGGGCTTCCCGGCGGAACTCAGGCTGCAGCTGCAGCACCTTATACTGAGCCACCACGGGAAACTGGAGTTCGGTTCCCCGGTGGTCCCCCAGACGCCGGAGGCCATGGCGCTTTTCCGGGCCGACGAGTTCGACGCCCATTTCTTCATGGCCTTCCGGGCCATCTCCGACGACAGGGAGCAGCCGGGGGAATTCACCTCCCGGGTGAAGGCGCTGGAGACCGCGCTGTTCAAAACGAAAAAGGCCAGGAGTTCCGAAACGTATTCCATGGCTTTCCCAAGCGACTTCGACAGATTCATCGACAAATTCATCACCACGGTCAGCTTCGACAGGCCGGCGCCGAAGTCTCCGGCCGAGGAAAAGCCGGCCACGGAAGCGCTCTCCGAGGAGATCGCCGCCAAGCAGGGCGACTTGTTTTAAATGAGGATACTGGTCGCCATATCGGGAGGAGTTGACTCCGCGGTCTCCGCTTACTTGCTGAAAAAGGCCGGGCATGAGGTCCTGACGGCCCACTTTTTGACCAGCGAGCGGGGAGCGTCCGCGGCGGAAGACGCTAAGAGAGTCGCGGCCGCCCTGGGCGTTCAGTGCGAGATCAGAGACCTGAGGGAAAGATTCGAGGAAACGGTGGTGAAGCCCTTCGTCGAAGAATACCTTCGGGCCAGGACGCCCAACCCCTGCGTCAACTGCAACCCTAATTTCAAATTCAGGGAGCTTCTCTCCTTGGCGGACGAAATGGACTGCGAAATGGCCGCCACCGGCCATTACGCCAGGATAGAGCGGGACGAAAACGGCCGGGCGCACCTGATGGCCGCGGCGAACTTGAAGAAGGACCAGTCCTACTTTTTGTCACGCCTGGGCTACGACCAGATCTCGCGGATCATATTTCCCCTGGGCGGGATGACCAAGGATGAGGTCAGGGAGATCGCCGCGAAGGCGGGGATCCCGGTGGCCCAAAAGAGGGACAGCCAGGAGATCTGTTTCATTCCCAACGACGACTACGAGGCTTTTCTGAAGGAGCGCGCGCCGGAAAGTTTCGAACCGGGCGTGATACTCGACACCAACGGAAGGGAAGCGGGATCCCACGTCGGCCTTCCCGCCTACACCATAGGGCAGCGGAAGAAAATAGGCGCCCACTGCGTGAGAAAGTACGTGGTAAGGCTTGACAAGGCGGAGAATCTGGTGGTGATAGGGGACAACGAGGATCTTTTGAAAAAGGAAGTGCTCCTGGAGGACATGGCCTGGCTGCAGCCTCCCAGGGGGGAAAGCTTTCCCGCGGAATGCAAGATCCGCTCCACCAGCTTGCCGAAGAAGTGCGGAGTTAAGCTGCTGCCCGGGGGAAAGGCCCTGATCGAGTTCGCGGAGCCGGAGCGGGCGGTGACGCCGGGACAGGCGGGCGTTGTTTATCTTTCCGGCGAAGTTTTGGGCGAGGGTACCATAAGCGGATAAGTTATGCTAAAATAAATATTTCAGAAATTAAATTGAGAAATTTCACCTTTTTTCAAAATGACTTCGCTTAGAAAACTTAACGAGAAATATCTGGCCGGGGAAAAACTTGTGGTTTTGACCGGCTACGACGCCCTGATGTCCTCCCTGCTGGCTGAGGCGGGCGTTGATTGCATATTGGTGGGCGACTCTCTTTCCAACGTGATCGCCGGTTATTCCAACACGCTGCCCGTCGGCATGGAGCAGATGCTCTGGCACACCCAGATGACCGTCCGGGGCGCCAAGGGCACGCCCGTGGTGGCCGACATGCCGTTCATGTCCTACGAGATCTCCCGGGAGCAGGCCCTGGCGAACGCCAGCCGCTTCATCAAGGAAGGCGGCGCGGACGCGGTGAAGCTGGAAGGAGGCAAAGCGGTCTATCCCGTCATAAAAGCCCTGACGGAAGCCCACATTCCGGTCTGCGGGCACGTGGGCCTGCAGCCTCAGTCAGTTCTGACGCTGGGCGGCTATTCCGTGCAGGGCAAGACGGAAGAAACGGCCAAGAAGATCAAGGAGGACGCCCTGGCGGTCCAGGAAGCGGGCGCTTTCGCGGTGGTATTGGAAATGGTGCCGGCGGCGCTGGCCGCGGAGATCACCTCCCTTCTGAAGATCCCCACCATCGGGATCGGCGCCGGGCCGCACTGCTCCGGGCAGGTTTTGGTGACCCATGACCTTCTGGGCATGACGGGAAACAAATTGAAGATCGCAAAGCGCTACGCCGAATTGAGGAAAGAAGCCCTGGAGGCTCTTTCCAGTTATGTATCCGATGTTAAAAAAGGCTTGACGCCATCCGAAGAAAATTCCTTCTGACATGAAAAAAATCTTATCGATATTGTTTGTCATCGCTTTCGTCCTGGGGCTCTTTTTCCTGAACGCCTGCCGGGACGAGGCCTCCGATCTCAAGAGCTCGCTGGACAACGCCCAGCGCGCCATCAATCTCGGCGATTACGGCCGGGCGCAGCGCATCTATTACGAGCTGAAGCAAAAATACCCCGAAGAGCAGAAGATCAGGCTGGGGTTGGGATATTGCTACCTGAAGCAGAACCACGACGAATACGCCGGCGGCGAGTTTTCCAAAGTGCTCGCCCTCTCCCAGCAGACCAACGGCCTGGCCTGGCTGGGACTGGGAACTTATTACAAGCGCTTAAGGAAAAGCGAAGAAGCCAGGACCTGCTACGAGAACGCGGTCTTCTGCATGCCCGATTCCAAGGAGGCCCTCTGCGATCTGGGCAACCTTTATTTCCAATCAGGCAACTATGAGAAAGCCGCGGAAAATTACGTCAAGGCGGTGAAGGCCGGCGACACCCGGGGCGAACTGCTGGCGGTCATCGGCTCCTGCTACCAGCGGACGAAAAACTGGCGGGAGGCGGTCCGCTATCTGGAAAAGGCTTCCCAGGAGCTGCCGAAGAACAAGAAGCTGCCCCTTCAGCTGGCCCACATCTACCGCGAGAATTTCGACGACCCCGTGAAGGCGGCGGATTTCTTCAGGAAATACGCCGAACTTGATCCCCAGGGCGCCAGGGCGCTTTACGCCACCTTCCGCATGCCCGAGAAGAACGTGGAGGAAGAGCCGGAGAAGAAGCAGGAGGGCGCCCCCGCCGTCACCATCGTGGACAAGCCGGAGGACGATCCCAAGGAGCAGATGACGCCCCAGGAGAAAGCCAAGAGCGAAGCCGACACCTTCGAGCACGACGGACGCCTGGCCCGTCTGGACGGCAAGTTCAAAGAGGCCATCAAGAATTACGAGAAAGCTTTGAAAATCGATCCCTCCAGAGGATATCTCTACGGGGAACTGGGCGACATTTACGCGGGAGAATTCCAGGACGACGAGCTTCTGTCCGCCCTCAGGAACTACAAGGCCTACGCCGACTGGTGCCGCAAGGACAGCCAGGCTTTCGCGGCGGCCAACCAGAAGGTGAAGGACATCCAGGCCCGCTACAACCAGGCCGAGACCAAGCTCCGCCAGATGCAGGAAAAGGAAGCCGAGGCGAAGCTGCAGGCCCAGAAGGAAGAGGAAGAGCGCAGGAAAGCCCTGGACAAGGACGTGGAAGCCAAGATGGCGAAAGCCAAATCCTACGATCAGCTGATCCAGGAGGGCACCACCCTTATCCAAAGGCAGAATTACACGGAAGCCAGGGAAGTCTTCCAGAAGGCGCTGGCCATGAACGAGGACGAATACAGGGCTTATTACAATCTCGGACTGATCACTTTCGCCCAGTACAAAGCCGGCGGAAACAGCCCGGAGGAGAACAAGGTGAAAATGGAGGAGGCCGTCCAGTACTTCACCACCGCCATCGAAAAGAAGAAGAATTACGCCAGCAGCTACGCCCTGCGCGGGCTCACTTACGATTTCCTGGGCCAGAAAGACAAGGCCATCGAGGATTACACCTCCTATCTGGAGCTGACGGAAGACAGCGACGATTCGAACTTCAAAAAGCACATAACCGCGCGTTACGAATTCCTTGCGGGAGCCCGCTGACGCCCTGCGTAAAACCTGAAAAACGACGACAACCGAGCATATAAGGAGGAGCTGAAATGCTAAAGATAAATTTACTTGCCCTTGCCTTGACAGCGGCCCTTTTGAGCCTCAGCGCTTGCAAAAAAGAGATTCCCGAGACGGAGAAAGCCATGAACGCCGGCGATCTTCTCCTGACCAGCCAGCGCGACTACCAGGGCGCCCGGGAGCAGTATTCCAAAGCCATCGCCATCGACCCCAGTTATGACAAGGCTTACCTGGCCATGGCCCAGGCCTACGAAGAGGAAGACGACTACAAGAACGCCGCCAAATGGTACGGCAAGTTCGCGGAAGTGACCAAGTCCGAGGATATGCGCCGCCAGGCCCTTGGCTGGAAGCAGGACGCCGAGCACAACCAGGAGCTCTTCGCCAAGTCCCAGACACAGGTGGAGAAGACCCCCCAGAAGAACGTGGAGGATACCATCAGGGAAGAGCGCGAGAAAGCGGTGTCCGCCGCCGTGGCGGAAGCCAACGAGAAAAACCAGAAGCTCCTGGAGGACAGCAAGGCCGAGATAAAGAACCTGAAGCGCGAAGTCACGGAGCTCAAGGACCAGGTCACGCTTTTGAACGAGCAGAAGGAAAGCCTGGAAAAACGCCTGACCGCCCTCAGGGACACGGACGACGTGGCCTCCCTTCTTAAGACTTTGGGCACCACGGAAGTGGGCCCCGAACTGGCCCAGCAGGTCGTCAAATTGAAAAACGACAACACCGGGCTGGCCACCAAGGTAAGATCCCTGGACGAAGTTAACGCCCGCCTGAGAGAGGAGATCTCCTCCCTGAAGGCCCGCTTGAAAAGCGGCGAAGCCGACAAAGCCCAGAAGGCCGAGCTTGAAACCTTGAGGAAAAAATACGCGGAACTGGCCACCGCCAAAGCCGCCACGGAAGCCCAGCTGCAGTCCCTGAGGGGCTCCACCGCCCAGGCCCTCGCGGAAGCC
>JAFZID010000089.1 GCA_017554565.1 bacterium
CGTGCCCAGCGGCTTTGAATCCATGCACATCGACCGCGTCGCCAAAGCCCACGCCATGGGCAGCGGCGGAATAGTTTATTTCACGGCGCACTACGGCAACTGGGAAAGCCAGAGCTGGACCAGCACGCTTCTGGGAGGCGACTTCACGGCCGTGGGGCGCCCCTTCCGCAATAAGCTTATCTACAGGGACATCGCCGCCATCAGGGTGAAGATCGGTCTGAAGCTCGTCAGCAAAAAGGACGCCCTGCGCCCGCTTATCAGAGCCTTGAGGAAAGGCGGAGAGATCGGTCTTGTAGCCGATCAGTACGCAGGCAAAGGCGGCGTGCCGACCGTCTTCATGGGCAGAGTCTGCTCGACTACGGGAGCAGCGGCCGCCCTGGCCCGCATGACTCACTGCCCCATAGTTCCGGCTTTCTGCCGGGAGCTGCCCGACCACCATTTCCAGGCCTACATTTACGAGCCCTTCTTCGTTAATGAGACCGACGACGCCGAAAAAGACATCCGGGAAGCCACGCAGCGCGCCATGTCCTGCCTGGAGCAGGAGATCAGAAGGGCGCCGGAAAATTACCTCTGGGCCCACCGCAAGTGGCGCAGAAGCTATTCGAAACTCCATCCCGAGATCAAGGAAAAATGATGGACGATTTCTCCCGCTACAAGATCCTTCTGCGCTCTCCCAATTGGCTTGGGGACTGCGTTCTGGCGATGCCGGCGGTGAGAGAATTAAGGAAGAACCGGCCCAACGCTCATATCGCCGTTCTGGCGAAGAAAGGGGTGGCGGACGTCTGGCGGATGTGCCCCTACGTTGACGAAGTCATTCCCTTCGAGATAGGCAAAGGTTTGAAGGGTCTGGACGACCGCTGGGATCTCGGGCGGGCGCTTAAGAAAATGAACTTCGACCTGGCGCTGATCTTTCCCAATTCCTTCGACGCGGCTCTCGTGCCGTTCCTCGCCAGGATAAGGCGCCGCCTGGGCTGGGCGACTTACCACAGGGGCTTTCTCCTGAACCGCAAAGTGCCCTTCCCGCATCATCTGGACGGCGAGCAGCAGCCCCACTGCCAGCTTTACCTGGTGGAGAAGCTGGTGCATCACACGGTGGACCACACCCTGGACGCCGAGATCAAAATTCCTGACGAAGGAGTTGAATTCGCAAAAGGGCTGAGGGATGATTATTTCGTGGTCTGCCCGGGCGCCAATTACGGCACCGCCAAGTGCTGGCTTCCGGAACGCTACGTCGAGACCATAAAGAGACTGCACAAAGAGACCGGCCTCAATTGCTACATCGTGGGCGGGAAAGGGGACGTCCCGGTCTGCTCCGAGATCGCCGGGCAAGTGAAGGGCGAGGAAGGGGAGGAGTCCTTCTGCCAGGACCTCTCCGGAAAGACCACGCTCTTCGAGCTGGCCGCCGTTTTGAAAAAAGCGAAGGTTCTCATAACCAACGACACCGGCACCATGCACCTGGGCGCGGTGGTGAAGACTCCCGTCGTCGCCATCTTCGGCCCAACCAACTGGCTGAGGACCGCGCCGCTGGGGACTGACAACGTTTTGCTGCGCGGGGAGCACGACTGCCATAAGCGCTGCCGCAGGACCTGCGAGAGCGACCACCGCTGCATGAAGGCCGTCAGCGTGGACATGGTCTTGAAAGCCGCCGAAGAAAAATTGCAAATCAATAAATAAACCTTAAGGACACATGAAAAAACATCTGCTCGCTTTAACGCTCTGCCTAGTTTCCGTTTCGGCCCTGGCGGCCTACGTTTTCCCCATGGCTTCGCCTGAAATAGACGAGGCGAAACCCTTCTGCTACTACAGCCGGCCCACGGACCAGCTGGGCGTCTGGGACGCGCCCTACGCTTTCATGGTGACGGCGGAAGGCTACCTCTACAGCAGGGCGGCGGAACTGATGTTCATGTACGGTCCGGAATACGAGCCGACCCACAACCGCAACCGCGTCTTCGAGGACGACGTTTATCCCATCATAAGCTACAGCCTCGAAAAGCTGGGCGTGAAATACAATTTCAAGATGTTCGCCTTCACGAAAGAAAGGGAAGTCCCCAGGAGCCCGCTTTACGCCTTTGTGAAGGTGGATATGGAGAACACCAAAGATTCCGAGAACACAGCCTATTTCGGCGTGGGAACGCGCCACAAGGGCGTCACCAGGAGAATCGACCAGAACAACAGCTTCCCCTTCAGCCGCGGCTCCCTTTATGAATTCAGGGGCAACGCCTCGTTGAGGGACGACCTGATCGTGGCCCTTTACCAGAACGACCCGGGCAGAAGCGTCTCCGCCACCGTCGACAATCCCTACAAGGGCGCCTTCAGAGGCTACGAGCTGGCAATAACAGAAACGGCCCCCTGGTGCCCGGCGCGCTACGAAGTTAGCCTTCAGCCGAAGGAAACGAAGAGCCTGACTTTCCTTTTCCCCAACGTTCCGACTTCCACCAACGAAACGGCGGAGCTCGAGGCTTACTTGGATCCCGCGGTCTTCGACACGAAATTAAAGGAAGTGAAGGAAGACTGGGACAAGCTTCTGGGTAAGGCTGTGGAACTGAAGCTCCCGGAAAAGAAAGTCCAGAACACTTTCTACACCTCTCTTATCAACATGGCCATCTCTAGGGACGACCAGGGCGACGGCACCTATTACCAGGGCGTCAACGAGATGCAGTACTACATGTTCGTGCCCCGCGATATGATGTACTTCACCTGGGCCTGGTATTTCGCCGGCATGCCCGACGAAGGCAGAAAAGTTGTCGATCAGTACATCCGCCAGCAGGAGGACAGCGGCCGCTTCTACAACGACCAGGAGAACATCTGTTCCTACGCCATTCTGATGTGGTACCAGAAGACCAAGGACATGGAATTCTTAAAGCAGGTGTGGCCGCATCTCATGAAGAACTACACCTACACCACCAACATAATCGCCAACGATCCTTTGAAGCTGATGCCGAAAATGGGGCCCTATGACAACGAGGGCATCAACGGCCATTACACCGCCCACAATTTTTACAACGGCAAAGCTTTCAGATATCTTGCCTCCGCCGCAAAAGATTTAGGCTTGGAGGAAGAGTCGAAAAAGTTCCAGGCCTACTACGATAATTTCTATTCCAACCTCGTCAGCCACCTCGACGACGTGGTCGATAAATACGGCTACATCACTCCCGGCCTGGACACCGGAACCGACGGCGCCCACTGGGGCAACATGGAGACGAGTTACCCGACCTTCATCTTGGGTTCCAAGGACGAGCGCGTCAGAAAGACCATCGACCACATCCGGGAATACGACTGGAGCGACGAAGGGCTCATCATGTTCCGCGCCCTGGGCTGGGACTGCCTGCACCACTACAACACCATGAAGGCAAGTATGGCGGACCTTTATCTGGGCCGCGACGAGAACGTCATAAAAGACCTTTACGGCGTTTTGCTGCACACTTCCTCCACCCACGCACTCTTCGAATTCTGCCTGAATCCCTGGCAGAACAGGGACTTCGCCCACAACTTCACGCCCCACGGCTGGGGTCACGTGAAGTACCTTTCTTTGATCCGCAGCATGATGGTAAGGGAAGACGAAGTGAGCAACCTTTACCTTTTGTCCGCCACCGCGCCCACCTGGACGCTGCCCGGGGAAGAGATAGCGGCCAAGCGCTTCACCTCGCTTTTCGGCAACGTTTCTTTCGTCGCCAAGGGCACGGAGGAAGGCATGAAGATCGAAATTTCGCTGGATCAGCAGGGCGGCGTCTGGGGCAAGCCCAACAAGGTCTTCGTCAAGGTCCCGTACTACGCCCTGAACGCTAAGGCCAAAGTGGACGGGAAAGAGGCCGAGATCGTTGACGGCCAGGTGGAAGTTCCCTTGGA
>JAFZID010000090.1 GCA_017554565.1 bacterium
CAGATGTTCGCTTCTTTTTCCCGGCCGTAGAGTTTGTCGGCCACGACGGGATGACCGATGGCCGACATGTGCACCCTGATCTGGTGCGTGCGGCCGGTCTTGATGGCGACGTCAACCAGGGAAAGGCCGTCCCGGAAGCCCGGAACATAGGGCGCGCTGGCCCTGACAATGAAACGGGAAAGCGAAGGCAGGCCGTCCATGCGGATCATCTGTTTCAACCTGATGTGGGAATATTTGTTGTCGCCGATGGGAAGCGCCACTTCCCCTTCCCTTTCCGAAAAGACGCCGTGAGTAAGCGTGCGGTAAACTTTTTTCACTTCGCGCTTCTCTATCTGGCAGGCCAGGTGCGTTCTATATTTTTCGCTCTTGGCTAAAATCAAAACGCCGCTGGTGTCCTTGTCCAGGCGGTGGATCAAAGTAGGCCTGTAAGCGAGATCCTTGTATTTGGCGTGCACGGCGTTCAGGAGCGTGTCGTAAAGATGCACCCCGGTCGGGTGCACGATGGTGCCGGGCTTTTTGTTGAGGACCAGGAGCGCCTCGTCTTCGTAGATGACGTCGAGGTCGATCTTGGCTTCGGAATGCTCCTGCTGGTAAGGGGAAATGTCGATGTGGAGCTTTTCGCCCAAAAGCAGGTAGCGCCCGGCCCTGGTGGGCTGGCCGTTAAGAGTGACAAGCCCGTCGTCGATCATCCTCTGGAAAAAAGCGCGGGAACGCCAGGGAAGCTTTCTCTTTATGAAGGCGTCGACGCGGCAGGGCAAATCCTCCTCCTCCACCGTGAAATCGAAAGCCTCTATGGCCTTCGCCAGATCCTTGGGCGGAGCTTTTTGTCTCAGTCTTTGGGGGTACACTTTCTGAAGAGTCCGTCAGTGATGAAGAACAGCGCGCCGGGAAGCGTCATGACGACGGAGGCAGCCCTGGCGATGATCAGGCAGGCTAAGAGCGTGGAAACTTCAACGGGCAGGAAAAGGCAGAAGACGAATTCCCTAGTTCCGATCGTCTCAATGCTTATCGGAATGACGCCCAGAAGAGAGGTCGTCTGGACCAGGGCGAAGATCAGCGTGAAAGAAAACTTTTGGTCAAGAACGGCCCAGAAGCAAAGGTAAAAAGCAATGGCGAAAGAAAACTGCAGGAGCGTAGAAACGAGGATCAGTTTTGCGATAGTCTTGGCTCCACGAATGTTCTGGTTCAGCTTTTCCAGAAATTCGACCAAAAATTTGGATACAGCTTTATAAGGGATCTTGGAAAACAAAGCGCTGAATTTCAGCACAGCCTTTTTGCTTGCAATGAGAACGATTATGAAAAGCATTGCCATGAGAAGAACAAAAAGCGCAGCGGCGATGAGAAGCAAAGCTCCCATTGTTGTCTTGCCCCCTAGCAAACAAGCAAGCATTATGTCTTTTGAAACGAAGGGAAGCGATAAAACGATCAACAGACCTATGACCAGAAAGCCGATGAGCCTTTCAAGGAAAAGAAGCCCTGTTCCCTCCGCGGCCGAGATGCCGTGCGGGAGCATGTTGATGACTCTCGTGATGTCGCCGCCGAAACCGGTGGGCAGAAAATTGTTGCAGAAGCTGGCGGTGAAGCTGTACCTGAGAAGTTTCCAGAAAGGAATGTGCTTTTCAGCGCCTTGCAAGACGACTTGCCAGCGCCAGGCCGTGATGACGTAGGACGTGAGAAAGACCGCGAGCGCGGCGGCGATAAGCCTTGGATCGGTATTTTTCAAATTCGCCAGCACCGCCTTGGGGTCGCACATGAAACACAGAGCGATGACCAAAGCGGCCGCTATGAGCAATCGTATGATGAAAAACACTTTTTTCATTATTTCCTAAGGAAAGGCGCCTCCGGATCCTCCAGGCACTTGATAAGGTAATCCCCCACCCCGAAGCGGTAGTGGGAGGTCTCGACATAGTCGTTCCTGTTGGTGGTCTGCGGTATCGTGCTGAAGTCTTGGTAAGGCGTGACTTTTTCAAGCTCTTTCAAGAAATCGCCGTAACCTTCCTCCAGGCATTTTTGGTAGGTGTCAACATAGAGAGGATTGGCGAAGACTTTCAACTTTATGCCGTTCTCTTTGCAAAGATCGACTATCGCTTTTATCTCTTTTATAGCTTCCTCAAAGCGCGGAGCGAAACGCTTGTCCCAGGCCGGACGGTTGGCTTTTTCGTCGAGGTTCGTCTCCTGGCTTAGCCAGGAATTGCCGGTGGCGTAGAAATCTTTTTCCTTTTGCCCGTCGCTCTTCTTCGCTCCCAAGATGGTGTCAAGGGAATGGAAGGCCATGGAGCAGTTGACGTAAGGAAGATAGAATTTGAGAAGATTGCCGTCCGCGGGATAAGGCTTGCGCATCAGAGATTTTTTATGGCGCTCAGGATCCGAGAAGCAGCTGATGTTGTCGAGGCCGAGCCAGACGTTGCTGATCTTGACGCCGTTGTCCAAAAAGCATTTCAGATTGCCGAGATGCTCCTGGGGAAGGCCCTCGGAATAGCTCATGTTGTAAAAGCGGCCCTCTTTTATCTTCGAGACGTCGATCATGCCGACTCGGGAGGAGCCGAAAAGGAAGGAATCGAAACGGTCCGGATTGTTCAGTATATAGCGCGTCTTGATGAAATTCTGGTTGGGCTCCACGCCGTTGAAGCGAATGTTGTCGTAATGGAAAACGTTGTATGGGTCAAGCCAGATCGGGAAAGCGACCGTGACAAGAAGGATCAGAATTACGGCAAGCGCGGCTTGCCAGATCATGTGAATGCTGAATTTCATGAATTAAAATTGTCCGTATATCAGTTCCTGCGGTTCCCCCGCTTTGCAAAGGAAGATCAAGATCAGCGTCGCTATGTAAAAAAGAACGGGAGCCTTTCTTTCCGAAGAAGTCCAGGGATCTCTGTTGCGGTAAAAATATTCCGCGACGAAAACGATCACGGCGGGGACGCTTATTCTCAAAATATTTATTATGCCGGCTTCCTCGCCCATAAGGGAAAGGAACCCTTCCCTAAGATAAGCGAGCGGCGAGCAGGAGCCGACGAAAGCGTTTTGCATAATGTAAACAGCCTGCCGGATGGATTCCGATCTGAAAAAGAGCCAGCCGAAAAGCACCAGGAAGGCTGTGAAGGCCGCCCATATGAATTTGGCAGCTTTATTTGGCGACTCTTCCTTGGTTGGGAAAAGCAGCTTTTCAATTATGAGGCCCGCTCCGTGCAAAGCTCCCCAAACGATGAAAGTCCAGTTGGCGCCGTGCCAGAGCCCGGAGAGCAGGAAAGCGACCATGATGTTGAAAGATCTTCTCAGCTTCCCGCAGCGGCCGCCGCCCATTGGGAAATAAACGTAATCCCTGAACCAGAGGGAAAGAGAGATGTGCCAGCGGCTCCAGAATTCCTTTATGGTCGCGGAGACGTAAGGAACGCGGAAGTTCGCCTTAAGGTCTATGCCGAAAAGCCTGGAAACGCCGATGGCCATGTCGGAGTATCCGGAAAAGTCGCAGTAGATCTGCAGGCTGTAAAGGAAGACGGCCAGGACGAAAACAAAGCCGCTCTTCGATTCACAGCCCGAAAAAACGCTGTTGACGAGGACGGCGAGGTTGTCGGCTACGACCGCTTTTTTGACCAGGCCCCAAAGGATCTGCCTCGCTCCCCTGTCAAAACGGTCAGGAGTGAGTTCATTCGGCTCTCTGAGGGCCGGAAGGAAGTCGCCCGCCCTCTGTATAGGGCCGCAGATGACAAGCGGGAAAAAAGCCGCGTAGGTGAAGAAATAGAAGGGGTCGCTTTCCGCTTGCGTCTCTCCCCTCCTGACGTCCGTTAGATAGGATATGAGCCGGAAGGTGTAGAAGGAGATGCCCAGCGGCACGAGCCACTTCAAGCTCCAGCTCGGCATGCCGGTAAAATTGGCAAAGGTGTTGTAAAGGAAAGGCGTGTATTTGAAGAAGACGAGGGAAAAAAGCGTCAATATGATCCCAAGCAAACAGGAAGCCTTCGTGTTCTTCAAGGCGCAGAGATAAACTACGACCGTCGTTATGGCGAGATAAATCACGCACCACTTCGAGAGGAAGACATAGAAGAGCAAACTGGCCGCGAACAGGAGCCATTTTCTCAATCCCCTCGTCGGCTTCAGATGGAAAAGCAGAAGCGTAAGACTAAGGAAAGCAAGGAATTTGAAAGAGAAGAAATCCATTTTTAAGCTTTCAGTTTTCCTTCCGGTATCTTAAGTTCCTTCATTATGCCCTTCATCAGGTCGATCGTCTCCTGATCGGGCAGAGCGGCCAGGCGCTGACCTTCCGCCGTCTTCATTATGAGGACCGTGGAGACGCAGGCTCCTTCCTTTAGTTCTTCCACGACGTAAGCCTTGAGTTCCGCAAGCGGCTGGCTCGCGTAGTCGCCCCTGCGGCTCAGATAGTAGGCGCCCTCTTTTTTCGCGAGGGTGACGACTATGGCCCTTCTCCTCTCCAGCGAACGCCAGATGAAGGAAATGCCGAAGGAGGCTATGAGAGCGGAAGCGATCTTCACGGGCTCGAAGACTTTTGCGATGTCGCTGCGGTAATAAAAGGCGAAGAAGATCATGACAAGCGAGAAGATGAGCGCCGTGTTGATGAAGAGCGGCCTCGCGTTGCGCCAGAAACTGCGCCGCTTCAGGCGGCGCAGTCTCAAAAGTTCCTGGAAGGACATTGGCTCCTCCCAAACGATGTCTTCGCCTTTTCTTGTCATTTGATGTTGACGGGTACGAAGTCGCCGGCTACCAGGTCGGCGGGAATGTCGCCGATCTTAACGGTGTAGAAGCCCGTGCCCACCGCGAAGCGCGGGAGTCTCAGAACGGAGACGATGTCCGCGTGACGGTCCGTGGCGGTGCAGTAGTTCTCGTCGGGGTAGGAGGGGCGGCGGGTGATGGGGCCCATTTCCTGCAGCGGGGCGTCCTTGAAGACCTTGGCCATTTTCTCGGGGTTGGCGCCCGTGGGGGGCGTGTTCTCCTCCAGCTTGGGATCAAGGTAACCGGGCTGGGAATTGTAGGCGTCGATCAGTTCGCCGGCTTTGTAAAGCCAGGTCAGGAGCGTTTCGTCGTTGTAGTTGATCACGGCGAAGGCCACGCAGTGCAGGGCTTTCGAGAGACGCTGGGCCAGGGCCGAAACAACTTTGGCGTCCAGCTGATCAAGTTCCTCGTCGTAGATGACCGCGTCCCTTTCCATCATTTCGGAAGTTCCGTCGGAGACCACGTAGGCGTGGCGTCCGAGGTCCGCCAATAATTTCAAGACCTGCTTCTGCTCGACTTTCAGAAGCGTGATGTTCGCGTAGTTTTTAGTGATGATCTTCATGTTTATTTTTTGTTGTTGATTATTTTCCAATGACTGTGAAGTGGCCCAGGAAAAGGATGCTCCCGGTGGTCTTCTCCTGGATCAGGTAAACGAAGGGCTTGTTGAAGCGCACTTCCCTGGGGCGCTTCATGTTCATGCCGGTGCATTTCACCATGACGGCGGTGGCGGCCGCGGCTTCCGTGCCCGTCTCGTAAACTTTTATTTTGGCCTTGTGGATGATGTCGCTGACGCAAAGGCCCTCTTTTATCGATATTCCGGTAAAGTCCGCGCTGCCGGTGAAAGCAAGCTTGAGCCCCAGATTCTGGAATTCCGGAACGAGCTGGAGGGAAGTCTCCGTCTCGAATTTCGGGAAGTATAAAACGATGTTCTCCCTCTTCAGTTCGGAGCAAATGCTTTTGACGAGGTCCTGGTTCAAGGTCTTCTCCCAGGCGGCGAATTTGGAGCCGTCTTCGGGCATCAGGGCGATCAGGGAAAACTTATCGCCAAGATAAGGAAGCTCCACCGCCACGACGCCGTCCTTTTCAGCCGTAATGACGTTGGCCTCCAGCCTCATCATTTCCTGTTTGGCGGCCCGTCCCTTGTAGTCCTGGAAGGTCTGCTTCCGGGTGCCGTCCTCGTCGAATTCCGTCTCCCATTTTCCCAGGAAGCTCACGGCGTTCACAAGGACAAGCCTGGTCATGGCGTCCAAGGCTTCCGGGCTGATCAGGTCTTTTATCATGCCCCTGGTGTTGTCCGAGACCCATTTGTTGATGGTGGAGGCCGCCTCTTTGTTCTTGGAAAAATCAAGCACGCTGGCTTCGCCGGAGAAGCAGCGCTTAAGCGCGTTCCGGTAGGTCTCAAGAAGCTCGAAATTTCTGTTCAGCCAAAGGGAATTGGCCGAGGTCATCGTGAAGAACTCGTTTTGGGAAGCTATCTTGGCATTGAGCCCCTGGAACTCCAGTCCCAAAAGCTCGCCCTTGTCGGGATAGCACATGGTCTCTTTGAGTTCGCCGAGGGTCTCCCCTTTTGCTCCCAGCGTCAGCATGGCCATGGCGGTGGAAATGCTGAAGGGCGAGAAGAAGACGGGCTTTTCCGGATCGCAGATCCTGGCGAACATTTCCCAGGCGAAGGCGTTGTTGCCCTGGGCTAGAGCGGCCACCTGCGCGTCTTTGGCCTCGGCGGGGGCCGCCTCCAGCGTCTTGATCTCTTTCACGGCTTCCGCCACCGCTTCCGGCTCCCTGGCGTCGCCTTCGGGAATGGCGGCCGCCGGGGTCTCCTCTTCGCAGCCGCAGAGCATGAGAGAGCAGGCGAACGCAAAGAGCATGATAGGTTTCAGTTTAAGCATCTTTTTCCTCCTTTATTGGCCGCGTCCCCACCGCCATGATGCTCTGGGCAAAATCGCAGTGCAGGAATTTCAAAAGCGGCGCGTAAAACAAAAGTTGAATGCGTTTTTTCAAAGTCAGTTTGGCCAGGCGGTGGATCTCGATCTCTTCCAGGCCGAAGCGCGCCATCAGGCCCGCCAGGTCAAGATGGTGGATGGGAGCCACGTGGGAAAAATCCCGCCAGAAGACCGTGGGATGCTCCGCGTTGGGGGTCGTCAGCATGACTTTGCCTCCCGGCTTCGTAAGGCTCGTCATTTCCCTCACCAGGTCTATCTTTCCCCTGGTGTCCAGGTGCTCTATGACTTCCAGGCAGACCACGATGTCGAAGGTTTTCTTAATGTCCTTTATGTCGTAGTAATCCTGCTTGGTGCGGCGGTCGATGTCGTAGCTCTCGTAGTCGATCCTGCCGATCACAGGACCGAGCTTTTCCATAAGGAGCCTCGGACCCGCGCCGAAATCCAGAACGGATAATCTCTTCGGTCCGCTTTTCTCAACTTCGTCGATGATCCATTGGGCGGCGGAGCCGGTGATGGGCAGCTTGTCGATGCGGCCCATGGACTTTTTGAATTTCTGCCGCCACAGGAATATCTGGGACCAATCCTCCAGCCTCTCGTTGGAATCGACGCCGTAATCCTTGACCTCCGGTAGTTCCTTCATGGATAATTTTTGCTCTGGCATCTGATTCCTCCTTATCTTACGTCGCACTCGAAGGGCACTTCGACTTCCAGCGTCGGTTTGGTTATGTCCGGCGGGAAGGGATTAAAGCGGGCGGAACGCACCGCGGAAATAGCCGAATCGTCCATGGCCCTGCTGCCGCTGGACTGCACGATCCTGGCGGCGGTGACTCTCCCGGCCTTCGTCAGGGTGAAGCGCACCACGCAGACGGCCTTGCGGGGGACCTGCGAAGCAGG
>JAFZID010000091.1 GCA_017554565.1 bacterium
CTCGACTCGAAGAGCAGCCGCGAGCGCTACAGCCAGCAGGACGTCTCCACCGACAAGCTTGTTCCCGAGGGCATCGAGGGCATGGTCCCTTACGCCGGACACGTGGGCGACGTGCTTACCCAGTTCGCGGGCGGCCTGAGGTCGTCTTTGGGCTACAACGGCTGCCGCAACATCGAGGAGCTCAGGCACAACGGCATATTCCGCCGCATAACGGCTTCCGGCATCAGGGAAGCCCATCCCCACGACATCAGGATAAGCAAGGAAGCCCCCAACTACCATTCCACGTCTGACCGCTGATCATGGGACCGAAGCTCCTTCTGGCTTTCCTGAACTACAACACCTCGGACGAGCTCCGGGGCGCGTTGGAGTCCCTGAAGACTGCCGGAAGGGGAGCGGACTACGACCTGGTCATCATAGACAACGCTTCCACGGCGGAAGGCGAAAGGGAAAGGCTTGAAGAGATGAAAGGCGAGGCGGAGCTTCTCCTGCTTCCGGAGAATCTGGGCTTCGCCGGCGCCTTCAACAAGATCCTCGCAAAGGAAGGATACGCTTACTTTTTGCTTTTGAATTCCGACCTTATCCTTCCGCCGGACTTTTTGAAGGATCTTCTGGAAGCGGCCGGAAAGATAAATGACTTCGGATTGGGAAGCGTCAGCTTCGTAAGGGAGGACGGCAGCCCTCAGTTTTCCTACGGCCCCGTGCCGACCTTGGCGAGCGAACTTGTCAACCGTTCGCTTTTTCAGAAGCGTTACAGAAAGTCCCATCCCGCGGGGAACGAGCCCCTGGAAGTCGAGAGCCTTCTGGGAGCGGCCTTGCTGGTCTCCCGCGAGGCGGCAAGAAAAGCCGGCCCCTTGGACGACCGTTTCTTCTTTTTCTTCGAGGAGACGGAATGGTGCTGCCGGATGAGGGACCATGGCTTCAAAGTCGTGCATTTCCCTTTTATCAAAGCCACGCACCTGCAGGGCCGCTCCGCCAACAAAGTCCCCGTAAGAGCCAGAATTGAATTTCATCGTTCCAGGAAGCTTTTCTTCAAACTGCGCTACGGCGCCTTTGCGCTCTTTGTTCTCAACGTAGGCGTATTCCTGAGGACCTTCGTCAACCTTCTGGCTTATTCCTTGACGACGCTTCTGACTTTGGGCCTGAAGGAGAAGACAAGATCCAAGACGAAACTCTACGCCGGGCTTTTCTTATGGTATCTTAAGGGCTGTCCCGAAGGGGACGGCCTGAGGGGGAAAAAATGTCGGAAGTGAAAGTCCTTCTCTGGGACCTGGGCGGCGTTCTGATCCCCTTTTCCCACGCCAGGCTCTGGCGCAATTTTCTCGGGATCCTGCCGCTTCATAAAAGTTTGCTGTTCTTCTGGCGCCGGGAGGCCTTGCAAAAAAGACTCGCCAAGCCGCTGGATGATTTTGAAAAGGGCTTTTGCTCTTTCGATGATCTCAAGGCCGCGGTGGAAAAAGAGCTGAAGGTGAGCCTGGATACGGAAAAGTTCCGCCTGGCCTGGAACGATATTTTCGGCGCGGCGGGCGAGACGGCCGCCTTCGCCCGCATTTTGCACGGGAAATATCCCTGCTATGTCCTTTCCAACACGAACGTCGAGCATTTGGAGTTCGTAAAGAAAAAAGCCCCGGAGCTTCTTTTCATGGACGGCTGGCTGCCTTCCTATGAACTCCACGCCCTCAAGCCCGGGAGAGACTTTTACGAAAAGGCTCTTTCCGCGATCGGCGTCGGGGCGGAAAACGCCCTTTTGATAGACGACCGCCAGGAGAACGTCGAAGGCGCGGCGGCGCTGGGGCTCAAGACTATTCTTTACCGGGATCTCGAGGATCTCAAAACACAATTAAAAAAACTTTCCATCATATAGAAAAATGGCATCCTTCCTTAAAAAGTACAAGTATCTTCTGCTTATTCTCATAACGGCCGTCGCGATCGTCATAATAGCCCTGCCCGGAAAAGGGAAGGGAAAAGTTTCCGAAGAGCCTAAGACTTTGGTGGAGCAGCTGGAGGCCATAGAGGTGCCCGAGCTGCCGGAGAAGAAGGAGGAACTGCCCAAGGAGAAACTGGCCACGGTCTGGAACATCAGCAAGGTCAAGCGGGGAGACGTCGTGAAGGGCTTGGGAGCCATAAAAGGCGGCGTCCTCATAGACGCCAGCAAAGGCGACGTGCTGTGGGCGAAGAACGAGAAAGATCCCCTGGAGATAGCCTCCATGACGAAGATGATGACCACGCTTCTGGCGGTGGAGGCGGACGAGAG
>JAFZID010000092.1 GCA_017554565.1 bacterium
CTGCCCGACCTTGACCCGGACCCGATACCCCTCATAGGGCGTTGAAAGCATACGGACCTCACCGGCCTTCAGCTCGACCGGTTTGCCCTCCTCGTCCATAAGCGTATAGCCCATCTGTCTGAGCGTGCGCTCCACCTTTTCGGCAAGCAGGGCGTCCGTAATGGCTTCCATCTGCTCCTCAAAGACCTTTTTCACATCCCGGTAGATCCCGTTGTAGGCCTCGCGCGTCACAACAGGGGCAAGCAGCAGTTCCTCCATGCGCCGGCACAGTTTTTCCGTCCCCTTCGCCTTGCGCATCGGCGGCAGGAAATCCCGCATATCCCGCTTGAACATATCCGTCAGGACGGCGTTTTCCCTCAGGCGTCCATAAGCCGCCTTGATCTGTCTGCGAATCAGCGTCAGCCTCTCCATGCTGGCGCCCCGCTTCGCCTCGACAACTAGCGGCTTGAGCCGTTCCGCTTCATCTTCGTCAAAGAAGGCGAGGCGTTCACCAAATTCGCAGATGTCCGCCACTAGCTCCACGCCCGTCGCAGAATCCTCGTCTTCCGACGGGTTTTCGCCAGGAGCTTCCGGGATGAAAACGGCCTCTTCCACCAGATCGTCCAGCGAAAGAGCGTTGGCCTGAGCGATTTCAGCGGCCAGCTTGTGGGTCTTCGCTTTCAGGGCCCCGATTCTTTTGGCCTGTTCCTCAATGGAAAGATGACCGATACTTTCGCCCTTCTCCTTGCGCAAGGCTTCCAGCTCCTCCGCAAAGCCCCCGGGGGCCTCCCTGCCCAGTTTCTCCAGAAGCTGCGACAGATCATCGCTCCGGGAATCCAGCATCTTTTCATCGGCCCGCGCGGAGAAAATCTTCTGCCTCAGATCGCTCACGGCCTTTTCCGCTGCCGCAATGTCATTGTCACGCATGGCCCGAAGCCAGGACGATGCCATCCCTTCAAGCGAAGCGGCAAGCTTTTGACGTTCCGGGGCGCTCCGTACCTGTTCAATTTCTCCCTGAAGTATCTGGCGGGTCTGTTGCCAGGCCCGTTTAATACTCCGCTGGCGTTCCTCCTCCATGCGGCGCTGCCGCTCCTTTTCCTCCAGCTGACGTTGGCGTTCCTCTTCCCTGAGACGCTGCCGCTCCCTTTCCTCCGTCTGGCGCTGGAGCTCCTGTTGATGTTCCTCCCGTCTCCGGCGCTCCGCTTCCATCCGCCGCTGCTGTTCCCGGGACTGAGCTGCCATCCTCACAAGAATCGCCGCCCCCACCATAACGAGATCAAGTCCACCCACCGCTGTTGCGCTCATGCTTGTATCTCCTTCCCAAACTGGAAATTCCCGGCGTGTTCCCGCTATTCCATGGAATCTCCACATTATCGTTTTCAACTGATTTCACAGTCTTTTTATCATATCCCGTCAGCAGATCGTTTTCTATGGATTTCAGCCCTGCAAATCCCGACGCGCATGAATGAGGACAAACGCGGAACCCTTATGAGTTTTATGGGACAAACTGCCTTTTTTGCGCAAGTTCCTGTAAACGGGAAAGCGCCGAAATAAAATGCTGCTGTGTTCCGGTAAACACCTACCAGTCGAGTAGCAAGCCTGGCTGTCGTGCCTGCGACAAACAACTCCATCAATCTGCTTCGCTTATATCAACTTAATCGACTTTTTCTCATGCGACTATCCTAGATCGACCTGGTTATCTGGGACAGCCCTTAAAAATTCAGGTCTTTCTTTCGCGATGCTTTTCTCTTTCACAAAAAAATTGGCAAAGCCAATATTTTTCCTTGACATAAATTATCTTTTATAGCATCTTCTTTCCCGAATTAAGCAGCAAGTTGAAAAACAATTTCCTCAGAATGCTTGTAACCTCCGCCCTCAGGGAACTGCTTCTGCCGCATGTTCCAGAGCCTTCCGCCC
>JAFZID010000093.1 GCA_017554565.1 bacterium
GCAGCCCGCGGCGGGGCCGAAGCGCAGAAACTCCTTGATGCTGTCGAAGGCGCCCGCCACCTGGGAGATGATCCCCAAATTGAAGCCGTTCTTCTTGGCTTTTTTCAAGGAGGCCAGGTTGGTCCTGAATTCGTTGAACTTCCCGAAGTGGCAGTTGGAGAGGGAAAAGTCCAGCCGCATGGGCAGTTTCTCTCCGTCCCAATCGGTCTCCGCCTCCACCTTCATGCGGGTGTTGTGCAGCTTGTTGCTGACGGAGCCCGTCACTATGCACAAGCCTGAATCCGCGGAGATCCTTCCGCCGCTGACTTCCTGCAGCGTTCCCGTCAGGGAATAGGCCACCACGTTCTCGCTTACGATCCGGCTTCCGCCCCTAAGGAAGAAATTGCTGAAGCCGCCCTCCCCCATGTTCGCGCCGACGGCCTGGCAGTCGAAGGAGGTGGTCTTTCCGGAAAGCGGGACCGTCAGGTTGCCTTTGATGTCCATGACGTCGCAGGTGAAGGATTCCGCCACCGCCAGCCCGGGCATCAGGCTTTCCATGATCTCGTTGGAAAGCGTGCCGCCGGGAATGACGAAGGAGGCCCTGACGCAGGCGTCCCAGCCCAGGCTGGCCTTGAGATCCATCGCCTTCTCAATGTTCCCCGGCGCGATCAGAACCGTCTGGCCTTCGCCCTTGCAGTAAAAAGTCTTGTCCTTCAGGGAGGGGCAGTGGTAGATCTCAAAGGAGGAGCGCATGACCACCGAGGTCAGGACTCCCATGAACTGCTCCTTCTGGTTCTCGTCCAGGTATCCCTTCAGAAGATCCAGCGCGTTGAACTCCACCAGGCAGTAAGATTTCAAATAGCCTTTGTCGTAGCTTCTCACGGCTTCCTCCCCCAGGGGGGAGCGCTGGAAGAAGGAGCGGATCTCCTTTTCCGCGAAATAGCCGTTCAAGACCGGCAGCAGCGCCAGCACAACGACCAGAAGAAGAAGAAGGATGGGGGCTTTTTTAATGATCTTCATAATTACTTCGCTTCGCCGTTTATTGATAATTGACCCTTGTCATAAGTGATCTTGAGAGGCTCGCCGCCGGCTTTCAGGCCCAATTTTTCCAGCGACCCGGGAACGTTCCCCTCCAGCTCCGCCTCCAAATAAAGGAGGTCCAAAAGATCGTTCCAGGAAGAAACGGCGGAACCGTTCTCTTTCAGGGAGAGCTTCACTTTCGCGCTGAAGGGCTTTTTCCCGGCGGCGGAAAGCGAGAGCTCGGCTTGAGGCTCGCTCTCCAAAAAGCGCTTGGGATCCTCGTTGTCCAGCGCTTCCGTCAAAGTCTCCTTCTGGGCGCTGCGGGACAGAGCGTTTTTGAGGAAGGCGAGGCTGCGGCCGGAGTATTTCAAACTGAGCTCCAATGCTCCCAGATCCTCCTCCTTCAGGGAAAACTCCGCGGCTTTCAGATCCAGGGCGTAATTTTCCCTGCCCCTTTCCTGAAGTTCTCCTGTAACTCTGAGGTCGAGGTTGCTCACCCGCCCTTCGCTGAATTTCAAAAGGGAGGCTTTGGTCACGCTCTCCCAGCTTTTTTCACCCTTTTTGGTCTTGGATTCAAGAGCGCCCGCCGCCAGGCCCGGCCAGAGGGCGAGATTGTCCGCCGAGAAGTATTTTTCATTTTCCTTGCCGTTCTTTTCCTCCCGCAGGCTGCAGTTCTGGAAAACGAAAAGGGAGCCTTCGGCTTCCTGGGCGACGTCGTCCAGTTTTACGAAGCGCTCGCTGGCGCCGAAGATCCTGTTGGTCACCCATTCCTGGCCGCTTAATTTCCAGTCCTTCCCGGAAAGGGAGAAGACGCTGTGGACCGCGCCCCACATGAGATGTTTCGGGCCGTGGACGATCTCGCCGGAGACGTTGAGGAAAATATCGCGGAAAACATCCACCACTTCCGGGCGCAATCCCATAGAGGAGACGGTGGTGGAGAAAGGTTCGTTGAGATAAAAGGAAGAACGCAGGTATCCCACGCTGAAATCGAAGGGCCTTTCGTTGAGGCCGAATTCGGCGCAGGGAGCGCCGAAGCGTTCACGGCAAAGGCTGGCGCTCTTCCTTCCGCACAAATAGGGGGAAAGAAGACAAAGCAGCACCAGGACCGCGATGAAGACATATTTCATAAGCGCGTTCTCTCCGTATGTAGAAATCGTTAAGTATTATTTATTTATTTTAACATAAAAGGAGTATTTTTTTACATAAAAAAACGCGGGGCCCGAGGCCCCGCGTTCCCTCTGGCGGAAAATGTCCGCTCAGTCTTCCTTCGGGAACCAGTGCAGCTCCTGGGCCTCCCGGCCCGGCTTGGTCTCCGGGCATCTTATGACAAGCTTTTCGTAAAGGCCGCGGGCGGTCTTTTCGTCGCAGTTTTCCGTCCATTTGCCGGCGTCGCAAAAAAGTTCCGCCAAAACTTCGCTGTTGTCCGGAAGCAGTTCGGAGGCCAGATCGACCTCCTTCAGGGCCAGCTGCAGGCAGCGCTCCCGGGCGGAAAGATCAGGAGTGTTGCTCTTCACCCGCTGGATCTCGTTCTCGCTGAAGGGCGCCAGCTGGCTGCCCCGGCGGCTCCTCAGCTGCCGCTGCCAGAAGCCGCTGAGGGCTTCCTTCCCCTCGTTGATCAGATAGTCCGGCGCGTTCTCCGCGGCGTAGAGCGGTTCGCCGCCGTTGTAGATCGCCCGGGCGGCGTCGGCCCTGGCCCGGCCCCTCTCCTCCGGAGAAAGGCTCCCGTTGGCGCCCATGGCCAGGGAAGCCAGCAGCTGCTCCGCCAGGGAGCGCTGCAGCCTGGGGTAATAAGGAAGCGCGGCGGAAAGCTCCCCTTCCCTGGCCAGACGCCGGGCCAGGAGATATCTCAGACGCGCGTCCAGGGGCTCCTCCCGCTTTTCGGAGGCCTTTTCCCGCTCCCTTATAAAATCCTCCAGTTCGCTTATGGAAAGCACGTTCTCGGCGACGTAGGAGGCCTCCTCCCAGTCTCCCGAGAGCAATGCGACCTTCAGGGCCTCCTTGTAGTTTTCAAAGGAAAGGTATATAAGCGCCAGCTCGTGGCCGATCTCGTCCCTCAGATTTTCCGGCAGGTTCTGGAAACTGTAGAAGACCGTCGCCAGATCGCTGGCGGCGCCTTTGCAATCGCCGGACGACAGCTTGCTCTTGGCAAGGATCCAGGCGGCGAAGGGCGCCATGGCCCTGGCGGAATCCAAGGCTTCCTTGGTCATCTCCCTGTCCCCTATGCGGTAGGCCGCCACCGCGGCCAGATCGGCGACTTCCTGCAGGCTGCCTTCCTTCTTCAGGGCCCTGAGCCAGTTCTTAACGGCCTCCGCGTCCTCGTCTGACAAACAAAGAAGCCTGAGGTCGGAATAAAAAGTGGCGGCGTGCCAGGTGGTCATGGCCGCCACCGCCCTGTTCCTGGCGGCCACGGAAAGATCGGCGCCCTTGGTGCGCAATATAAGGTTGGCGATGTGGCGGACCATCTCCTCGTGGCGGAAGCCCAGCAGATTCAGGGCGAAATAGCAGTTCATGGCCTGGGGATAGTTGGTGACCGCGGCGTAGGAAGCGGCCTCGAAGCGCAGAAGGCAGGCCGCCAGCTTCTCGTCCCGGCCGCTGCTTTTGTTGATCTCTAACCTAAGCTTCTCCAGCTCCCTCAAAGCCCTGTAGGGATCCTTCTCGGCGAAGGACTCCGCCGTCAGGACCAATCCCCAGTTGGCGCAATAAGTCTTCCTGTTCAGGGGCAGCGCCGCCAGTTTTTCCCAATGCTCCCTGGCGACTTCCGGTTCGTCGTTGTAGAAATGCTGCAGCCCGTCCAGCAAATAAAGGAATTCCTCCGGCATGTCGGAGGGAAACTCCACAAGGTTCAGTCTAGGCTTCTCAGGCGGCTCGTAAAGGCCGTAGAGCGCCCAGTAGCGGCGGTAATTGTAATCGTCCCTGGCTTCCGTATAGGCCAGAAAATTCGTCTCCGCCCGGCGGTAGATCTCCAATAGCTCGTTCTGCCGCGCCTCCGAGAGCTTGGTGAGCGCCAGCGCCTGGGCGAACTGCCCTTCGCCGGGCTGCCAGCCCGTCAGCTCCCCCGCCTTGATCTTGTCCCGGCCGGAGAGCGCCACGATGGCGCTGTTGGTGGGCCAGGGAGCCATGGCGGAAAGTATCTCCGCGGCCGCGTCGGAGGAAAGCAGAAACTCCTCCCCGGGGGAACGATGGCCGCCTCTGCAGCAGAGGGCGGAAAACCCGAAGATGAAAAACGCAAAATATCTGAAAAAACATTTTCGCATGGATACAATTATACAACTTAGCCACCCGGGTGAAAAGAGGAGGCCGAACTTGCAGGCGGCCTTTTGCTATAATGAAAGAAAATTATCCCTTAAGATCCAGGAGAAAAATTATGCGTCACATTTCCCTTTTCGCGCTTGTTCTGGCCGCTTTTCTGCTTCAGGCCTGCTACACGGTCCCCGTCACGGGACGCTCGGCTTTCATCATGACCTCCGTGGAGGAAGAGAAAGCCCTGGGATTGGAAGCCTACAACGTTTACAAGACCAACAGCGTCGTTCTGACAGACTACGCCATCAACAACCGCATCAAGACCATCGGGCAACGCATCGCCAAGATTGCGGAGCAGGACACTCCGGGCATGGATTGGGACTGGGAGTTCGTGGTCTTCAACGACAGCCAGACCGCCAACGCCTGGTGCTTGCCCGGCGGCAAAGTCGCGGTGTACACCGGCATCCTGCCGTACGCTAAGAACGACGCGCAATTGGCCACCGTCATGGCCCACGAGATCGGCCACGCGGTCGCCCGCCACGGCGTTGAAAGAATGGGCACCGAGACCATGGTCAGCGTGCTGGGAAGCGTCATCGGCAGCAGCGTCTCCGAAGCCAACGCCGACGCGGTGCTGGCGGCCTACGGCGTGGGCTCCTCGCTTTTCGTGACTCTGCCCTTCAGCCGCGACGACGAATACGAAGCGGACCAGATCGGCATGAACTTCATGGCCAGGGCCGGCTACGACCCCAACGAAGCCATCAAGTTCTGGGAAAACTTCATGGAAGCCGGCGGCTCCTCCGTTCCGGAGATGCTCAGCACGCACCCCTCGGATTCCAACCGCATCGCGAAGCTGAAAACCTACCTGCCTGACAACGAGGCCCTTTACAAGAAGGCCGTCGGCAAATAGTGCTCAAAGCCCTTCAAATCGGAGGGCTCACCTTCGACCCTCCCATAGCGCTGGCGCCCATGGCGGGCTACAGCGACTATCCCATGCGCCAGATAGTCCGCAGCCTCGGCGGCTGCGGACTGTTTTATACGGAGCTCATAAGCTGCCATTCCGTCATCCACGCCCACGACAAAGTCCGGGCGCTTCTGAAAAGCGACGGAAGCGAATATCCCCTGGCGGTCCAGCTTTTCGGATCGCACCTGGAATTCATGCCCGCCGCCGCCTCGCAGCTTGAGAATCTGGGCGCCGGCATCATAGACATCAACATGGGCTGCCC
>JAFZID010000094.1 GCA_017554565.1 bacterium
CCGGCGAAAAGCAGCTGCTCTGCTTCGCCCGCGCCCTGGCCCACGACCCGAGGATATTGATCCTCGACGAAGCCACCAGCAACGTGGATCCCGCCACCGAGCACCTTATCCAGGACGCCATCGACAAACTGATGATCGGAAGAACTTCTATGATCGTGGCCCACCGCCTCTCCACCATTCACAAGGTGGATGAGATCTTCGTCCTTGACAACGGCAAGATCATAGAAAGAGGCAGCCACGCAGAACTGATGGCCAGGAAAGGCGCCTACTACGATCTCTATCTCCTGCAGTTCAGCAGAAGGATATAAACAATATGAAAAAACTTTTTTGGCTTTTTGCCTTGTTGCTTTCCGCGCTGTGCTTTGCGGAAGCGGAGGAAGTCTGGTCAAATGGCATTGCGCTTGACTGCGCGTCGATCGGCGCGACCTTCGAGCTGCAGGTTTCCGACGAGCTTCCTTACAGCGCCAAGTGGGCCGATGGTTCAAACAGGACCTGCCGCGTGACGGCCCAGTCCGCCAGCTTCGCCGAGACGACGATCTTCTCCGATTCCGAGGAAGGCGCGGAAGGTTATTTCTGCTGGAACTATTTGACGGACAAAAGCGATGATTTTTCCCTGGATGAGATCTACACTCTTTCGCACGTAATAGAAAGCGGCAGCGACACGCTCGACACTAAGACCATTACGGTCACGCTCGTGCCGGAACCTATAGTAGGAATAATGTTCTTGGCGGTTTTCGCTTTCCTTTTCAGTAAAAGAAAAATAATGAGCCTTTCTTTGCTTGCCGCCTTGTTTGCTTTGAGCGTTAGGGCGGAAGTTTTGAAGAGCGTGGAGATCAGATCCCGCGCGCCCTGGGAAGGCAAAGTCGATATCGACTACGTCGTGGAAGGCGGAGAGGACGATCAGGAATATGCGGTCGCTTTCTTTGGAAAGGAAGGGGACGGAGAGGCTTTCGCGCTGACGACTTTGTCCGGAGAGGGAGCAGACGGGACGATCACTGGCAACGGCGCTTTCCGCGCGACCTGGGACGCGTCCGCTGATTTCCCCGAGGGAAAGTTCGAAGATCTCAAGGTGATGGTCTCTTTGGAAGAGAAATCCGGTACCGGACAGGCCGACAACACGGTCTATGTCGTTTACGAGGGAGACACTGCGACGGTCTCGATAGCCGACAACATTACGAATTACGTCAGCGCAACTATGAGCGGTGCTCATGTGACTCTTGCCCAGAGCGAAAAAGTCGGCACCAACACCTGCGGGGAGATCTCCTACTTCCTCTCCGGTTCTTCGGAGGACGGGGAATTTTCGATCTCCGGTTCCTTCAAATCGACTTTCAACATAACGGACCTTTCTCTGAACAATCCTTCCGGCGCGGCGTTTAATATCGCCAACGGGAAAAGGATCAACCTTACCGTGAACGGAACCAACACCTTTTCCGATTGCAGCAACGGCAAGCAAAAGGGCTGCTTTATTATAAAGGGGCACGCGGAGGTGAAAGGCTCCGGGACGATCTATGTGACCGGCAACACCAAGCACGCCCTGAAGTGCGGGGAATACTTGGAACTTAAGAAGACCTTCACCGGGAGCATAATCGTCAACGACGCCTTGGGGGACGGGCTGCACATCGGACAGTATTTCGACATGAAGAACGGTAGCGTTACGGTGCTTTCCGCCGGCGACGACTGCGTCCAGGTCGAGGCGAACGAGGAGGACGAAGAATACGACGGGCAAATGTTCCTAAGGGGAGGAAAGCTCACCTTGAACGTGACGGCCATAGACGTCAAAGGCCTGAAGTGCGACGACGCCATGACGGTGTCCGATGACTTGGGCAACGCGACGACCGTAAAGATCGTATGCTCGTCCACCGCCACCGCCGCCAAGGGTATGAAAAGCGGCGGCGACATGACTATCTCCGGAGGAACGTTTGAGATCTCGACGGCCGGCAAGGGCATGTGGGACGAAAGCGACACGAACGATGTTTCCGCCACGGCCTGCGCGGCTATAAAATGCGACGGCGATCTTAAGATCTACGGCGGCGACTTTACGCTTGCGGCCACGGGTTCCGGCGGCAAAGGCATCAACGTGGACGGGAATCTGATCGTTACGAACTGCAACATGACGATCAGCACTACTGGCGGTCTCTATTACAACGACGGCACGACAGAGAACACCAACTACACCGGCGATACGGAAAGAATAGACGACGCTTACACTTCTTCGCCCAAAGGCATAAAAGTTGACGGGAATGTCGATATATTGGGCGGAACCATAAGCGTGACTACCACCGGCCGCAACGGTGAAGGAATCGAAAGCAAAAAGGTGATGACCATCGAAGGCGGAACCTTGAACGTGAGCACTTATGACGACTGTTTGAATTCCGCCGGCGACATGTACATAAAAGGCGGGACGGTGACGGTCGTGGCGAAGAACAACGACGGCATCGATTCCAACGGCGACTTGTTTATTGAAGGCGGGACGATCATAGCCTGCGGAGCGTCTGATCCGGAATGCGGGCTCGATGCTGCGGAACGTTACGCTCTGTATATTACGGGCGGGACCGTCCTCGGCTTGGGCGGCGGCAACAACTCAGTAACGGCGACTACGGGCTCACAGGCGGTCATCGACGTTTCCGGCAGCGTGACGGCCGGTTCGACGCTTACAGTGAAAAGCGGAAATACCGAGCTTTACACTTTCAGCGTTCCCAGCAATTATGCCGGCAATAGCGGCGGCGGACCTGGCGGCGGCTGGGGAGGCGGCAGGAGATCCAACGCCTTGATCTCGCTTCCGGAATTAACAAGCGGCAGCAGCTATACCGTTTATTGCGGCTCATCATCCATAGGAACCGCCACGGCTTCCACAAGCTACAGAGGCAGATGACGCAAGAAAGATAGCGGAGGCTTTTTCGCTTATTGTTCCAGGTAGATCAATTCACCGGAAACATCTTCTATGGCGTAAATGTCCCGCAGCACCTTCGCGTACAAGTCTATCTGGATCTGATTTTCTTCGTGGGGGCTTCCGGTCTTGAAATCGTAAACGACGATCTTTTCCGGAGCCTGGGCGCTGGGGAAGAAGTGCACCCTGTCCATGATGCCTTTCACCAGTTTGTCTTCCACAAGCGCCATGAAAGGCATCTCGCGCCGAACCTCGCATGCTTCCGCGGGCTTGACGAAAACGTTCTTTGGATGTCTGGCGACGTAAGCGTCCACCACCGCCTTCGCTTCAGCGAGCTCCTCCTTTGGAAGCGAGACCGCATCTCCTAGCCAGAGGATGCTCTCGCAATAGCTATGGATGGCGCTGCCGCGCCGCATGGCTTCTTCTCTTTCCTTGGCGACGAAGGGGATCTCGTCGCTGATCTCTTCCTCTCTTTCCTCTTCGCCAAGCTTGGAAGGGGAGACGGTCTGCCTCCTGCGGGAGATCTTTTTGTCGAAAGAGGGCGGAGTTAAAACGGGAAGTGTTTCTTCGGGTTCGGGATTTTCCCCACCGTTTGTTTCGTACCATTCGGCGCTGCCAATATGCGTATAAGTTATGCCGTAGCCCGCGAAATCTTCACTGAAATTGTCTTCGCCTTCAACGTATTGTTTCAGATAATAGCGCAGCTGGTTGGTCCCAGGGTCTTTGGCATAAGGGAAAAGCACATACAACGCCTTGGCCGCCCTGGTCATGGCAACATAGGTCAGATTGGCGTTCTCTATCCTTTGCTTATCCCGCGTAGTTTTTTCCATATTTTCATACTGGGGGGAGGCGAAGTAGGCGAATTTGTTGCATTTTTTAATGAAGGCTGTGCATTTTGGAGCGGACAGGTTGTTCTTTTCTTCTTTCTCTTCCTCTTCCTTGATGAATTTCGTTTTGGAAATGTCGTCAAGTGAGCTTTGGAAAAGCGGCAGTATGACCATGTCAAAAGTCAAGCCCTTGGCGGTGTGGATGGTGGAAACGATAATTTTGCCGGGATCGGATTTCTCCCTGGGACGCTGATATTCCTCAACGAAAGAAATGAAACTTTCCAGATCGGAGAGCGTTTGGCTCGGATATGAGGAAGCGGCGACGGTGACGTCGGCCAGCCTTTTGGCCGAGACATTTTTCCCTTCTTCGTTTCCGGGGGTTTCTTTCCATAATTTGGCCAGACGCGCCGTGACCGCCGCGTATCCGTCGCGGATGATCTGGCGGCGCCAGAAAGCGAGAGCTTCCTCCAGGCCTTTTTCTTCGAAAAGTTCCCCGAGGGGGGAATTCTTAAGCAAAAAGAGCGAACCGAGATCGCCGGGATCGGCGATCAGCCTGAAGAACGCCAAAATGATTTTTGTCTCGGGGAAATCTATGATCTTGACTTTAGCGGAATTTGTGCAGGGAATGTTTTCGTCGTTGAGAAGTGACAGCAGTTGTTCCGCCTGATCGTTTTTCCTGAACAGTACGGCTGTCAGCAAGCCTTTTTTATGCGGCTGGATCTCTTTCAAAAGCCTTACGGTCTCCGGTAAAAGATTGTTTTCGCGGGGGTTTTCGCTTCGGATCATGGCGAGCCGGCTGTACCCGGTTTTGGGAACGTTTTCACCTCCCGAGGAAACGTGCTCTTGAAATTCAATTGTTTCTCTCCAACCTTTGTAACAGGAAAGGGAGAAGATTCTGTTGACCAGCTCGAGAACTTCCGGAGCGGAGCGGTAGCTTTCGAAAAGCAGGTGCTTTTCTATTGCCCCGGCGTAATGCTTGAGGAAGCGGCTGAAGATCTCGGGAGAACTGCCGCGCCAGCCGTAAATGGCCTGCTTCAGGTCGCCCACAACGAAGAGGCTTCTTCCCTCCGTATCGGACATGACCTCATCGACCAGGGGCTTCATGATTTCCCATTGCGTCCAGCTGGTGTCCTGGAATTCGTCGATCAGGATGTGCTTTATGCGCGCGTCCAGACGGAAATATATGTCAAGGCCCAGAATGGGACTGGCTATGATCCTTCCCACAGTTCGGGTGATGTCAAGAAAGGTGAAGCTGTTCTCCCTGAACTTGCGCGCCAGAAGTTTGCTTTCGTATTCCTCCGCCAGCCGGTAGGCGGTTTTGGTCTCGGCGGCTTTCCGCTTGATCTCCCTGGCGCCGAAATAGCAAAGCCAGCTTTTCAGACGATCGAGGCTCTCCGGCGTCAGTTTCAGTTTCGCAATGGGTTCAAAACTGACGGGGTCGCATTCCAATATGTTTTCGATTTGAGAGTTTCTCTTAAGGTCTTTTTTATATACAGCAGCCAAGGCCAAGTCCCTGGCCAAGGTATCCAGGACGCTCAAGGGCTTGTTGTCAATGGTTTTGAATTCGATTGGTTCCGGTGGCTTCTCTTCGTTCCGGAAGGCGAGGGAGTTTACGGCTTCCTTCGGGACGAGAAAACTTTCCTTCGTGATGCCGTTGAGTATCTCCAGTATGCTGCGCCCGACTTTTCTCAGCTCCTTACTTTCGTTGAGATTGGAAAAGTTTTCATAGAATTCCTTCCCTTTTCCATGCCCTTGATAATCCAGAAGAAGATCGTCCAGAGCCTTTTCGTTTAGACGCTTTTCGTCGCTGCCTTCCAGAATGTTAATGTTGGCGTCCAGCCCCATGTCGAAGGCGAAGCAGCGAAGAATGTCGTTGAAAAAACTGTCGTAGGTGGAGATCTTCAGCTTGGAAAGATCATCCAGCATTGAAAACAGCCATTTCGCGCAGTCTTCCTTCGACGGGACTTTGTCCAATTCGGCGGCAGTCTGCAGCACACTTGCGGCCTCGTCGCTTTGGGCCGCCTTGGAAAGAATCTTAAGGATCCTCTCCAGCATTTCGGCAGCGGCTTCTCTGGTGAAAGTGAGCGTCAGGATCTCACAGGGCTTGGCACCCAGGCTCAAAAGCTTGATGTAGCGCATGGCGAGGCGGTAGGTCTTGCCGGTCCCGGCGGAGGCTATGATGGCGGTGTTTTTAATTATTTCCGGCATCCTATCATCTCCTCTATCCTGGGTATCCTTTCCTTGTCAGATAATTCGCAGACCGTCCTGTAGGGGCAGAATCGGCAATTCTTGTGAGGGAAGATGTTTGAAAAATCGCTTTGCAGAATATCATCAAGGGTTTTTTCTATTATGCCTTCGCCGCCTTCTTCCAAGGGGATCTGGGCGTAGAGCTTTTCCTGGTTTTTGTCGGCGCTGAAATTAACGAAGGCGTAGGAACGCGGGATCTCGGGAGGAAAGCGGCCCTCCAGAAGCTTCAGGTAAGCTGGCAGCTGAAGGTCTTTCTGCATTTCCTTTTCATCTTTGACCGAGGCGCCGGTTTTGTAGTCTATTACGCAAACGGCGTTTTGCAGCTTGGTATTACGGTCTAGCCTGTCAAGTTTTCCCGTCAGTTTAACGCCTTTTATTTCTTTTTCGAATTTCTCCTCCGCCATGACGATCTCCCAGCCGGCTTGTTCCCAAGAGAGGTGTTCCTTTGAGAAAAGGGCGAGCTTTTCCCGAAGCTGCATGATCTGGAAATTCGCCAGCGGGGGAAGGGAGGGCCCGAATATCTTACGGCAGAGGGCTTGTATGGTCTCGGCGAAAAAGACGTTGGTTTTTTCCTCGTCGGAAGGCAGCTCTTTTCGGATCTTGGCCTCGGCGAATTTCTGCATTATTTGGTGGGCTAAGGTTCCGTAAACGGTCGGGGCCAGTTCGCGGAAGATCCTCATAGGGGATTGCACGCCGATCTGCTGCAGGGCGAATTTGAAAGGGCATTCCCTGAAAGAGTTAAGCTTCGAGGCGCTGATGGATGAAAGACTGTCTCTGACCGTTTGAATAAAAGAAGCGGGAAACGCGTCTCCTTTTGATCTTGGCAGGAAAAGAGAAGCGTAAAGGTTCGCTGAACCGCTTTGAGCCTTGGCGTAGAATTCCTCGACATATTTCGCGCGGTCTATGGGATCTTCGCTCTCGTCGCAGAGGAGGCGGCTCAAGGTCCTGTAGGTGCCGTCCAAGGACTGGCGGCAGGCGAAGAGATAAGTCTTGGCGTCCTTATCGAGGAGCAGGCGCAGATAGTAGCGGTCTCTTCTTATGATGTCCTCGCCGCAGCTCATGCCGAGTTTGGCCCTCAATTTGTCAGGCAGGAAGATATCGGAATTTTTGACTTTTGGCAGGATGCCCTCGTTGATGTCGCAGAGGAAAATGACACTTGAGTCGTCAAGCACGACTTCCAGCCAGCCTGTGACGTCGATGGCGTCAGATTCGGTCTGGATAGTCACGTGCGATTTTTTCGCCTGAGATTCGAGGCGCTTTAAGAAAACGTCTCCGCCTATCTCCTCTTCATCAATGCGCGATGCGGCGAGCGTTTCCGCGAGAGCGTCAGTTTGCTGCCAGGAAGACTGGTTTTCCGGAGACTGGCTCGTTTTGAGTTTCGCCAGCGTGTTTTTCCAGACATCAAGCCATTGGCTTTTTGTTAACTTTTGGCGCCAGGGTTTTACGAACTCTTCTAAAAAGGCAAAGAGCAATTTGGGATCTTGATTTGGATTCGCTTCGAACATCCAGCTCTTGGGATGTTCACCCAATCGTTCCGTCAGTATCCTCGTGAAATCAGGAAGCACTTCTTCCAGGTTATGGAAAGTTTTTATTTCCGCTATGGCGGCGCGTTCCACGCAGGGAAGACGCAAAAATTCTATGCAGGCCTTGGCGTTGGGATTCCGAAGAAACTCAGCGAGCGACTGGCAAAATAGGCCCGGTTCGGTCTCATGCCACAATTTGCCGCCAGCTTCGTGAAATGTCAGACTTTCTTTAGCGAATACTCTCAAGAAGGAGCAGATGCCGCTGTCCTGGGAAGCGATCGTCACGTCGCACTGATGAAGTGTTTTCTCCTCGGTTTCCTGTTTCAGGGCGAGATATATTTCTTCCGCTTCCTCTAGGGGAGTGGGGAGGATCTTGGTGTTGGGGGATCGCTGGGCTTTGGTAGGCGGGAATTTCACGTCTTTTCTGAGAAGCCCGGTCTGGTCGAACCATTCGCTTTCGCCGACCAGAATTATTTTGACCTCGTAGTCGTTCCTTTGGAAAAGTTTCAGAAGATAGGGGATGTTGTCGCGGCAGCCCAGAAGATAGATCTTTTTGATTTCCTTTCCGGGAGAATCCAGGATGAGCTTCAGGGCTCTTGTTTCGTCCATGAGGCCGTAAACGTCCAGTTTCGTTTCGTAAGCGGAGAAAAGTTTTTCTATAGTTTCGTAACGCTTTGTTTCTTCGTCGGTCGGTAGCTCGCCTTTTTCTATGATGTCGCTTAAACCGATGTTGTTGAGGAACAGTTCCTTTTTAAGTTTAGAGAGACTGTCTCCCAGACTTGTGAGAACATTGTCGGGAACGCTTTCCTCTTCTTCTCTCATGGTCGTAATGATGTCGGGCAGGGCCTCGCTGTTTTCAGTAAGGACTTTTCTCCAAATGTCGGCGGTCTCGAAAGGGGAAGCCGTTTTGGCGCCGGCGAACTCCCGGCAAAGGGAGCGCATGAAGGAGATGTCGGTCTCGGTTTTGGGAGGGAGGAAAAGGATCTTTTCCGCGGCGCAAAGTTCAGAGAGTATTTCCAGAAGCCTTCTGCCGGCGCGCTTGCCGGGAAGCAGAAGCGTATATTCGGATAAGTCCAGGAGCCTTCCGGTCCGGTGTCTGGACAGGAGTTCATCTGCCAGGTCTCTTATGACTTGGCGGCTGGGAGGCAAGGTTTTCAGGACTTCTATCATGGCTTCAATTATAGCAAAGACTATCGCCTTTTATGTGCGCAATTGTCGTTATTTTGTTACAATAAAGTCATAATCAAGGGGAATCATGTTTATGAAGAGAATTTTGCTTTGCGTTTCTGTTTTGGCGGCAGTGAATCTTTATGCTGCGGTCTATACTTTTTGGCCGTTCTCTTCCGCGCCGCTTCCGGGAGCGCAGGAAGTGCGGACGGGCGACACTACCCTGGACGGGCACAAAGATTTTAAGCGCGCTTCCGACATAGACTATGCCGATGGATTGGAGATCTCGCCCAGGTTCGGCTTTGTCTCGTTTTGGTTCAAGCCAAATTTTGCTTCGGATGACGGGAACGAGCATTTGATCTTGGTCGTGGGCAAACCGGAGAACGGGATGGTTCTCTCGAAGACCAAGGAAGGTCTTCTGAAGATCGCTTCCGTATCCAAGGAGAAAAAAGCTGCCACCAGAAGCAAGGTTACTTTCAAAGCGGGGGAGTGGCACCACATCGCTTTTTCCTGGTTCGTGAACGACGAGGACGTTCCCTGCGGACTGCCGCTGTTTTTCAACAAGGAGTGCATAGGGGGGGAAGTGCCCTGCAAGGACGCTTTCTTCGATCCGGGGGAGATACCCGGCAGCATTGAATTCCATCATGATAACGGCGAAATGAAGGATCTTGTTTTCAGGAACGAAAAACTGGGCAGGCGTTCGACTTTGGATAACGGCGCGCTTTTGAAAGCCGTTTACACCGAATACTTCAGGACTTTCCCGGCGGAGGAGATCAGGATCACCTGGGAACCCTGGGGGATACATGCGGACAAAAGGATCCTGAAGGGCTATTCGAAAAAGTTTGGCTTGAAGGCGAAAAGGAACGGCGAATTCGAAA
This sequence comes from bacterium, assembly GCA_017554565.1. Classification (GTDB taxonomy): domain Bacteria; phylum Auribacterota; class UBA3054; order UBA3054; family UBA3054; genus UBA3054. Next base: position 9,530 of record JAFZID010000094.1, read on the forward strand.
TGGTGACGGACGAGATGAACGCCTACGGCAACTGGTCATACTTTGACGCCAAGCCTTTCATAGAGTGGACGACGGACAACGGCAACGCCCGTCCTGACGCGAAAGTGTCGGCGGCCATAGAGGGAGTGGCGGAAGGGCCGGTGACGGTGAAAGCCAGTTACCGTGGAAAGGAAGCGGAATTCAAGACGGCGGTCATATCTTGTGAAAAGCCTGACATGACGGTGCAGTTCATCGAGCTTCTGCCGCGCTACAGCTACAAGGAGCTGAAGAACAAGATCGCGCCGGGGGACCAG
>JAFZID010000095.1 GCA_017554565.1 bacterium
ACCACCGTCATCGGCAGAAACGTCAAGCTCTACCAGGGCGTCACGCTAGGCGCCAAATCCTTCCCGCCCAACGCCAGGGAAGCCAGGAACTCCAAGCGCCATCCCACCATCGAAGATGACGTCATAATTTACGCCAACGCCACCATCTTGGGCGACGTGACGATCGGCAAAGGCGCCACCATAGGCGGCAACAGCTGGATGACATCCAACGTCGCCCCCGGTTCCGTCGTCACCTTCCGCTCATAACGTAAAATTCTGTAAACAGCGCACACTCGCTGCCATCCAGAAATACCTTTTAGAAATTTGGCACTCGCGAGTACCGAATTTTATATAGTTTCTTAATGGATAGGTGTCCATTTTGGTAGGGTCAAATCAAATGTTGCGCCAGTTGCGGCGAGCAAGAAGCAACTTGTTTAACGCAAGCGACTTACGCTTGCTTTTTTTTTTTTTTTTTTGACACAAAAGTATGGTAAAATAGTATATGAAGTTTTATAACCATGTAACCCATCGCCCGAAGGTTATGCTATGAAAAAGACAAATCTTTTGCTTGTTTTTGCAAGTATCATTTTTGCGCTTTGTGTTTCTTCTTTTGCGGATGAAAACAATGCTTCGCTTACGCCCAAACAAAAACTAGCCGCGAACATTGAAAAATACGCTGCGGAAAAAGAGATCACAGATTCCCTTCAGGCTTCCTGGGAATATCACAGGACTTCACCCAAGGAAGAGTGGCTGCCGATTTGGAAGGAGATCCTCTTGAACGGATCGCTGGCGGAATCTGTCACGAACTGGCTTGACTTTGCGAAATATAAATTTTACTTTTTTAACGCAGATTATTTAGAAGTTCCGGAAGTGTTAAGTTTAGCGTCCGAATTCAAGGAGTTGTGCGCCAAAACGAATCACTTTACGTTGAATGATTTTTCTGATGCGCTTTTAAAAATACAAACTGATGATAATTGCTGTTATCCGGCGTGCACTGCATTTGTGTTCTATCCAAAGGACGAACAGAAAAAAATAGCTACAAGGAATTCTTATCATTTTTTTAGCGTAGGCGATGTGCTGAAAATTCTCGGTCTGAAAAACGAGAGTGAAAAGATTTTGCTGGACAAACTTGAGAAACTGGAAAAAGGTGATTATCGAGAATTCAGCGGAAACTCTTTGGGCAAGCAGTGCTTGGGAGATATTACTTCTTTTGGTTTTAATAAGATTCCGATTAAGAACGATATTGTTAAAAAGTGGTGGGAAATGTGGGACTTTGCTTTAATGCAAGATCTAAAAGACGTATTCATGAAGGAACTGGAAAATTTTGCCAATATTCAAACCAACTGCTTCTTCGTCGCAAAATTTTATTGCGAACATTTGGATGACAAAGATAAGGCGAAAGAGTTTCTACAAAAGAATTTTCCTTTTGACAAGATTTGTACTATGACGGAAGCTTATCCCGATTATTGCAGATTACGCCTCCTGTTGGAAGATCCTTTGCGCGGCGATGAAAAACCGGATCCGCTATTTAAGTATATTTATTGGCAGCTCTATTCCGATCCCACTGAGTTTTGCCGCAATGCAAAATGGTTTTGGGAGGGAGAAGATAAATCTCGTTACGCGTTGCTTTTCGATTCATATGCAGATATAAAGAAGCGGTTAGCGAAACCGATGCTTGAAAATGTAAAAACCTCGTCTTTCCCAACTGTCAGGAGGTTATGCGAGATATCTGATAAGGATGATTTCATGTTTTATCTGAGAAAAAGATATCAAAAGCAGGAAGATTTCGTATGCGCATTGTATTTGGCAAGTTTGACCGATGATTCGGATGAATTTGTGAAATGTTTGAAAACGCTATCGTCCATGAAAGACCAAGTGGGAATATCCTGCCTTATTTTAAACCTGAGAGATGATTTCCCTGCAATCTGCGCTAATGATATCCTTGACATGATAAAGAGAAGCGATATAAGGAGCAATCCCGATTTTCCTTATTATGCTGAAAAGTTAAAAAAATGGTGTTTAGCGAGAAACGTTCCGGAGGCGGCAGCCGAGATCAACGAAATATTGAAAAGCACCGAACAAAAAGAGCAGTGTGTTTGTTCTGATCCTCAATCAGAGCTTGAAAAAATAATAGATAATGAAATTGGAATTTCTTCTGTTTTGTCCAAGGAAGAAGCTTATTACTGCAGACATCAGCAAAGTGAATGGCTACCTTTGTGGAAACGCATCCTGGCTCAGGGAGATCTTTCTCAAACAGTGTCCAACTGGTTGTTTTTCGCAAAATTTCCCATGGGATATCTGAAGAATGATGGTGGGATCGTTAAACGAGAGTTGAAGGACCGTTTAATGAATCGTTGCGAGGAAAACAAAGAATTCTCGTTCTCTGAATTTGTTAAAGCATTGGTAAGCGCTCCAATGGGAGAAAACAGCCTTTATTCCAGCAGAGGGCTAAGATTTGTTTCAAGACCCCAAAGTGAAAATATGTACAATGAGTTAACGTATTATGAGATTGCCGATGTTCTTTTGTTCCTGGATCTGACCAATGAGATCCCAAGAGTAGCTGAAAGGGTTATGAACACCCTTGAATTAAATAAAAAGAATGAAGAAAGTAACAATGGTCTTTACGAGGCGTTGAACGAGAACGCACGATGGCGTGTTTCCAATATACCCACGCCCATAAGCACCTCTTTTAATAGTCGCGATTCTTGGGCGGCTTTCTGCTTTTGCAGGGATTGTAAAGCTTATGATTCCTATGAAAAAGCCGCTGTCAAACTTTTAAAGGAACATCCTGATGCGATCTTTTTGTTGGAACAGTATTGCTCTCACCTAGTTGAAATAGGAAAAGGGGAGGAGGCTTGGGAATTCATAAAAACAAATTATCCACCGGAAAAGATCTACCCTATTCCCGGTGCAAGCGTTCCTTATTACAATACGATTGGAAAGGTATATGGTTATATGATAGATAAATTGTGGGGCCCGGATATGGAGGAACGATTTGAAAAGGCAGGGTTGAACGACTTTAAATTTGGATTTGAGGAATTGGTTGAAAATTGCGTAAGGGCGCAGCTTGAAAACGATCCTGAGTCTTTTTTGAGGGCGTCTTGGTTTTGGGGTGAATATATTAACAAGGAGAAGATCGCGCGGGAAGTCGTCCAGCCTTATCTGGCGGCTTTGCCCAAGCAGGATATGCTGACTTTGCGCCGGCTGGGTCAGATCTCCGAGACCAATTGGTTCAAGGCTTTCGTTAAAGAAGGTTGGGAGAAGGATAAGAGTGTGCCGTTTGCCATTGAAGAGGCCTGCCTTACGGAAGATCCTCAGGAGTTTGCCGAGTTGCTTTCCTTCATTGCCAAGGAAGGCTGTCCTGTGATGGGAGACATACCATTCTTAACAAGGAAGTTAAACGATGACAGCCCGGTGTCTTGCGCTGACGATATGATGACGCTGATAGAGAAGAGCGGAATTTTGGATAACAAGTCTTATATAGGATACTTAGATTATTTCTGTGTATGGTGCGTAAAGAAAGGCAGAAAAGACATTGCGGACAAAATAACTTCCCTCAAGTAGCTGTAATGGATTTCCACGAGGAGAAAGATTGGATTAAAAAACGGAACGTATTGCAATTTAATATCTTATAAAATAAATTGACGTGGTTTAGCAGCGCTTTGCTCGTAGGGGGAGCCGTGCTTGACGGGTAAGACCGCCTTTTGGGGCCTTGGAGGGCTTTAAAAGGCGGTCGGCCTTTTTTGGAGGGGGCCGTTTTGACATTTTTCGGCTCATTTGATAGAATATCTTTATATAATAATTAACTAATAAAGAGGTTCTATGAGCGAAAAAGGCTATACCGCTGAGAACATCACGGTACTGGAAGGTCTGGAGGCTGTAAGAAAGCGTCCGGCCATGTACATCGGAGATACGGGTGAGCGCGGACTGCATCACCTGGTCTACGAGGTTGTGGATAACTCAATCGACGAAGCTTTGGCGGGCTTCTGCAAAAAGATCACGGTGACGATCCATAGTGACAATTCCGTGACGGTGGAAGACGACGGCCGAGGCATCCCGGTCGATATGCATCCCAAGATGCATAAGCCCGCGGCGGAAGTCGTGCTGACTGTCCTGCACGCCGGCGGAAAATTCGACAAGCAGAATTACAAAGTGTCGGGCGGTCTGCACGGCGTGGGCGTGTCCTGCGTGAACGCGCTGTCCGATTGGATGGATGCTGAAATAAGAAGAGACGGCAAGGTCTATCACATAAGTTTCGAAAGAGGCAAAGTAAAGAATCCGCTGACTGAGATCGGAAAGACGAAAGGAAGAGGCACGACCATCACCTTCCATCCGGATGCTGAGATCTTCGAGACGACCGTTTACCGCTTCAATATTTTGGCGCAGCGTTTGAGGGAGCTGGCCTTCCTCAACAAGGGCATAGAGATCACCCTGATCGATGAAAGGGAAAGCCCCGTTAGGAAAGAGACCTTCAAATACGAAGGCGGCATCGTTTCCTTCGTGGAATACCTCAACAAGAACAAGACGCCCATCCACGACACGGTCATTTACTTCAACAGGGAAAAGGACGACGTGACAGCGGAAGTGGCCCTGCAGTTCAACGAGAGCTACCAGGAGATGATCTACTCCTTCGCCAATAACATCAATACCGTGGAAGGCGGAACGCACCTTGTGGGCTTCAGAGCGGCTTTGACGAGGTCTTTGAACAACTATGTCAAACAGGCGCTGACCAGTGGCAAGAACAAACAGCAGACCTCGATAACCGGCGAGGACGTCAGCGAAGGTCTGTGCGCGGTGGTCTCCGTCAAGGTCATGGAGCCTCAGTTCGAAGGTCAGACGAAAACGAAACTCGGCAACAGCGAAGTGAAAGGCATCGTCGAGTCCATCGTCAACGACGGACTGGGGATCTTCCTGGAAGAGAACCCGACGGTTGCCAGGAAGATCGTAGAGAAGGCCATTAACGCGGCTAGGGCGCGCGATGCGGCCCGTAGAGCCAGGGAGCTGACTCGTCGTAAGGGTGCCTTGGATTCAGCGGCCTTGCCGGGCAAATTAGCGGACTGCTCCGAACACGATCCTGCCATGTGCGAAATGTACCTGGTGGAGGGCGACTCCGCAGGAGGAAGTGCCAAGCAGGGCAGGGACAGACGCTTCCAGGCTATCCTGCCTTTGCGCGGCAAGATCCTGAACGTGGAGAAAGCCCGCGAGGATCACGTGCTGTCCAGCGACGTCATCAAGCAGATCATCACCGCTATCGGAACGGGCATTGGCAAGACGGAATTCGACATCAGCAAGGCCCGCTATCATAAGATCGTTATCATGACCGATGCGGACGTGGACGGCGCGCACATCAGAACGCTGCTTCTGACCTTCTTCTACCGTCAGATGCCGCAGCTTCTGGAGAACGGCTACATCTATATCGCGCAGCCGCCCCTTTACAAGGTCTCACGCAAGAAAAAAGAGCGCTATCTCAACACCGAGGATGAAATGAACGCCTTCCTTTTGGACCTGGGCATAGAAGAGGCCCAGTGCACCGTGGAGGGCAACAAGAATCCCATGCAGGCGCAGCAGCTCCGTGAGCTATTGGACAATCTGGTGAAGATCGAGCAGCTTCTGGCGGCTCTGGAAAGGAAGAGCGTCGACATCAGGGAATACCTGAAGGTCGCGGAAGAGAAGGGCAAGCTCCCCGTTTACCGCGCCAAGGTCGACAGGGACGTCTACTATCTCACGTCGGAAGAAGAGCTGATCGCTCTGAAGGAAAAATTCGACAAGCCGGCGGAAGTTCCTCCTGAAGGCGCCGCCGAGGGTGAAGTCATCGTGGACGACACCTCGATGGTCGATACCTTCGAACTGTACGAGTCGCACATGTTGGCTAAGTTCGCGGAAGAATTGAAGAGCCGCCGCCTGAAGATCACCCAGTGGTTCAGCGCCGACTATGAACTGACGGACGCCGAAAAGGATCTGGCCAGGAACCCCAAGGACGGCGGAGAGCCGACGGTGCTGCCGCTTGGCACGCTGACGACTTCCGACGCAACGCAAAAGTTCTACTCCCTGGGCGAGCTCCTTAGGAAAGTGCGCGACAACGGCCGCAAGGGGTTGCAGATCCAGCGCTACAAAGGCTTGGGCGAAATGAACCCCGAGCAGCTCTGGGATACGACCATGGACCCGGCCCGCAGACTGCTTCTTAAGGCGAAAGTCGAAGACGCGGTGGAAGCCGACGGAGTATTTTCCATCCTGATGGGCGAGGACGTTGACAAGCGCCGCGAATTCATCGAGGAGAACGCTAAGTTCGTGACCAATCTTGACATCTAAAGGATCGATAAAATATGGATCAGAATCTTTATACCAGTACTGAGAAAGTCCAGCCGGTCTCTGTTTCGGCTGAGATGAAAAAATCCTTCATCGATTACGCCATGAGCGTGATCATCAGCCGCGCTCTGCCGGAAGTCAGGGACGGTTTGAAACCGGTGCACCGCCGCGTTCTTTACGCCATGTTCCGGGAAGGTCTTTTGCACAACCGCAAATACTCCAAGTGCGCCGGCGTGGTCGGCGAAGTCTTGAAGAAGTATCACCCTCACGGCGACTCGGCTGTTTACGACACCCTGGTGCGTATGGCGCAGCCCTGGAGCATGAGATATCCTCTGGTGGACGGGCAGGGCAACTTCGGCAGTATCGACGGCGACTCCGCCGCGGCCTACCGCTACACCGAGTGCCGCATGACGGCCCTCGCTGAGGAAATGCTCGCTGACATCGACAAGGACACCGTCGATTTCATGCCGAACTTCGACGAGACGGTGCCGGAACCCACGGTGCTGCCCACCAAAGTCCCGCAGCTTCTTCTTAACGGCACCAGCGGCATCGCGGTCGGTATGGCGACCAACGTTCCGCCCCACAACCTGGGCGAACTTTGCGACGCGCTTATCATGTTCATCAAGAATCCGGAAGTGTCGTTGCAGGAACTTATGACCGTCCTGCCCGGACCGGACTTCCCGACCGGCGGCATCATCTGCGGCAACAGCGAGATCATCAACATGTACAAGACGGGCCGCGGAAGACTGAAGATCAGAGGTGCGGCGGGCGTCGAGCCCGGAAAGATGGGCAAGGACAACATTGTCATCACCGAGATACCCTACACCGTCAACAAAGCGAACCTCGTGACCTCGATCGCCGAGCTGGTCAACGACAAGAAGATCACCGGCATCTCCGACCTGAGGGATGAATCCAGCAAGGAAGGCATCCGCATCGTGGTGGAACTCAAGCGCGGCGAGATACCCGACGTCGTTCTGAACCAGCTCTACAAGCACACGCAGCTGCAGATGACCTTCGGCGCCATATTGATCGCCATCGAAGACGGCCAGCCCAGGACGGTCGGCCTTAAGCAGTGCCTGCACAGCTTCGTCAACCACAGGAAAGAAGTGGTGACGAGAAGGTCCGCCTTCGACCTGGCCAAGGCCGAAAAGCGCGCGCACGTAGTGGAAGGCTTCCTGAAAGCCCTAGACATGATCGACAAGGTCGTGGCTTTGATCAGGGGCAGCAAAGACAGGGAAGAAGCGAGAGTCGGCCTCATCAACAAGCTGGGCTTCACCGAGCCCCAGGCCGTGGCGATCCTCGACATGCGACTCTATCAGCTGACCGGTCTGGAACGCGGAAAGCTGGAAGACGAACTGAAAGAGCTGGAAAAAGAGATCGCTTTCTTAAAGAGCGTATTGTCCGACGAGAAAGTTCTTATCGGCCTCATAATAGACGAACTGGAAGATCTCAAGAAGCGTTACAGCGACGAACGCCGCACTGCGCTTGCGGGCTCCGCGGACGATCTGAAGATGGAAGACCTTATCGCCAACGAGACCACGGTCATCACCGTGACGCACTCCGGTTACATCAAACGCTGCCCGGTCTCAGCTTTCAGGAGCCAGCACAGAGGCGGCTCCGGTATCAGAGGCGTTGGCACGAAGGAAGAGGATTTCGTGGAGCAGGTCTTCACGGCTTCCACCCACGACTATCTCTTCTTCTTCACTTCAGCCGGCAAAGTCTATTGGCTCAAGGCTTATGAGATCCCGCAGATGCCCAGAGACTCCCGCGGCAAAGCCATCGTCAACCTGCTGCAGGTGGAAAGCGGAGAAAAGATCTCCTCCATCCTGCGCGTGACGGGCTTCAACGACACCCAGAGCATCATCCTCTGCACCAGAAAGGGCATCGTCAAGAAGACGAAACTCAACGAGTTCCGCAATATGCGCAAGAGCGGACTCATCGCCATCAACCTCGAAGACGACGACACCATCTGCACCGCCAAGATGACCGGCGGCAACGACGACGTCATCCTCTTCACCAGGAACGGCATGTCCATCCGCTTCTCCGAGCAGGACGCCAGGGAACTGGGCCGCAACACCAAGGGCGTCAGAGGCATCAAGCTGGAGAACAACGACTACGTCATCGGCATGGAAGTCGTAAGCGACGAGAACACCAGCGTCCTGGTCCTGACGGAACAGGGCTTTGGCAAGCGCACCACCTTCCACGAATACCATATCCAGCGCCGCGCCGGCAAGGGCTTGATCGCCATCAAGACCACCGAAAGGAACGGCAAGGTGGTCTCCGCCTTCACCGTGGATCCCACCACCGAGATCGTCATGGTCACCCAGGGCGGGCAGCTCATAAGGACCAGGGCCGGCGAGTTCCGCGAGATCGGCCGCAACACCCAGGGCGTCATGGCCGCGAGATTGGACGAAGGCGACTCTCTGGTCGCCGCCGCCCGAGTCTTCACCACCGGCTTAGAGGAAGCCGAGGAAGAGGGCGGGGAAGAGTCCGGCCCGACCCAGGGCGAGCTCCTGCCCGAGGAAAACGAAACGGAAAAAGAATAAACTAAATATAACCACAACAATCAGAATAAATTTATGGCAATCAAAGCTGAAATCTCAACCAAGACCCCCTGCGAAGTGGTGGTGAAAGCCACCGTCGGCAGCGAAGAACTGAAAGCCGCTTACGAAAGCGCCTTCGCGAAGAACAGCAAACTCATAGAGCTGCCCGGTTTCCGCCGCGGCAAGGCCCCCCGCTCCATGGTGGAGGGAAAGTTCAAGGAATACTTCGAACAGGAAGCCATGAGCGACCTTATCGAGAAAGTGGTCAAAAGCCTCGTTAAGCAGTACCGCCTCAACATGGTCACCGAGCTCAAGATGGAGGAAAAGCCCGTTTATCCTCAGGAAGGCGATTTCTCCTTCACCGTGGAGTTCGAAGTGGCCCCCAAGGTCGAGAACGTGGAATACACCGGGCTTAAGCTCAAAGGCCGCAAGACGGAAGTGACGGACGAGGAAGTCGAGAAAGAGATCCAAAACGCCGCCGAGCGTTTCGCCACCTACGAAGAGATCAAGACCGACCGTCCCGCGCAGTTCGGCGACTGGGCCGTCTGCAGCTACAAAGCCTATTGCGGCGGCAAAGAGGTCTTCAAGAGAGAATCCTCCTGGGTGGAAGTCGCCCAGGACCGCAAGACCCCGGCCCCCGGCTTCTGCGCCGAGATAGCCGGCATGAAGAAAGGCGAGGAAAGAAGCTTCAAGCTGAACGCCGGACCGGAATTCTTCATGAAGGAATATGCCGACAAGGAACTGGAGTTCACCGTCTCCGTGGAAAGCATCAGGGAGAGGATCGTTCCGGAAGTGAACGACGAGCTGGCCGCCAAGATCGATCCCAACACCAAGACCGTGGAGGAGCTCAAGGTCAAGGTCAAGGAAGCCTTCGCCCAGAACAAGGCCGAGATCGAACAGAACCGCCTGTGCGAACTGGCCAAGGAACAGCTGGTCAAGAACCATCCGCTGCCGCTGCCGCCCTACTACGTGGCTCTTCAGACCAACGGACTTTTGCGCCGCGAACTGGAGAACAAGCTTAGAAGCGGCATGAAAGAGGAAGAGCTGAAGGAGGAGGCCGAAAAGCTGAGACCCCAGTGCGAGGAGAAAGCCAAGCTCGGCCTCAACGCCGATTTCCTGCTCTCCTACATCGCTGAAAAGGAAAAGATCGTCCTGACCACCGACGACATCATGCCCCGCCTCGAGCAGTACGCCAGAATGTTCGGCCGCAGCATCGGCTGGGTCTACAGGATGTTCGAGCAGTCCGGTAAGCTCGACGAGCTCAGGACCGGCATCCTGCAGGAGAAGACCCTGCGCCTTGTCGTTTCCAAGGCCGAGGTTACGCAGTAACATTTCATTTTAAAAGGAGCGATCATATGCGCCGCACCTTAATAACGGTTTTGTTTTTCGCTTTGGGAGCCGCCTCCGTGCTTTTCGCCCAGAAGGCCGGCTTCGTGAATCTGGAAGCCAAAGAAAAACGCGATCTGGTCGTGAAACTGATGATCGCCACCGACATGTACTCCACGCTGGATTTTTCCATCAACTCCATCGTGGCTTCCATGCCGGAGGAAATAAGGCCCAGCCTCAGGCAGGCCATCAAGACCGACGAACTGATGCGGCGCGTCATCCCCGTTTACGAACGCCACCTGAGTAAGGAGACCATCCAGGCGCTGCTCGATTTCTATCACAGCGATCCCGGCAACGCCTGGCTCAGGGCCCAGGACGGCATCATGAAGGATACCATGGCTGTCTCCAAGGCTTACACCAGCGAATGTGTAAAATCTCTTAGTGAAAAGCGGCAATGAGTAAGTTCTACGCTTTCTTTTCCACGCCCCAGGGCGAAGTGAAGCCGGCGCTGTACGTCGTGCTGTTCGTCTTCGCCCTGATCTCGACCTGGCTTTTGACGAAGCTGGTCCTGGCGTTCGCTCTGAAGAAAAAACTCTTCGGCCCGGTGGGAGGACGCCATGTCGGCGGCCGCCAGATCCCGCGCTTGGGCGGGGTGGCGCTTATAATTTCCTTCGCTTTGACGGCGGCCCTTGCCGCTTTCCTGCATCCCGGAGTCGCCAGGGAATTCCTGCAGCCGCAGACCATTGCCATTTTCGCCGGGCTGCTCATTGTGGGAGCGTTGGGCGTGGTGGACGATCTTCTGCAGCTCAACTGGGCCACGAAATTCGTTTTCCAGATCGTGGCCAGCTGCCTGGTCATCGGCAACGGCGTCATCGTCGCCAAAATCACCAACCCCTTCGGCCCCACCTTGGATTTCTATCCCTGGATGGCCGTGGCCTTCACGCTTATCTGGCTGGTGGGCATCACCAACGCCATCAATCTTAGCGACGGTCTGGACGGGCTGTGCGGCGGGATAATCTTCATCGTGGCGGTGGTCATATTCACCAATTCCCAGATACTGACCCACGCCAGGCCGGAGCAGTTTTCGCTCTTTATTTTCCCCAGCGTGGTCTGCGCCATAATCCTGGGAGCGGTCCTGGGATTTCTGCGCTACAACTTTTATCCCGCCAAGATCTTCCTGGGGGACGGGGGAGCGCTTTTCCTGGGCTTTTTGGTGGCCTGCATGGCCATAAGGAGCTCACAGATAAGCGCCACCAGCGTGGCGCTGCTGGTTCCCCTGATCGCGTTGGGCCTTCCCATCCTGGACACCACGTTGGCCTTTCTGCGCCGCACCGCCAGAAGGGGCAATCCCTTCCAGTCCGACGCCCAGCACATCCATCACAAGATCATGTACAGCGGGCTTACGCATCCCGAGACCGTGCTTGTCTTGTACGGCTTCTGCCTGCTCCTGGGCCTGGCGGCGTTGGCCTTATCCCTTAGGAGCAACCAGTACGCCGGCATCATATTGGTGGTGCTGACCATCATCATTCTTCTGGGCTTCAAAAAATTCGGCGTTCTGGACGTCACCAGGCTCTGGGGCGTCAGGCGCCGCGGCGAAGCGGAAGACAAAGAGGAAAAATGAGTCCCGACAAGCCTTTGATCCCGCTGGTGAAAGATTATCTCCGCCAGGAGATGACCCTGGGAAGGTGGCAGAACATTGCGCCTGAAACGCTGCCTCCGGAACCCGGGGACGTGAAGGCTTTTTTGGAAAAAATGGCGAAGGAAAAAAAGCGGGCGGCGGAAAAGGCCGCGTCGGCCGCATCGCCTTCCGGCGCGGGCAACGCCGCCGGAGAAAGCCTGCAGAAAATCCGCCAGCCCTTCCGCCCCGAGGGCAAAAGCAAGGCTGAGGATCTTCATCAGCTCAGGGAATACATGCTGGGCTGCCGGCAGTGCCCGCTTTTCAAGGACCGGCACAATCTGGTCTTCGGCTCCGGAGATCCGGAGACGAAGCTGATGTTCATCGGCGAGGCTCCCGGGGAGGATGAAGACCTGCAGGGCGAGCCCTTCGTGGGAAGAGCGGGGGAGCTTCTGACGGACATCATCGAAAAAGGCATGAAGATCCCGAGAAAGAGCGTCTATATCGCCAACGTCCTGAAATGCCGACCGCCCATGAACCGCGATCCCCAGCCCAACGAGATAGACTGCTGCACGCCGGCGCTGGTCTGGCAGATAAAGATAATCAGGCCCAAGGTAATAATCGCTTTGGGAGCCTTCGCGTCGCGCTATCTTCTGAACACCAGATCCGGCATCAACGCCCTGCGCGGCTCTTTCCACACTCTCAGGTTGGACGGCATGACCATTCCCGTTATGCCGACCTATCATCCTTCCTATGTTTTGCGGGAATACACCGTGGACGTCAGAAGAAAAGTCTGGAGCGACGTCCTCCAGGTGGTGGAGTATCTCAAGAAAAATTAAGGAGGCCTCATGGCCGCAAGTTACAAGCATATTTTCGGACCCGTGGCTTCGCGCCGCCTGGGCCGTTCTCTGGGAATAGACCTTCTGCCCTTCAAGACCTGCACCCTGGACTGCGTTTACTGCGAGTGCGGCCGCACCACGGAACTCACCAAGCGAAGGAGAGATTTCTTTTCGCCGGAAGAAGTCCTGGCGGAACTGAAGGACTGGAAGGAAGCCGGCAACGAGGCGGACATAGTGACGCTGGCGGGCTCCGGAGAGCCGCTTCTGGCGCTCTCCCTTGAAAAGATCATAAAAGGCATCAAGGAGATCACGGGCCTGCCCTGCTGCCTCATCACCAACGGCACGCTTTTCATGGATCCCTCGGCCCGCCGGGCGGCCATGAATGCGGACATCGTCATGCCCAGCCTGGACGCCGCGGACGAAGCCACCTTCAAAAAGATCAACCGTCCCGTCGAAGATCTTTCCTTCGCGGAATATCTGGAAGGTCTGGAGCTTTTCTGCCGGGAATACAGGGGAAAAGGCAAAATAAACCTGGAGATCTTCCTGGTGCCGGGCATAAACGACAACGAGGACCAGATCAAAGCCCTTTCCCTTTTGTCCCGCAGCCTCCATGCGGATTCCGTCCAATTAAACACCGCCGTCAGGCCGCCGGCGGACAAAGACGTCATGCCCATCCCCAGGGAAGAAATGGAAAAATGGGCCCGCTATTTCATCCCCAAAGCGGAAGTCATCGCCTCTTATCACAGCGCTCCTTTGAAAGAAAGCAAAGCGGTGAGCGAAGAGGCGCTTCTGGAAGCTTTGAGCCACAGGATAATGTCTTTGGAGGATCTGGTGGAAGCCAAAGGGTATCCCCGAAAGGAGACCGAAGCGCTGCTCAGGACTCTTCTTGAAAAAGGGCTGATCCGTTCCCGCGCCCAGGACGGGAAGGATTTTTATTATGTTTGACGTCCACGCCCATCTGACGGACGACTGTATTTTCCGGCATCTGGAAGAAACTTTGCGCCGCGCCCGCGAAGCGGGTGTGCGGCGTTTTTTAATACCGGCCTACAGTCCGCTGCTTTGGGAAAGAGCCCGGGACATTGCCGAACAAAACCAGGACGTTTATTTCGCCATAGGCGTTCATCCGCTTTTCCTTGACGACAAGGAACCGGAAGGCCTCAGGGAAACGCTTATAAAGCATCCGAAATGCCTGGCGGCGGGGGAAGTCGGCCTCGACGCCTTCCTGCCCGGGAGCGATCTTGCCCGGCAGAGCGCCTGGTTTGAGCAGGAAGCGGCCTTCGCCGCCGAACACGATAAACCGCTCGTTATTCATTGCAGGAAGGCTTATTCCGAGCTCCTGGCGCTTTTAAAGGACCAGTTCAAGATCAAGCCGCTTCCCTTTTTGCTTCACAGCTGCTCCAGCTCCAGGGAACAGCTCGGTCCTTTTCTGGAAATGGGGGCTTACGTAAGCTTTTCCGGGACTCTGACCAGAAGCAACGCCAGGAAAGTGAAGGAGCTGGCCCTTGGCGTTCCCAGTGAGAGAGTGCTTCTGGAGACCGACAGCCCCTACATAGGCACCGACAAGGTCAGGCCGCCCTTTGTGAGGCCCCTGCAGGTCATGGAAGTGGCCGAAGCTTATGCGGAGCTGACGGGGCTCAGCCTGGAGGAAACGGAAAAACTGACGGAGGCCAATTCCGAGCGCTTCTTCCGTTTTGGGAAAACAGTGACAGAACGTCAGTCTTGAGGAGACGAAAAGTTTCCCCTTTCGGAAGTTTTCGCGGTTTTCCCTTTGCTATAATTGAAATATGCCAGAATACGTCTCAATAGCCTTTGAAGCCAACCTTGACACCCACTACACCTACCGCGTTCCGGAATCTTTGAGAGAGGGAGCCCGGATGGGAACGCGGGTCATGGCGCCTTTGGGAAGATCCCAGAGGATAGGCTACGTTGTGGAGGAAGACCCCGAAGTTCCCAAGGGCATAGAGTTGAAGGAGATCAGCTCCCTGGTGGACAAGGTGGCCATGATCACGCCGCCTTTGATGAAACTGGCCATTTTCGTCTCCGACTATTATTTCTGCGGCCTGGGCCAGGCTCTGCGCTGCTTCCTGCCGGCTCCTGTCCGCCACCGGGCCACGGATCTCGGATTGGTGCACGTGATAAAGATCAAGCGCTCCCCCGAAGAACTGGAAGAGCTTTACAAGAAAGTCGCCGAGCGCTTCTGGAAAAAAAGAAATCTGTTGCGCTGCCTGATGCTGAAGGCGGCTTCCCCCGACCATAAGACGCCTATGCTCCTGCAGGAACTCAGGGAAAGAGCGGAGTGCGACCTGGCCTCCGTGAGAGCCCTTGAAAAACAGGGGATAATAGAGATCGCTTTGGAAAAGCACTGGTCCCTGAGGGATGACGAAGCGGCGCTTCCCAACATTCCTCCCGAACTGACGGAGGACCAGAAGATCGCGGTGGAAAAAGTTCTGGAGAAGAAAAACGAATTCGGGGCTTTCCTTTTGCACGGCGTCACCGGCAGCGGCAAGACGGAAGTGTATCTCCACATCATCGAAGAGGCCCTGAAAGCCAATAAGACCGCCATCGTTTTGGTGCCCGAGATAGCCCTGACTCCCCAGACCGCCGACCGCTTCCGGGGCCGCTTCGGCTCCAAGGTCGCCGTCTTGCACAGCGCCCAGAGCGACAAGGAGCGCCACAACCAGTGGTGGCGCATCAGGGAAGGGCACGCCAGAGTCGTCGTGGGCGCCCGCTCGGCGATATTCTCGCCGGTCTCCGATCTCGGCTGCGTCATAGTGGACGAGGAGCACGAGGGCAGCTACAAGCAGAACGGCGAAGCGCCCTATTACAACGCCAGGGATCTGGCCGTCATGCGCGCCAAACTTGAAAACTGCCCGGTGGTCCTGGGTTCCGCCACGCCTTCTTTGGAAAGCGTCAGGAACGTGCAGCTTGGAAAATACGCTCTGCTGAACTTGAAAAAAAGAGTCTGCGCCTCCGCGGACATCGAAACGGAACTGGTGGATCTCAATCAGGAAGTTTTGGCGGCGCCCCAGTTCGGGCTGGTCTCCCGCTCCCTGAAAGCCGCCCTGTCCAGCTGCCTGGAAAAAAGGGAGCAGGCCATTCTTTTTTTGAACCGCCGCGGCTATGTTCCCAGGCTCATTTGCCCCGAGTGCTACGAGACGCTTAAGTGCCCCAGCTGTTCCGTGCCGCTGGCCTACCACAAAAGGGACAACCTCCTGAAGTGCCATCTCTGCGGCTATACGGAAGAATATCTTCCGCCTTACAAATGCCCCGAGTGCGACGTCAACCTGAAGCCGGCGGGCTACGGCACCCAGCGGGTGGAGAATCTTCTGCACGCCCTTTTCCCGGAATCGAAGATAGGCCGCATGGACAGGGACACCACGTCCAAAAGAGGCGCCCACGAAAAGATCCTGGGGGATTTTGCGGCCCATGAGTTCGACATACTCCTCGGCACGCAGATGATCGCCAAGGGCCTGGACTTCCACAACGTCACCTTGGTTGGCGTTCTGAACGCCGACATTTCCCTCAACACCCCGGATTTCCGTTCCGGAGAGAGGACCTTCCAGCTGGTCACCCAGGTGGTGGGCCGTTCCGGCAGGGGAGCCAAAGCCGGCAAATCCATAGTCCAGTCCTACACGCCGGAAGCCTCAGTCCTTCGCTGCGCTGTGGAAGGGAATTGGGAGGGCTTCGTGAAAAAAGAGATGGAGGAGCGAAGGGAATTCAATTATCCGCCCTTCAGCCATATCATAGAGATAGTGTTCCGCTCCAAGGACAGCAAAAAAGCCTACGCCGCCGCCGACAAAGTCCGGAAAAAACTCGCGGCGCTCTCCGACGGTATGACGGGATATTTTTACCTGACGGAAGTGGAGGAAGCATACCCCGCCTTCGCCTTCAACGAATACCGCTGGCAGATACATATGCGGGTCTCCTCCGTCATGCGCGCCATGGAGACGCTGATTCGCCCGGTAAAGCCCTTCCTCAAGAGCGCCTCGAACGTCAAGTGCCAGGTGGACGTCGATCCAGTCTGAGTTTTCTAAAGATCCCAAGCATATGTATAAAAAAGGAACTTTGCTGTTAAGGCAGCAAAGTTCCTAAAATTTTAAATTAGCTATTTGATGGTTTAAGCGATCAGCATTTGCGTCTGCGCGAGGCCAAAAGGGCCAAGGAGAGCAGGAAGGTCATGACGGCGGTCGGTTCGGGAACGACCTCGTTCAGGCCGGAAACGCAGAGCGCGAAATTCTGGGGGCCTTCCATAACGTTGAATCCGCTGACTTTCACCTCGATGCGGCTGCCGGCGGGGAAATCGTCCACTCTGCAGCGCTCGCAGTTGTTTTTATAGTCGTTGTGTCCCGATTTGCCGCCGGAGTAATAATCGGTTTCTCCGTCGCTGACGATGATGTCAAGATCGTTGACCAGGGCGAAAGCCGCGCCAACCGTGCCGGGATAGTCGCTCCAGCAGAGCGTGGCGGAAACAGGGCCATCGCTTTCCTTGGTGAAGAAATAGGAAACGGTTTTCCCGGTTTCTTCTATCGTTCCTTCCGTGACGAAGAGCTTGCCGTATGAGGGGTTCAGGCTTTCGTTAAGATTGACATGCCCGAAGCCGTTCACCCAGTTGGGGACGACTTCCGGGATCTCGGTGCAGCTGTCAAACTGACCTTTGCCCATAGTCCTGGCGCCGTTGATGAGCAGCGCTTTCACCAAAGCGCAGGAGGGGGAGGCGATGTCGGTATTTTCTTTCAGGTACTGCAGGGCGCAGGCCGCCGCGCCGGAAGTCAGGGGCGTGGCCATGGAGGTTCCGAACATAAAAGTGTAATAAGATTTTCTTTCGCCATCGTTGTCATCGTCATAGAGCGATTCCGTGGAGTAGATCCAGGTGCCGGGCGCCACGATGTCAGGTTTCGCCCTGCCGTCCTTGGCGGGTCCGCGGCTGGAGAAGTAGGCCATGCCCTGCTGCGTTTCGTTGAAGGGATAAGCGGCCTTGTCGTTATAATAGGGATTGTCGATCGGCAATTCCCAGAGCATGCCGTAAGTATAGGGGTATTCCGGACGGTAACTTTCCGAGGCGCCCACCGTCATGGAGTTTTTGGCGACCGCTTCGCAGCCAAGGGAAAAATTATCCTCAAGGTCTATCCTTTCGTTCTCGTTCCCGGCGGCGAACAATAAGAGTAGATCGGGATATTGTATAGACAGCGCGTCATAGTATTGAGCCGTGCTGGTGTATTCTCCCTTGAAACTGTAGAAGCTGGAGCCCCAGCTGTTGTTCATGACTCTTCCGCCGGCTTCGTAAGCGTTCGCGATGTCGTTGTCCGAGAGATCCGCAATAGAAGAGGAGGCGTCGCCCAGGCAGATGAAATAGAGATCAGCTTCCCTGGCTGTTCCGGCGTAAGTGCCGCCGTAATGAGCGCCCGTTCCCGTTGCGGAGCCCGCCACGTGGGTACCGTGACCGTTAAGATCTTTCCAGTCAGTCCTCGTGGTGTTCAATTCGCCCACGACGCCGATCACGTTTTTATCCTGGAAGTCGTCGTGTATGTTGGCGGTGTCTCCGCTGTCAAGGCCGGTATCCGTCACTATGACCATCACGCCTTTTCCGGTATAGCCGGAGTTGTTGGCGCGGTCAACGTTCATGAGATTGTCGCCTCTGGCGACGTCGTTCATAAACTTTTTCACAGGTTTTATTTCAACGCTCAAGACTTCGCTTTTTGCGGCGAGAGAAGAAACTAGAGAGATGGGAATACTCGCTTCGACAATAGGCGGCTCTTTGTGAAGCAGTTTGTATTCCGTCACGTTTTTCTCTTTTAAGAATTCCGCGACCGCGTCATAACTGTCGGCTGTCGCAAGACCGATCAGAACTTTTTCCGAAGCGTCAGCTTCCGCGGTCTTCTTCTGGGAGGTTAAGGCTACCTTGTATTCCGGCTTGTATTCGGAGCAATACAAAAGAGGGAAGAGTTCGCCCAGCTCTTTTACCTGTTCTTTGGTGGCCAGGAAGATATAGGCGTTCGGCGGAATGGTGCCGATCTTTATTAGCCCCAGTTCTTTTATCTCTTTCAGCTCCGCGGAACTGAAATTGTTTTCCGGCTGCACGATGAACTGATACTTTCCGGAAGCGGTGGGGGAGGCTTGGAATGTTTCAGCGTTCGCAACTTTCGGAGAAGCGGGATCGATGGTGGCGTTTGAGAGCCTGATGAGGCCGGGGTCGGCCAGCAGAGAAAGGCTCAGAGAACTGAGGAAAATTATGGCGAAGAGTTTTTTCATGTTTTTATCTCGTTTTTCTGCTTATAAGCAGGGCTAAAAATAGAAATGCGAAAGTTAAGGTAGGTTCAGGCGTTGCTTCGTCCACGCCGCTTATCGCGATGGCGAAGCGCTGGGGACCTTCCATAATATTATACCCTTTTACGCTGATCTCGATGTTTTCGCTCGTGGGGAAATCTTTGATTAAGATCTGCTCCACGTTATTGTTGCTGTCGCTTTTTTTAGCGGCGCCGCCGGCGTAGTAAGTGTTTTTGCCGTCGGAAAGCGTCAGGTCGAGGTCGTTGACAAGCGCGCTCTCGGCGCCGGTGGTTCCGGGATAATCGTTCCAGACCAAGGTCACCCTGACGGGGCCCGCTGTAGTTTTCGAACACGGGAAAGAGATCGTATCGCCGGAATTTGTGAGCGTTCCCTCTATAGTGAAGAGCTTCCCGCAGGCGGGAGAAATGCTCTCTGAAAGATCGATATGCCCGTAGCCGTTGACGTTGTTGGGAGTTTTGTCAGGGATCTCTACGTATCCTTCGTACTGCCCCGTACCCATGGATCTTGTGCCGTTCAAGGCCACGGCCTTGATGAGAGCGGAGGAGGGATTTTTTACGCCGTTCTCTTTGAGGAACTGCAAAATGTCGGCGCAGGCTCCGCTGACCAATGGCGCGGCCATGGAAGTGCCTGACAAGTAAGTATAAAATCTTTTTCGCTCGTAGTCGTTGTAACCGTCGAAAACCGATTCGGTGGAGCAGATCAAGGTCCCGGGCGCCGCTATATCCGGTTTTATGCGCCCGTCGCTGCAGGGGCCTCGGCCGGAAAAACAGGCCATGCCCTGGTGGACGCCGTCTGAGGGGTAGGCGATCCTGTCGTCTTTGAAAAAATCGTTGGCGGTCAGCCGTTCGCTTCCGTAAGTCTCGGCGCTGTCCGGGCGGCAGCTTTCCGCGGCCGCCACCACCAGGACGTTTTTGCAGGCCGCGAAGGAATGGATGTTGATGTTGTCTTCCGTTTCGATGTCGTCGTTGGCGTTGCCGGCGGAGAAGACGATCAACATGTCGTCGTAATTATGCGCTAGTTCGTCGAACCAGACGGATTTCCAATTGTAGCTGCCGGTGTAGTCGGTGTCGCTCCAGCTGTTGTTCATGATGCGGGAGCCCGCGTCGTAGGCGGCCTTGACCTCGTCGTCTTTAACATAGCAAAGGCTGTAATCCTGGCAGCCGACGCAGATAAAGTATAGCGAAGCGTCGGGAGCCGCGCCGGCGTACTTGCCGTTTTCAGCCGCGCCGGTTCCAACGGCTGAGCCCGCCACGTGGGTGCCGTGCCCGGCTATGTCGTAGCCCCAGTACTGGTCGCTTCCGCTGCTCAAAACGATCGTCACGTCTTTATCCTGGAAATCCGGATGAAAGTTGCTGTTGGGATTGCCGCTGTCAAGCCCGGTGTCAACGACGGCGACCTTAACGTCCTTCCCTGTGTAGCCGGTCTTGTTGACTTTTTCTATGTTCGTTAAACCATCGCCCTTCGCCACGTCATTGTTCGTTTTCAGAACGCCTTTTTCCGCAATGTCAATGACGGCGCTCAGCTTGGCAAGCCTGCTTGCCAATTCTTTTCCAATCACGGCTTCCATAATGAAGGGATCGCTGTGGATGACCTGGCAATCCGTCGCTCCGTTTTCCAAAAGGAAATCGTTGACCTCGCGATATTCTTCTTCGCTCGACAATATTATGGCCGCTTTGAAAGTCTGGCTTATGGAGGCTATCTTGGCGGACTGGTAACGGCCGGTCTTGTATTCCGGCAGATATTCGCCGGCGTAGATGATCTCAAACCGCGCTTTCAAATTATCGATCTCGCTAGGCGTAGCCAGCGCAAGATAAGCGTTGGGCGGGAAGAAGCCCGTTATCTTGACGCCGAGGCTTTCCACGGCCTTCAATTCCGTAAAATTGAAATTCTTTTTGGGCTGCACGATGTACTGGTATTTTCCGGAAACGGTGGGAGCACACTTTGGCTCGGCGACGCTTTGCAGCGAAGGATCTTTGGGGTCTATTGTATTGTCCCTTAGGCGAATGACGCCGGGATCGGCCAGAAGGCTTAGGCTGGAAATCAAAAAAAGAAGAGCAAAAGCAAGGTTTTTCATGTTATATCTCCGAAAATACGATCTCGTTTTCTTTTGACGTGGCGTAGGAAAGGGGGACTTTGCCGTCCAGGGCGGGGCGGTCCACGATGAAGGTTGGGATAGCGATGCCGCTTAAGCGTTCGCGAAGTTCCTTCATGATCTTAAGGCCTGTCTCAAGCGGCGTCCAGAAATGCTCCGTGCCTGGGATCTTGTCGCACTGGAAAAGATAATAGGGCCGGACGCGGTTAATGACGAGCAGGCGGAAAAGTTTTTCCAATGTTTCCGTATTGTCGTTGACGCCTTTCAGAAGAACTGTCTGATTGTTGATGGGGAAGCCGCTGTCGGCTAATTTGCCTAAGGCTTCCTTGGCTTCTTCCGTTACTTCCTTGGGGTGGTTGAAATGAGTCTGGATCCAGATAGGGGAGAAGGCCTTCATTTTTTGGCAGAGATCATCGGTAATGCGCATGGGGCAGGTGACGGGCATTCTGGTGCCGAGGCGCAATATTTTAACGCCCTGCTTTTTAAAGGAAGAGATGATCTCTAATATTTCGTCGTCGGGAAGAGTTAGGGGATCGCCGCCGGAAATGATGATCTCCTCTATCTCAGGATGATCTTTTAAGTAGTCCAGGACTTTAGGCAGAGTTTCGCGCCAGGAGGAGCAGGCGTTCTTTATGATCTGCCATCTTCTGGTGCAGTGGCGGCAGCGGGAGGCGCAGTTAAGCGTCGCGGTATAGACGGCCCGGTCGTGATAGCGCCTGATAAGGCCTGGCACCGGCATGAATTTCTCCTCTTCCAGAGGGTCGCAGGAATTCTGTTCGTTCTTAATTTCCTCTGGGGAGGGGACGGTCATGGCGAAGATGGGGTCGCTGTGGTCAGCTTTTTCTATCAGCGAAGCATAGTATGGTGTGACGAACATCCTCATTGATATTTGAGAAACATCGCTGCCTTGAGGACAGGGCAGGCCGTTAAGCTCGCAAATCTCTTGTAATGTTGTTAATCTATTTTTCAGCTGCTGCTGCCAGGAATCTGTTTTCATAATTTTTTAGTATCTATCTAGAATGTCATGATGACCAACATCTAATAAAACAATAATTTCAGTACCTTCAAAATACCATATTATACGAACATTCATATTAACACTGCATTCATAAAGATCATGAGTTCCTTTTATGCGTTTAACACGTAGAGATGGGTGCAAGGGGTTGGCTATTAAAAATACTAGTTTGTTTTTCAGCTGCCTTTTTTCTATAGAGTTTAGTGCTTCATAGTGTTTTAAAAATCTTTCAGTGTATGTAATTTTAAAAGGCATTAATGTTTGTCTAATTTTTCGAAGAGGGCGTCAAGGTCGTCGAAAACAGGCTGCTTGCCGGAAGCGATCTTTTCTTTGATCCCGTACACTTCTTTTTTTAGTTCCTCGACATAACTTTTGGGATAGACGCTTACCGGGATGATGTAGATCACCCCGTTCTTTTCTGATATGTCTATCTTGTCACCCTCGGAAAGACCAATCTTGTTTACGATGTCCTTGGGGATCGTTATCTGAGATTTCTGTCTGAATTCCGTTAACATTTTAAGCTCCTGTAGCGTTAGTTAGAAATTCTTACTTTCCAACTTATTGTAGCATAATTTTAAATATAAGCAAGATATGATGGCAGGGGGAGGGCATTCGGGGCTTTGTCTAGTTTGGGACTTGACATTGTGGTGAAAGTGTGGTAAACTAGTCGGCGAAAAATATAAAAATAACTTTTGAAAGGAGAAGAAATCATGAAAAACAACTTAATCAAAGTGACGCTGCTTTTAGCGTCTTTACTGCTTTTCGGCTGCGGCAGCGCGGAAGATAAGAACGCGACTGTTTCCATTTCCGGCGCCTGGGCTCTTTACCCGATGGCTCAGCGTTGGAAAAGCGAATACGCCAAGATCCATCCCGAGATCAACCTGGAAGTGAGTGGCGGCGGCGCCGGCAAAGGCATGACCGACGTTCTTTCTGACCTTGTCGATATCGCCATGGTGTCCAGAGCCGTCTATCCGGAAGAATTGGAAAAAGGCGCGGTGCCTTATCCGGTGGCCAAGGACACGGTCGTGGTGGTCATCAACGAGAAGGCTCCCTTCGCTGAAACGCTCTTGAAGCGTGGCCTTAAGAAGTCCGAGTTCCAGAAGATCTGGCTGGAAGAAAATCCGACTGCCGAGATCTTCGGGGAAGAGGGCGCTCTCAACGTTTACACCAGAAGCGACGCTTGCGGCGCGGCTGAGACTTTCGCGGCTTTCCTGGGCAAGAAGCAGGAAAATTTGAAGGGCAGCGGCATCCCCAGCGACCCGGGCGTTCCCGAGGCCGTCAGGGGCGATGTGCGCGGCATCGGCTACTGCAACCTGAACTACGGTTACGATCCCGAGACCGGCCGTCCGGTGCAGGGCGTCGTCACGGTTCCCGTCGATGTTAATGAGAACGGCGTGGTGGACAAGGACGAAGAGATCACCACCAAGGAATTTTTGATCAGCTCCATCCAGAAGGGCGTCTATCCCGCTCCTCCCGCCAGAGACCTTTACTTCGTGACGAAGGGCGAACTTAAGCCCGCCGCCAAGGAGTTCTTGCTCTGGACCATGACGGAAGGTCAGAAGTTCAACGACGCCGTCGGTTACATGTCTCCTAACAAGGAGAATCTGGAAAAAGCCATCGATAGCCTTAAGAAGTAAGAATTGTTTTTTTATGCTGGGCGACTCATCTCTCAAATACCGCGTGCGCGAAGACTGCATCACGGGCTGGCTTTTGAAAGTGCCTGTCCTGATCGCGGTGGGCATGCTTGTCCTTTTCTTCGTCGTTCTGACCGCCAAGTCCTGGCCGCTTCTTACGGGCGGGAATTTCTGGCAGGTCCTGACCTCTTCCGAGTGGCTTCCCTCCGAGGGAAAATTCGGACTGTGGCCCTTCATCATCGGAACCATCGCGGTGACTTTCCTGACGATGGTCCTGGCGGTGCCGGTCTCAGTTCTGGCCGCGGTCTTTCTGAATGAGTTCGCCCCTCAAAAATTAAAAGAGCTGGCTCTGCCGGTCATCGACGTCCTGGCGGCCGTGCCTTCCGTTATTTACGGCGCCTGCGGCGTCATCGCTTTCATCCCGATGGTGAAAGCCTTGGGCGGCGCCCTGGGAATAAACACCACCGGCCGCTGCTTGTTGACGGCGGCTCTGGTTCTGGCCATCATGGTCATCCCGGTCATCCTGTCCATCGTCAGGGACGTGCTGGCGGCTATTCCCCAGGAAGCCAGGGAAGCTCTGCTGGCTCTGGGCGCCACTAGGTGGGAAGCCACCTACCACGTGGTTTTAAAGCTCGCTCTGCCGGGCATCATCGCCGCCATCATGCTGGGCGTGTCGAGAGCCTTCGGCGAGACCATGGCGGTCATGATGGTTGCGGGCAGCATTCCCGAACCGAAGCCCTCTTTGTTCAAGGCGGTCTATACGCTGCCGGCTCTTATCGCCGACAAGTACGGCGAGATGCTCTCCATCAAGATGTACGACGTCGCTTTAATGACGGCCGCGCTTATTCTGATGGCGGTCATCGCCTTCTTTAACTTCGGAGCGCATTTGATCCTCATCCGTTTAAGGAGGAAATACTGATGCTATCTTGGAGACGTTTTGTTGAGAGATTCTGGATCGGCTTGATGATCGCCATGCTTTCCATCGCTATCATCAGCGTTCTGGGGATCATCGGGATCGTTCTGTGGAGAGGCTTCGGAGCGCTTTCGCTGGAGATGTTCTTCTCACTGAAGTTCAGCCCGGTGACGGGCGAGCCCGTGGGCATCGCCAACTCCATCATAGGTTCCGCTTATCTGGCGGGCGGCGGCGTGCTCCTGGCTTGCCTTATCAGCATTCCGCTGGCTTTGGTCCTGCAGAGAGAATATCTCTCTGAAAACATAATAACCGCGGTGACGGTCATATTGGACGTCCTGTGGGGCATTCCTTCCATCGTTTACGGCGCCATCGGTTACCTTATATTGATGAGCTGCCACCAGAGAGCGTCTTTATTGGGCGGCATCGTGACGCTGGCTCTGCTTTCGGTCCCCATCATGACAAGAGCGGCCATGAACGTCATCTCTTTAGTGCCCATGCAGCTCAGGGAAACTTCCTACGGTCTGGGCGCCACCAGGTGGGAAACGATCAGCCGAGTCATCTTCAAACAGGCTCTGCCGGGCATGGCCACCGCCGTCATGCTTGCCTTCGGGCGCGCCATCGGCGACACCGCCGCGGTGCTCTTCACCGCCGGTTATTCCGACAAGCTGCCCAAGAGCATCCTGGAAGGCGCGGCCTCTCTTCCCATCACCATTTATTACAAACTGATGATGCCAGGGCAGCTGGCCCAGCGCCAGGCCTACGCGGCCTCCTTCGTGCTCATACTGATCGTGCTTATAGTCAGCGCGATCTCCCGCACGCTATCCAATCGTTTAAGCAAATACACGGTCAAATAACATGTCACACTTGAGCATCAAAGATCTGCACGTCTATTACGAAGGCGTGGAAACCCTGAAGGGCATCGATCTCGAGATCCCGGACAAGTCTATCGTCGCCATCATCGGCCCCTCCGGCTGCGGAAAGACGACTCTGCTCCGCAGCATCAACAGGCTGCTGGAACTCTCCAGCGACGTCAAAGTGACCGGCCGCGTCGAGATCGACGGCGAAAACATTTACGATCCGAAAGCCGACCTTATCTCTTTGAGGAAGAAGATGGGCTTTCTGTCCCAGCGTCCCTTCCCGCTGCCCTGCTCCATATTCGACAACGTGGCCTACGGTCCCAAGATCCACCGCATGGACGCCGACGCCATCAACGCTGTGGCTTTGACTCTGGAATCCGGCAGCAAAGTCTCGGCGAACAGAAAGGAAGCTCTGGCGAACCTTGTGGAGATCTGCCTGAAGAAGGCCGGCCTCTGGGATGAAGTGAAAGAGCGCTTGGGAAGCCCCGCTTCGCGCCTTAGTATCGGGCAGCAGCAGCGCCTTTCCCTGGCCAGGGCTCTGGCCGTCGGCGCCGAGATGATCCTGGGCGACGAACCCACTTCCGCCCTGGACCCAATATCCACCAAGCAGATCGAGGAGCAGTTCAAGGCTTTGAGCTCCCAGTATTCCATCGTGATGGTGACGCACATCCTGCGCCAGGCCAGGCGTCTCGCGGACTACGTCGTTTTCATGTACCTGGGCGAACTTATTGAGCACGGCCCGGCGGAGAAGATCTTCAACTCCCCGGAAAAAGAAATGACCAGGCGCTACATCAAGGGCGACATGAGTTAAATTATGAAGCTGACCTCGAAAAGCGAATACACTCTGCTGGCCTTGATCTATATGGCCAGGCAGAAAAAAGGAGCCTTCGTCAAGATCGAAGACATATGCAGCTGCTACGATATTCCTAAAAAATATCTTGAGCAGCTCCTCACGATCATGAGATCCAACGGACTCGTCAGAACGAGAAGGGGAGCCGAGGGCGGCTACGCCCTGGCCAAGGACAGCAAGGAGATAACCGCCGCCGACATCGTCCGCATCATGGACGGCCCCATCGCACCCACGGATTCCGTGAGCCAGTATTTCTATCAGGCTACGCCCTTGGAAAAAGAAGACGCGGCTCTTGAACTCTTCAGGAACATCAGAGATTACGCCGCCAAAGTCATGGAAAGCAAAACGCTTTACGACCTGGCCTTGGCGCCTGCGATCAGGGAAGAAGCAATCACATATTGACTTAGTATGTAAATAATGGTACCATATACCGAAAATAATTAACCAAAAAACATAAAGGAGAACTATGAACAAGAAATCCTTACTTTTAACCACCAGTTTGGTATTGGCTTTCGGCCTCTCCGTCGGCGCCGCTGACATTCAGATCAACACTCCGGCCCAGGCCCCGCAGGCTCCCGCCGGCGACGCTGAGCTCTACTACCACGCTATCCCCAGCACTCCCGCTGTCGGCCAGGCTATCAAGGTTGTTGAATCCAACGATGACACCGACTATGTCGTCAAGGCTTACAAGATGAAGCACAAAGGTATTGTGAACGAAATTCGATCAATCCTTGAGCGTACCATCCAAAAGGAAAACGGCAAATCGAAATCTATCGTCAACAACGTTAACGGCGACGAATTTCTCATCGTTACCGTCCCGTCCTTCCAGCTTCCCTACATAGAGGCTGTGATCGAGCAGTTGGACGCCGAGGGCACCAAGTTCGCCGGCGGCGGCACGGAACGTTTCGTTTACTACTGCAAGAACCGCCTTGCCACAGACCTTCAGAAATACGTCCTGGCCACCATGGGTTCCGGCCACGGCGAAGTCGTGGCTGACGACCTGACCGGCCGCATCATGGTGAACGATGCTCCTTCCTGCGCCAATACGGTCAAGAAGTGGCTCCCTTACTTCGACGTCGCTCCCCAGCAGATCAGGCTGGAATGCCAGATCATCGAGATCGAGAACAGCGACGACTTCAACTTCGGCCTTGCTCTGGAAGCCTGGAAAGAAGCTCTGCCCGAAAGCGTCGATATGACCCTCGACTGGGACAAGAAGACCAACGGCAGCACTCCCGGACCGGAAGGCTGGGCCAGATACATTGCCCAGAACGTGAAGTTCTCCGGCATGCGCCCCAAAGCCGTGGCCAACTTCATCAACTATCTGGTCAGGAACGGCCACGCCAAGGTTTTGTCTAGCCCCGAAGCGGTCGCTCTGAACGGCCAGACCACGGTCATCGAATCCGTTGACAACGTCAACTACAAAGGCTACAACAGCGACCCCACCAAGACTCTCGACAAGCAGGTCCAGTCCGGCGTCATCCTTGAGATCACCCCGGTCATCGGCACTGAATCCATCTGGCTCGAAGTCAATGCGGAAGTCAACAGCGTAGTCGGCTGGACCACCGGCGCCCTGCCCATCGTCAACACCCGCAAGACCTCGGCCACCGTCGGCGTCGTCTCCGGACAGACCACCACGATTTCCGGCTTGAAGCGCGAATACATCACCAAGAGCGACGAGCGCGTCCCGGTTCTCGGCTACATCCCGCTTCTGGGCTACGTCTTCCGTCATGAAGTGGACGTCAAGAGAGATTCCGAGATCATCATCCTTGTAACTCCTTACGATATCAGCAAAGATATCCAGAACGGCACCGAGAAAGTCGAAGCCTTCGAGAAGGAATACAAAGCCGAAGTGGAAAAAGGCGCCGTTGACAGATTCGTCGACAGAGTCATCCTTAACAAGTAATTCCTTCCGCTTGTAAAAAAACGATCCGCCGGAATTTTCCGGCGGATCTTTTTTTTATCGGAATTTGATTTCCATTTATTCCTGGAAGCCCGGGAGAACGTCGATCCTGGAGAGGAAAGCCAGGATGACCATGACGGTCTGGGCGGAGTTTTTGAGATCCACCTTCGGCAGCTTCCCGAAGGGATTGTAGATCTTGCCGTGCCTTCTGACAACGAGCGTGCCGCTGGGAGACTCTATGGAGTCGATGCCCCGGGCGCGGGCTCTCAGTTTTATTTCCGTCAGGTCCAAAAGCAGCTCGGTCTGTTTGGGGATCTCGCCGAAGCGGTCCCGCATTTCTTCCTTCAGATCCTCTATGTCTTTTAATCTTCCGGCGCTGCTCAGGCGGCGGAAAAGATCGAGCCTGAGGACGGGGCTTTGGATATAGCTTTCCGGGATGTCTCCGGAAAGCGGCAGATGGATGGTGACGTCCTCCGCGACGGGATAGATGCCCGGGAGCTCCCGGCGCCAGTCGAATTTGCCGGCTTTTTTGACTTTCGGTTCAAAGGCCTCTTCGCTTTCTTCCCCGCCCTCCTCGTTCTCTACGAGTTTGGGAAGATGGCCTTCCTTTATCAGGCTGATGGCCCTGTTGAGGAGCTTGCAGTAAAGTCCGAAGCCGATGGCGGCGATGTGCCCGGACTGCTTCTCTCCCAGGATGTTTCCGGCGCCCCTTATTTCCAGGTCTTTCATGGCGATCTGATATCCGGAGCCCAGGGCGGTGTTCTCCATGATGGCCCTGAGGCGCTGGCGGGCCTGGCTGTCCAGGCTCAGATGGTTGGGGACGATGAGATAGGCGTAGGCCTGGCGGTCGGCGCGGCCCACGCGGCCCCTGAGCTGGTAAAGGTCGGAGAGACCGAAGCGATGGGCGTCGTCTATTATTATGGTGTTGACGTTCGGCATGTCGATGCCGGATTCCACGATCATGGTGCACAAAAGGAGGTCGTATTTTCCGTCCACGAAAGCCTGGATGACTTCCTCCAGATCCTCCTCAGGCATCTGTCCGTGGCCTACGGCGATGCGGACTCCCGGCAGGAGCTTCTCCAACTTTTCTCTCTCGGCTTCGATGGTCTCGACTCTGTTGTGAAGATAAAAGACCTGGCCGCCCCGCATGATCTCCCTTCTCACGGCGTCCTTGATGAGGGGACCGTTCTTTTTGATGAGGTTCGTTATGACCGGAAGCCTGTCAACGGGGGGGGTGTTGATGACCGACATGTCCCTTAATCCCGTCAGGGACTGGTAAAGAGTCCTGGGAATGGGGGTGGCGGAAAGGGAGATGACGTCGGTCAGGGCGCTCAGCCTTTTTAATTTTTCCTTGTGGCGGACGCCGAAGCGCTGCTCCTCGTCTATGACAACCAATCCAAGCTTGGGGATGGCGATGTCCTTGGAAAGAAGCCTGTGGGTGCCGATTATTATGTCTATTTCCCCGGCGGCCAGAGCCTTCACGATCTCTTTCTGGCGCTTGGGGGAGACAAAGCGGCTCAGTTCCTCGACTTTCACGGGATAGTGGGCCACGCGGTCGGTGAAGGTCTTCAGATGCTGGTGGGCCAGGATCGTCGTGGGCACCAGCACCGCCACCTGGCGTCCCGACATGACGGCTTTGAAGGCGGCCCTCAGGGCCACTTCCGTTTTGCCAAATCCCACGTCGCCGCAGATAAGCCTGTCCATGGCGGCGGGAGACTCCATGTCTTTTTTGATTTCTTCCAGGGCTTTCTTCTGGTCCAGGGTCTCCGCGTAGGGGAACGCTTTCTCAAAGCCTGTCTGCCAGTCGCTGTCCTTCATGGCGGCGAAGCCCGGGATGGCTTTGCGCTTGGCCTGGCGTTCCAGCAGTTCCGAAGCCAGGTCCAGGACGGCTTTCTCGGCTTTCCGGCAGCGGCTTTTCCAGCGGCCGCTGCCCAGGGTGTCCAGTTCCGGCTCCCTTTTGCCCACGGTGATGTAGCGTTCCACCAGGGCCGCCTGGCCCAGGGAAACGTAGAGCATGGTGTCGTTGGCGTAGCGGATGGCGATCATTTCGGATTCGCCTTCCCCGGTCTTGATATTCTTGATGCCTTCGTAGACGCCGATGCCGTAATTCAAATGCACGACATAGGAGCCGATCTTGATGGTGGCCAGATTGTCGATGGGTTCGCTGCGGCGGGCTTTGATCTTGGAGGGGCGGGGGCGCCGCAGGACTCTCCGGAAGATCTCGTCGTCCAGCAAAACGGCCTCCTTGTATTCCGGAAGGAGGAAGCCTCCGCTAAGAGAGCCTATGGCGGTCTTGAAAGAATCTTTCGGAGCTCCGGCTTCGCAAAGCAGCTCCCTCAGGCGGGAGGAATCGGAGGGAGTGGCGCAGTAGATCGTGACTTTCCAGCCCTCGTCTTTCCAAGTTTCAAGCTGCCTGGAAAGGCAGCGGAGAATGTTGCTGAAGGGATCCCGCGTAATGTCTGTGAAGACGCTTCCCTGGAGTTCTGAGAGCGAGAAGCATCTGCTTTTTATTTCGAAGACGGACTTTTCTTTCAGATGGGGGAGGTCCGTGGCGAATTCGCTAAAAAAGAGGCTGCCGGCCTCCTTGGCTTTCTTTCGCAGAAGGTTCATGCGCTCGCCGGCGTTGGGCAGGAAGTCCTTGGCCAGTTCGCCCACGCTCCATTTTTCCCATTCCCTCAGGATGCCGGCGAATTCGTAAAAGACCACCAAAGGTTCAACGCGGTAAAAATCCAGAAGCGTGCTCTGGCATTTGGGATCGGGGATGTTCCGTTCGCTGGCGGAAAAGACGGTGAATTCGCCGAGGCCGGTTTCCACGCTGCGCTGGGTGGCGGCGTCGAAGCGCCTTATGGAAGTGATCTCATCGCCGAAATATTCAATGCGCAGAGGGTCTTCTTCCGTCAGGGGGAAAATATCCACGAGCCCGCCCCGCTGGGCGAATTCGCCCCTGAACTGCACCATGTCGGCCCTTTCGTAGCCGAGGGGAAAAAGATCCGCGAGAAGTTTGTCCGGAGGATAGTCTTCGTTTAATTTCAGTTTTAGGCTGCGGCGCTGGAAAGACTGGGGATCGGGAGTGTCCTGCAGCAGGGAGAGCAGGGGAGCCACCACGCAGTTTAAGCGGGACTGCAAAAGCCCGGAATAACATTCCATCCTTTCCAGGCTGACGGAAAGGTTCTCCAGCTCCTTTTCGTTCTGCCAGTTCTGGGCGCCGAAAAGGGCTGCCTCGTCTTTGAAAAAAGTGCGGTAGTCAAGAAGAACCTCCTCCGCCTGGGCGGAGGAGGCCGTGATCACTAAAAGGGGTCGGGAAAGTTTCTGCGCGGCCGCGCCGGCTATAAGGGCGGCCAGCGAAGGGGTGACGCCGAAAAGACCGGCGGCCCCGTTTTCGGCGTAACTGTCCAGAAGTCCTTTTAGAAAAGGGAAACGCATTTCTTATTTTTTATTGAAAGCGTCTTTTCCCATGCCGCAGACCGGGCAGGTCCAGTCTTCGGGAAGATCTTCGAATTTGGTTCCGGGGGCTATGCCGTGTTCGGGATCGCCTTTTTGGGGATCGTACTCGTAAGAGCAGACGGAGCAGATGTAGGATTCCATGGTGCTTTCCTTTTATGAAAGGTGATGCCGGAAGAGAGGAGTGCTGAAATAGCGCTCTCCCGTGTCCGGAAGAATTGTCACGACGCGTTTGCCGGGGCCGAGCTCGCGGGCCATCTTGAGGGCCGCGTAAACGTTGGAGCCGGAACTGATGCCGCACAAGAGCCCTTCCTTGAGGGCTAGCTGTTTGGCGGTGTAGAGGGCGTCCTCATCGCTGACGACGCAGCTGGAGGAGAAGATCTTGGTGTTGAGATTCTTCGGAATAAGGCCGTCGCCGATGCCCATCTGCAGGTGCGTTTTGATGGAGCCGCCGGCCAATATGGCGGCGTTCTGCGGTTCCACGGCCCAGATGAGGATGTTGGGGTTCGCTTCCTTTAGGACTTCGCCGATGCCGGAGAGCGTGCCGCCGGTGCCGACGCCTGAGCAGTAGCCGTCGATGGGGCCATCTACATCGTTCAGTATTTCCTGAGCGGTCACTTTTCTCTGCACTTCGGGATTGTGGGGGTTCTCGAACTGCTGCGGGATGTAAACGTTTGGATTGTTCTTTTTCAGTTCCTCGGCCATTTGCGCGCAGCGGTCGATGGCTTCGCCGATGTTGCCCTTGTCCTCCACAAGGATCACTTCCGCGCCGTACTGCTCCACGAGCATGCGGCGCTCGGCGCTGACGGAATCGGGCATGATGATGACGACGTGATAGCCTTTGACGGCGCCGACAAGGGCGAGGCCTATGCCCTGGTTGCCGGATGTGGGTTCCACGATAATGGAGTCGGGATTGAGCAGACCTTCTTTTTCCGCGGCCTCCACCATGGCGCAGGCCGTTCTGGTCTTGATGGAGCCGCCCACGTTCAGGGCTTCGAATTTGACAAGTATCTCCGCGTCGGCGAGAGTGGTCATTTTGTTGAGCCTGATGAGGGGCGTTTTGCCCATGGCTTCCAGTACGTTGTTATAGACAGGCATTAGCTTTCCTTAATGTTTATGATGTTCAGATGATAGCGTTCATCTTTGAAGTCAATTTTTATCTGAGCGTCGAAAAGATCGGAGAGGATCTCGTCCCGCATAAGGTCTTCGAGTTTTCCGCTCCGCAGCACGCGGCCGCATTTCAGGGCCAGAAGATGGGTGAAGACGGGCATGATGTCCTCCACGTGATGCGTGGTCATGACAAGGGAGGGGGCGTCGGGTGTGGAGGAGAAATTCTGCAGGAATCTGAGAAAGCGCTCCCGGGCAACCGGATCGAGGCCGGAGCAGGGCTCGTCCAATATTATGACCAAAGGATCGATCATCATGGCGCGGCCGATCATCACTCTTCTTTTCTCGCCCTGGGAGAGGTACCCCCA
Source organism: bacterium (assembly GCA_017554565.1). Lineage (GTDB taxonomy): Bacteria > Auribacterota > UBA3054 > UBA3054 > UBA3054 > UBA3054. The sequence continues at coordinate 33,071 of JAFZID010000095.1, forward strand.
GGCTCTGTTGCGGAGATATGAGCAGCCGATGCGCTTCATGACCTCGTCGGCTTTTTCGTAGAGCTCTTCCGTTGGCTCGTCGTATAGCCCCAGCGAGGCGAAATAACCTCCTATCACCACGTCGGCGGCTGATTCCGCCGGACGGATGCGGGCTTCCAGTTCAGCGCTAACCATGCCTATTTTTCTTCTGAGCTCCGGCCAGTTGTACTCGCCGTAGGTGTGGCCGGCGATCCTTATGGTTCCGCCGGAATAGCTGTCATAGGCGGTTATGGCGTGCAGCAGCGTGCTCTTTCCGGCGCCGTTGGCTCCCAATATGACCCAGTTCTCACCCGGCAGAACTTTCCAGCTGACGTTGTTGAGGATCGTTTCCGCCTTGAGGACGCAAAGGCCTTCCAGGTCTATGATGGGGACGGAACTCATTTATTATTCAGAAGCGCGCGGATGGATTCCAGGCATTTTTCCGAGTCCTGGTAGGGGAATGGCACGGTGGCGATCATTTCCCCGCCGCTGTCCAGAATCAGAAGCGAGGGACTTTGGCTGGCGTCGTATTTGGTCCTGAGAGCGCTGCAGGCGTCAGAGGGGTCCTGGTAGGGGCAGGAGAGATAAACAGGCACCAGGTCTTTCGACACTTCCGCAAGGAATTCTTTCCGGGAGAAGATGCGGCACCAGTTGCTTTCGCAGGCAGAGCAGTTCGGGGCGGTTATCAGAACGAGCAGAGGTTTGCCACTTTCAAGGCCTTCCTTCTGGGCGCAGCCGTAATCCGTACGCCAATAGGGGCACGGCGCGGCGCAGCCTGACAAAAAGAGCGCAAGAACGCTTA
>JAFZID010000096.1 GCA_017554565.1 bacterium
GCGCTGATCGAGCGCGAACTGCTGAAACTTGACGCGAGCGCCGCGGGAACGCTCGTCCGCGGCCGTGACGGCCGGGCTGTTCTGATTTTGGAAAGCGCCGATCCCGAAGCAGCCCGCACGGAAGCTCTGGCGCTCGACCGCCAACGCGTGCCCTACGATGAGATCCGCATCGTCGCCCGCATCCCGCGCGACCCCCGCCACGCCTCGAAAATAGATTACAACGCCCTCGCCGAACATATTTCTTCGTGAAACTTAAAACTTTGTGCGTCATGATCATACGGGACTAAACCATAAAGTCCCGGTTGGCAACGAGAAGAGCCGTGTTGGCGGTTTGAATACACAGGCCTTGGCTGCTTTCGGTTGATTTAATTGGGTCCGTTATGGTATAATCCCCATATTTAGCAAGTATTATTAACGATTATGGACACAATCAAATGACAAAGACGGTTTTTCTGACAGGCGGCACCGGGTTCCTCGGGGGGCATCTCGGGCGCGAGTTCCTTGCTCGCGGCTGGCACGTCCTGTATTTGGCTAGAGCTAAGCGGTCTGTATCCGCGGAAGAGCGCGTCTTGACAGTTCTTGAAGCTATAGATCCCAACTGGAAAAATCTTCCCGGCACTTACGAGATGGTGGAGGGCGACATATCCCTGCCCAACCTGGGAGTGGATGACGCCAAGTTCGGCGACAAGCTTCGCCGCGTGGATGAGTTTTGGCATTCCGCGGCCGTTTTGTACTTCAGCGAGGACCAGCGCGAAGTTACAGAAAAAATAAACCACCAAGGGACCCTTAACGTTCTCGACTTCATCAAGCGCTATGGCATCAAGCGTTTCCAGCACATCAGCACGGCGTATGTGAGCGGATTGTGCGACCGCGTCGTGAAGGAAGAAGTCACGGAATGCGACTGGAAGTTCCGCAACCCCTATGAGGAGACCAAATACGCCGGCGAGCAGGCTGTCAAAAAATTCGCCGACGAATCCGGGGTCGCCACCACCATCTACCGCCCGGCGGTCATAATAGGGGACACCGTGAACGGAAAATGTCTTTCCTTCACCGGCTTTTATAACATTGCCAAGGTTTTCGCCTTGATCAAACGCCTCGCCATGCGTCGCATCAACGTGGACACCGAATATTACAGGCAGCACGATCTTTATTCATCGGGAAATTACATTCATTTCCCCTTCCGTTTTCCCTGTCCCTCCGACACCACGGTCAATTTGATCCCCATCGATTGCGTCGTCAGCAACATCATGAATCTTTGCGAGCGCCCCGAATCGATCGGCCAAGTCTATCATCTCACCCATCCCAATCCTCCCAAGATCAGGGAGCTTCTGGTGAAGGGCTGCAAGTGGATAGAGATGGACGGAGTGGAGTTTGTGGACTGCACTTTCGAACAGTCGGAGCAGGTCCTGAGGAAAGAGATCGAAAAATTTGGCGCTCTGGGCATCAACATCAGTTTCTGCCTGGAGATCAGCGAATATCTGCGTTATCTGTTCGGCGAACCGAAATTCGACGTTTCCAAAATACGCGCCGCCCTGAAGGACAAATACTTTGAGGCTCCCGTTATCGACGAGGCTTTCCTGAGAAAGATCCTTGACTTCGGAGCGGGGTGTCAATGGCACAGTTTAGTCTGAGAAAATTATTTTTCTGCCTTCTCGCCTCGGCCTTCCTTTCCGGCTGCGCCACCAGCATCACTTTGCGCAACGCCCAGGTCAAGGTAACGGAAAGCGCCAAGCTCGGCGCTCCGGCGGTCTTCTTCCTTGACAAAGTCGCCACGCCTCTTCTGGTGAACGACAGGATCGGCAAGATCCGGGCCGTGGCGGACGGCCAGTGGAACTGGGTGAAGACCAAAAGCGATCTTTCCCTTTGGGCTGACAAAGAGTGGGAAACGTTCCTGCAGCGCCACGGCCAGACCTTCGTGACCGACCCGTCTCGCAGCAACTACCATGTTCTCTGCGACGTCAGCAAGATCTACGTTGAGAAATTCAACGAATACCTGGGAGCCCACAAATTCGCCTCCCATGTGGTCATGCGCGTGACCATAACGAGATCCGACAACGGATCCACAGTTTATTCCAAAGAATTGAAGCAATCGTACGCTGTGACCGTCCCCGTGGAGGGACTGGAAAGCGCGGGGGACGAAGCCATCTACAACCACTGCCTGAGCGCGGTTTTCCAAAATTGCCTGGAGAAGATAGCTTTGCCCTGAAATCAAAAGTTTTTTTAAATCAATAAAATGAAAAATCCCAAAATAGAAAGAGAAATAATCATCGACACCGAGCAGTCCCAGGAGCGCCGCGTGGCGGTCATCGAGGACAAGGTGCTTGAAGAATACTACATCGAACGCGACGAGCAGCACCGCCACATGGGCAGCGTTTACAAGGGCAGGGTGGAGAACATCATCCCGGCCATCAACGCCGCCTTCGTGGACATCGGCCTGGAGAAGAACGGCTTCATCCACATCGACGACGTCTTCGCCTCCAACCTGGACGCCATGGAGCTGGACGACGAGGACGAGGAAGGCGAGGAGAAGGAAAAGAAAGCCCCGCCCAAGAACCGCCCGAAAAACCGCAAGGACCTCAAGATCTCCGATATCCTGAAAGAGAAGCAGGAGATCATCGTCCAGGTGGTGAAGGAGCCCATCAGCACCAAGGGTTGCCGCCTCACCACGGACATCAGCCTGCCGGGACGCTTCCTGGTCCTGATGCCCTTTGAAAAGCAGATCGCCGTTTCCAGGCGCATCAGCAACGTTCAGGAACGCAAGCGCCTCCGCCAGATGGCCAAGGAAGTCGAGCTCCCCGAGGGCTGCGGCCTCATCATCAGGACCGCCGCGGAAGGCTGCACGAAAAAAGCCTTCGAGAACGACGTGGCCTACCTTGTGAACACCTGGAAGGAGATCGAGGAGAAGCACCGCTCCACCTCCGCTCCGGCGTTGCTGCATCCGGAACTGGACCTTGTCCTGAGGACGATCCGCGACAGCTACGGCGAGGACGTTTCCAGGATCGTGGTCAACACCAAGCCCGACTACGACAGGGTGATGGAATTCGTCAAGAGCTTCGTTCCCGAAGCGAAAAGCAACGTCAGGCTCTACGAGGGCGACGTGCCCATCTTCGAAAAATGGAACATCCAGAAAGATATCGACCGCGCCTTCAGGCGCAACGTCTGGCTTAAGAGCGGCGGATATATCGTCATCGACCAGACGGAGGCCATGATCGCCATCGACGTGAACTCAGGCCGCCACACTTCCTCCGACAACCAGGAGGAGACCGTCACCAAGACCAACCTGGAGGCGGCGGACGAGATCGCCCGCCAGCTGAAATTGAGGAACATCGGCGGCCTGGTGGTGGTGGACTTCATCGACATGCACTCCAAGCAAAACCAGAAGGAGGTCGTGAGCAGGCTCCAGAGCGCCTTGAAGCGCGACAAAGCCAAGAGCAGCATCCTGCCCCTGTCCGAGTTCGGCCTTTTGGAAATGACCCGTCAGCGTGTCACCGAGTCCATCAGGCAGTCCGTTTACGACGAGTGCCCCTACTGCCACGGCCGCGGCCTGGTGAAATCCCTCCTCTCCATCTGCCTGGAACTGCAGCGCGCCCTTCAGTCCCTGCTTTCCATGCAGCATGAAAAGGACGTTAGGGTGGACGTCAATCCCTCCGTGGCGGCGAGCCTCAGGGAGAATCTGGACATTCTGAAGAAGCTGGAGACCACTTACAACGCCAATCTGACCATTACCGCCAATCCCAAGATGGATCTGGAGGATTATAAGTTCTACGATGCCCAAAGCGGCAAGGCGCTGCAGTTGAAGCGCCGTTAACCTTGAAGGTAAAATTACCATGCCCACTTACGAATACCGCTGCAAGAAATGCGGATATGAATTTGAGAAATTCCAGCAGATAACCGCGGAACCCTTAAAGAAGTGCCCCGAATGCGGAGGGCACGTCGAGAGACTGATCAGCGGGGGAGCGGGAATAATCTTCAAAGGCAGCGGCTTCTACGAGACCGACTACAAATGCAAAGCCAGCGAATCCTGCCATCAGATCGAACACGAACACGGCGCGGGATGCGGCTGCGAGCATTGTCACCATAAAAAATAGGAAGACCTCTATGACTACCCCGAAAAGGATCATTACCTGCCTCGACACCAAAGGCGGCAGATTAGTGAAAGGCGTTAATTTCCTCGGTCTGGCCGACGTCGGCGACCCGGTGGAATATGCCAGAATGTACAACGAGCAGGGCGCGGACGAACTGGTCTTCCTTGACATCAC
>JAFZID010000097.1 GCA_017554565.1 bacterium
AGGCGGCGGTAAGCGTCATAAACGAAACGCTCGTTGGTCTTGGCGATGAGGCCCGGGATCGTCTCGGTGCAAAGACCGACGTTCAGAACGGTCTCCATCATGCCGGGCATGGACTGGCGGGCGCCGGAACGGCAGGAAACGAGAAGAGGATTCTTCTTGTCGCCGAACTTCTTGCCCATGACTTTCTCCATCTTGGCGACGGCGTCTTTGACCTGAGCGGCCAGGCAGGAGGGGTACTTGCCCTTGTTTTCGAAATAAGCGGTACAACATTCGGTGGTGACAGTGAAACCGCCGGGGACGGGCAGGCCGATGGAGCACATTTCCGCCAGGTTGGCGCCTTTGCCGCCCAGCAAATTCTTCATGTCTTTGTTGCCTTCCGCCTTGCCGGCGCCGAAAGTATAGACGTACTTCGGGCACTTCTTAGCGGAAGCAGCTTTTTTGGTGGTAGCCATAATTTTCCTTTGTAAAGGTTAATTTAAGGTTGATTGATAAAAAGATTATTAAGAGATGATACCAAAAACCCCCGTTTAAAACAATCAGGGAAAGCAAGCCGGCCGCTTTGAACGCAACCGGAATTTTGGTAACATTAAAGAAATTTCAACCAAAGGATATATTCCATGAAAAAAGGCTTTTTGCTCCTCGTTCTGATGTCTTTTTCATCCGCGCTGCTGGCCGATCTTGACGATTTCGCCGATTACCTTGAATTCTCAAAGTGCAAGCAGACGATCAACCTTAAGGCTGACGTCTCCGGCAAAGTCTGGAAAGCCATAAGCGAAGGCGACAACTTTTACCTTTATGTCAGCGAGGTCGGACCCATCCTCGACGCCGTCTGGCACGGGAATAAGATCACCAAGAAGGGCGACGATTTCCAGGTGACCTACACCCCGAAGAACAAGAAACTTGTCTACAAGCTGAACGGACCCAAGACCGGCTTCGCCTTCACTTGCGACTCCCTTCAGGACGAGTATGTCGTCGATCCTGAGAAAGAGACCGTCTCCATGAGCGGAACAGTCTCCTACGGCCCGCCCGAAGATGCCGACCTTTACAATTTCAAGGCTTCATACAATGAAATCAACGTCCATTCCTTCCCGCTGACTAAAAAAGGCAAAAACTACGTCTACAAGGGAGAAATGGACTTCAACACCTTCAATATCAAGGTGTGCGCCAACGGCAAGGCGACCGTGAAGATCAGCGGTCCGTGTCCTTTGAAGCTTTTCTGCCAGGTCTTCTACGAAGAAGATTTTCGGTGATCCTTACAGCGAGCGCAGCAAAGCGATCTCGCGGCCGTAGCCCTCGAGATCCTGGGGCGTCTCCAAAAAGAAAGGCAGCTCTTTAAGAGCCGGATGATTTACTACCGTTCGGAATGTTTCCATTCCCAGCGTTCCCTCGCCTATGGGCGCGTGGCGGTCCTTGTGCGAGCCAAGAGGGTTCTTGCTGTCGTTGATGTGCACGGCCCGCAAACGTTTGAGGCCGATCACTTCGTCGAAATGTGAAAGCACGCCGTCCAGATCGTTCGTTATGTCGTAGCCGGCGTCGCTGACGTGGCAGGTGTCAAGGCAGACGCCCAGCTTTTCCTTCACTTCCGCGCGGTCTATTATCGCCCTGAGTTCCTCGAAGCGTGAGCCCACCTCGCTGCCTTTGCCGGCCATAGTTTCCAGCATCACGAAAGTGGACTGCTTCGGTTTCAGGATCTTGTTCAGGAATTCCGCTATTAACTCTATGCCCTTTTCTATCCCCTGCCCCACGTGGCTGCCGGGATGGAAGACGTACAGGCTGCCGGGAACGCCTTCCAAACGCTCCATGTCGTCAGCCATGACGCGCAAAGCAAAATCCCTGACGGCCGGGTCGGCCGAACAGGGATTCAGGGTGTAGGGAGCGTGGGCCAGGATGGCTTTTATCCCGGCCCCCTCCCTTTCGCTGACAAACTTCCTCTCGTCCTCAAGGTCCCTTGGTTTGGCGCTGCCGCCCCGGGGATTCCTGGTGAAGAACTGGAAGGTCGAAGCCTTGATGGAGACGGCGTCCCCAAGCATGGCCATGTACCCTCCCGCGGAGGAAAGATGACAGCCTATCTTAAGCATTACATGACAGGGTCGAGTTTGACAACGGTGTCGACGCTCTGGCCGTTTCTCAGAACGGTGACGGTCACGGTCTTGCCGCTGTATTTGGTGATAGCGTCGCGGAAGATCTGCAGACTCGCCATCTGCTGTCCGTTGACGTAGGTGATGATGTCGCCCACCCTCACGTCGCCCTTGAAGCCGGCTCCGTTGGGAAGGATGGCCGTGACAAGAATGCCGTTGACGCCGTATTTGGTGGCTTCCTCATCCGTCAAGCTGCGGCACTCGCCGCCCAATCTCGGGGTGTATTCGCTCTTCTGCCAGAAGATGGCGCGGTATTCGTAAAGATCGACCTTGTGGGATTCCTTCTTATGCAGGGTGTCCACCTTCCTGACGGTGTATGTCACGATGTCTGCCTTGACTTCCACAGCCTTTTCATAAAGCTCGCTGAGGTTGTCTTTCATGAAGCTCTTGTCGTGGGTGAAGGCGGCGTGACCGATGGGATCGTAGCCTTTGCCCGTGTATATGCGGTATAAAAGCTGATCGGAAGCATCTTCGCAGTCGATAAGCTCGGGATGGTCTGAGATGCTGCCGACGTGGGTGGGGCTGTTCTGGGAACGGTAATAGTTGTCGTCGTAAGGGCTGTAGGCGCAGGCGGAAATTAAGACCGCCGCGCAAAGCAGAAGTAAGATGTTTTTCACGTATTTGTTCTTGTTGTTGATTAATTGTTTCAAAGTTTCTTAAAAGCTTTCCTGACGTTCTTGATGCTTAACTTGGCGCATTCGAGAGCCGTCTTGCCTTCGCTGGGCTCGTCCTGTTCGACTATCACCCACTTGGTGCCGCTTGCTTTGGCAGCCTTGAGCATATCCGCGAGATCAAGCTTGCCGTCGCCCACGGGACGGTACTCGAAGGTCTCGCTCTTGTCGCCTCCTTTGTCTTCCTTGCCGATCAGAGCGTACATGTTGCCGCCCGGCGTTCCCACGTAATCCTTGAAATGCACCAGAGGGCAGAGGCCCTTGTGCCCTTTTAAGAACTCGCTGGGATCGGTCCCCGCCACGTGGCACCAGCAGGTGTCCAGTTCGGATTTCAGCACGTCTTTTCCGCAGTCATCCAGAAGAGTGTCGATGAGGTCTTTGCCTTTGTAATTTTCAAACTCGAAATCATGGCTGTGGTACAAAAGCTGGAGGCCCTCTTTCTGACAGGCTTCGGAGATCTTCCTGAGATCGTCAAGGTAGAAATTGTAGCCCGGGGCGGCGGGCAGATCCATCTTGCGGTCGGCCCAGGGAAGGGCGATGTACTTGCAGCCCAGGGAAGCGTAGAGCTTGGCCTGGCCTTCCGGATCCTTGATCAGCTCGTCCCTGCCCACGTGGGCGGAGATGATCCTGAGCCCGTATTTGTCGCAGAGTTTCTTGAAATCTTCCGGGGCGTACTGGTAGAAGCCGGCAAGCTCGACGCCGTCGTAGCCGTCTTCGCCGAGCGCCTTTAAGACGCCTTCCAGGTCTTTTTCACAGTCCCCTCTCAGAGAGTAGAGCTGGATGCCGACTTTGAAGGGAGATTGGGAAGGGGCCGCCTTGGATTCGCCCTTGGGGGCGCTCTTGCAGGCGGTCAAAACGAAAGCCGCCAGAGCGAAAAGAAATAGTTTTTTCATGGCAAGTGATTTATGTATTTGGTTATCTTAATATAATACCAAAAAAGCGTTCGGATCTTTTGAAAAAGGCATAAAAAAAAGACCTCCCTTGCCGGGAGGTCGATTCTCAAGATCAGAAGTTGACTTTGATGTCGCCGCTGATCACAATAGTGTCGTTATTCATAATGCTTGTCCCCTTTTCCTTTTTTTGACCTCTTTTCGGCCCCGGTCACTTTTCATTCCGTCTTGCGGAAACTCCCCGACCGCGCAGCCTACTTGGATCAGCCAAAGGACTGGACTAAAAAGATCCAAAAGGATCCTCCATTTATATCTTGCTTTCGCCGCAAATGGCAACCCACGGCTCGTTGTTAACTGACACATCACCTCCTTTTTTGCCTAAATATAGAGCTGCCTTGGCGTATTGTTCTTTCAAATATCCGCCCAAACTATGATGCCAGTTTGAGCGTCCATATATTACTCTAAAATATCTTCTTTTGTCAAGGGGGCTTACCCGAGGAACCGGGCCAGGCTCTCCCCCAGCCTGATCTTGCTTCCCTCCCCGACGTCGCCGCACCACGCGAAGCGGCCTTTTTCAAAGGCGATGACGACCGTGGAGCCGAATTCGAAGGCCGCGATCTCGCAGCCTCTTCTGGCTTCGAAGGGCTCTCCTTCCTCAAACTTGGTCGTAATGTTCCCGACGTTAAGAGCGCCCACCGCCGCCATAAGGAAGCGGCCCCTGCCGGTGTCGAACTCCATCACTTCCCGCTGGTTGGTGACGAAGACGTCGGGATGCTTTTTGACATAACTTGGGAAGACGGGCTTCTTCGCGCCGGGCTCAAGTTTGGAATAGATGAGTTTGGCGTCCGCCGGAGCGTAGATGCGGTGGAAATCGGCTGGCGAAAGATACAAGACGGCGTAGAGACCGCCCTCGTAGATCGAGCAGTCTTTTTTCGCCAGGTCAGTTAAGCGGCAGGACTCCCCTTTCACCACCATGAATTCGTCCGCGCTGACGGTCCCCTTTTGGGAGACGAGGGATTCCGTCGGAGTCAGAAGTTTTTCGAGGTCGGGATCCAGCGGCCTGGCCGACCGCTTCGGCTCCCGAAGGAAAAAGTCCAGAAGCGTCTGGAATCCGCCCTCCGGAACGACCGCCAGAGATTCGTCTATGGCGTAGGCGCTTTTGAAGCGCCTGATGAGGAACCGCCATTTTCTGGTGGCGAGATAGCGGAAGATCTTTCCGCAGAGTCCGGCAGGTATTATGGAAGCGAGAAACACTTTCATCTTCAGCGCCTAAGGTCGAATTCTTCCTGGTCGTAATAGACCTTGACAAGACACAAGCCCTGGGGCGGCGCCACCTCGGTCTTTCTGGAGCCGGCTCTTCCGCTCATAAGGTCCTCGGTCTCCTCGGGCTTTACGCGGCCTTCCCCCACCGCCAGCAGAAGCCCGGCCATGGAGCGGACCTGCTTGTACATGAAGCCCTTGCCCCAGATGTCCATGGTCAGCTTGTCGCCTTCGCGCGCCACTTCGACGGCGGTCACTTTCCGAACCGTGGCCTCCTCCGGCTTCCCGGATCTCACCTGCAAGCCCTTGTATTCTTTTTCCCCGATGAAGAAAGCGGCGGCTTTCCGCATGGCCTCGAGATCCAGTTCGCGGCGCAGCAGAAGGTGGAAATTCCTGGTCATGACGTCGTCCGCCTCGCCTGTCCAGACGGTGTAGCGGTAATGCTTGCCGCAGGAGCTGAAAGTGCTGTGGAAATCCTTGTCCACGGCTTCTATCCTGGAAACGGTGATGTCGTCGGGAGTATAGGTGTTGAGCGCCCTCAAAAGCTTCTCAGGCGGGATGTCTTTTGCGGTGCGGAAGTTCACGGTCTGCCCCAGGGCGTGGACGCCTGAATCCGTGCGGCTGGCCGCCGTTATCGTCACCTCTTCCCTCAGAAGCCTCTTCAAAGCCGCTTCGATCTCTCCCTGGACGGTCCTAACTCCCGGCTGGATCTGCCAGCCGCAGAACCTGGTCCCGTCGTAGCCCACCGTCAGTTTCCAATATTTAAGCTCCGCCTCTTCGACCGCGGCTGCGGCAAGCTCCTCCGGATCGTCCACCGCATAGCGTTCGGTTCCCTTTTCAGGAAGCGGGGCCAGGGGCTCGTAGAATTTTAGCGTTATGAAAGAAAGGAAGGGGCAGGCGTACAGAATGAAAACTATCAGCAGGAAAACAAAGCCCAATCCCAGCAAAACAAGGGAGAATATGCCCATCATTCCCGCATGGTGCCACTGGACGCGGTAGTTGATGAGGTAAATGAAGGGGAAAATAAGGACGAGCGGGAAAACTACGCAGATCAGACCCAGAAGATAAAGGAGGTAGCACTTCAGGGTGAAGAAGATATGCGAAAAAGGCCTTTTGAAATAGTGGGCAAGATAGGAAAGCAAAAGCTTCAGGTCGTCGGCAAAACCTTTCTCCCCGTTCTCCCAGGAATAGGCAAGGTAAAAGGCCACGGGATGCATCAGGAAGAAAAAGACGAACAAGGCTAAGCCATAAAAAGACAAAACCGCGAAAAGCAAGGTCCCGCCGATGACGACCGACACGCCGGCGGACAGGAAATACATGATCACGATGGCCGGAAGGATGAGAAAGATCCAGACCAGAAAGAACAGCGCGTGCTTGACGAGCGCGGAGAAAAAAAGATCGGGAAAATGCGCTTCGGTCTTTTTCTCCCTCAGCATGGCGCTTAAAAAAGCGGTGTGCATAGGCCACCTGAGGAAAGGCAACGATCCGCTGAGAGCCGAGGAAATAAGCGCCGTCAGAGGCAGCCCGAGGGTGTGCCTTAAAAAAACGCTTTTAAATTCCGAAAAGATCTTTTTCATTTCTGCAGTTCTTCAAGCGTTTTGACGCTCTTTTCAGCGCACTCCATGGCCGTCATGCCGGAGGGCGGCTCGTCGTGCTCCACCACGATCCACTCCGCGCCGCAGTTGGAGGAAGCCACGAGAAGCTCGCCCACGTCCTGGCAGCCCGCGCCCAGAGGCGCGAAGGAGAAGGTCTTGTCTTCCCTGCTGCCCGTGTAATCCTTGAAGTGGACCAGGGGCACTTTGCCCTTGTGGTCGCGCAAAAACTGGCAGGGTTCAAAACCGCCGACTTTGCACCAGCAGACGTCCAGCTCCAGTTTTATGACCTCCGGTCCAAGGTCGAAAAGCAGGTTGTCCAGGAGCGTCTGCCCCTCGTGGAGCTTCAGCTCGTGGTCGTGGTTGTGGTAAAGGAGGCTGATGCCCCGGACTTTCAGCGCGCGGGCGATCTTTTTCGTGCTCTCGAGGAATTCCTGGTATTTCTCCCCGCCCGCCAGCTCGTCGAGCCCCGACCAGGGATAGGCGACGTATTCGCAGCCCAGGGCTTCGTATATCTCAGCGCTCCTCAAGGGATCCTTCGCCAGTTCGGAGCGGTCCACGTGGGCGGAAATGATCTTCAGGTTCAGGTCCTTGGTTATGGCGTTGAGATCGGAGAGGTTCATTCCGTTGAGTCCCGCCAGCTCCACGCCGTCGTAGCCCATGTTCTTCACGGCTTTCAGAACGCCGGGAAAATCTTTCCGGCAATCGTCTCTGACGGAATAAAGCTGCAGCGCGATGGGTAATCTTTTCATTGCTTCTCCTTAAGCTAAATATGTTTTTTCTCAAACTCACGCATGAATTCTACGAGCGCCTTCACTCCCTCTACGGGCATGGCGTTGTAGATGCTGGCCCTTATGCCGCCTATGGACCAGTGGCCCTTCAGGTTCATAAGGCCCCGTTTTTCCGCCTCGGAAACGAACAAAGGCTCAAGGTCCCTGTTGCGGAGACGGAAGGGCACGTTCATAAGAGAGCGGTCCCTGGGGGACACTTTGTTCAGATAAAGCGCGGACTCGTCTATGGCGTTGTAAAGGAGCTTGGCTTTCTCCCTGTTCAGCTCCTCCATGGCCGCCAGCCCGCCTTTTTCCTCCAGCCACCTGAAGACCAGGTTGGCCACGTAAACGGAGAAAGTCGGCGGCGTGTTGTAAAGGGAGCCGTGCTCGAAATAAGTCCTGTACCTGAGCATCACGGGAACGCTGTCCGGAAGAGATTCCGGGATAAGCGCCTTTTTCATAATGACCACGCACAACCCCGCCGGCCCGATATTTTTTTGGGCGCCGGCGTATATGAGACCGTATTTGCCCACGTCCAGGGGGGCGGAGAGAATGCAGGAGGACATGTCTGAGACCAGAGGCTTCCCGCCCGTCTCCGGGGGTTTGAAAAATCTCGTGCCGTAAAGGGTGTTGTTGTCGCAGATATGCACGAAAACAGCATCCCTGGGGATCTCCGCCGGATCGATCTTCGGAATGTATTCGAAATTGCGGTCCGCGCTGCCGGCGAAAGCCTCTCCCCTGCCCTGGAGCTTCGCGGCCTCGAAGGCCTTGGCGGCCCAGCGGCCTGTGACGACATAGGCGCCCTTCCCCAGATTCATGGGGACCATGGGGAACTGCAGGCTTGCGCCGCCCTGGATGAAAAGCACGCAGTAGTCCTCCGGGATGGCGGCGAGGCGCCTCAGGCGCTCCTCCGCTTCGGACAATATGTCCTTGAAAGCCGCGGAGCGGTGGCTGATCTCCATGACCGACATGCCGCTGGAAGCGTAGTCGGAAAGCTCGCTTCTGACCTTGAGCAGGACTTCCTCGGGAAGCATGGCCGGACCGGCGCAAAAATTATATGCTCTCGCCATTGAAAACAGACCTTTTCATTAATTATTTTTATGGTATAATAATTTTAATGACAAATCAAGAAAAGAATAATGTTAAACCAAAAGGAAAACCTTGCACAAGCTGCCCAAGATACACCAAGGGACGGCATGGGAAATCTTAGACACCGATTCAATAATCACTAAACATCTTTCCGAGGTATACCCCGTTGCGTTCGCAAAAGTAATGTGCAACCGCGGCTTATACGAAGTGTCCGCTGTGGAGGATTTCCTTCACTGCGCGCTTTCAAATCTGCCCATGCGCAAGATCGAGGACGCAAGCCTCTGCAACGCCGCTGAGCGTATTATCTCGGCTATAAAAAAAGGCGAAAAGATCATCGTCTATGGTGACTATGATGTGGACGGCGTCACCTCCACGGCCCTTGTGACCGAAGTTATCCGCGATCTTGGCGGACAGGTGGATTATTTTATACCCAAACGTCTGTCGGACGGCTACGGCCTGAGTCAGAAAAGCGTTGAGGAACTGGCCTCCCGGGGCTACAAGCTGCTCATAACCGTGGACTGCGGCATAAACGCCATAGAGGAAGTCGAGATCCTGAAAAAGCACCATGTGGACGTCATCATAACCGACCATCACGAGCCGAAATTCGACCCCCAGGCCGATCTCTTCATGATAAACGGCATGAAAGCATTCCTTTTGCCCTCGGCCTATTCCGTCATCAATCCGAAGATCGAGATAGGCTCCGGCAGCACCGAAGACGCCGGATACTACAATCTGGCGGGCGTGGGCGTCGCCTTCATGCTTTGCTGGTGCCTTATAAAAAGAGCCGGCGCGAAGAACATCAAAAAAGCCGCGAACATAGACCTGAAGGAATACCTGGACCTCGTCGCCCTGGGGACCATCGCCGACGTCGTTCCCCTCTACGGCCAGAACCGCATCTTCGTAAAGTTCGGCCTCGCCGCCCTCAGGAACACCGGCAGGCCGGGCTTGAAGAAACTCATGGAAAAGACCCGCTCCCTTAGCTGCGACGTCAAGGACGTGACTTTTTCCCTGGCCCCCAGGCTGAACGCTCCGGGGCGCGTCAACGACGCCTCCAGCGCCGTGGAGCTGATGCTCACCAAGGACGCCGCCATGGGCGAAGTTTTGGTGGACGAGCTGGAGGAAGCCAACAAGGAGCGGCAGAAAATAGAGAAGGAAACTTTCCGCAAGGCCCAGGCCGCTTTCGAGAAGACCCTTCCCCTCGAGATAGCCAATCTCTGCAAGACGCCGGGCAGCCTGCCCCTCATCTATCCCGAAGGCCCCCATGTCATCGTCGTGGCCGGGGAAAACTGGAACCCCGGAGTCATCGGCATCGTGGCTTCCAGAATGGTGGAGCGCTACGGCTTGCCCACGGTCATCATCGCCATCAACGACGGCGTCGGCAAAGGCTCCTGCCGCAGCTGCGGCAGCTTCCACATGTTCGACGCCCTGAGGCGCTGCGGCGACATACTGGAGACCTACGGCGGCCACAGGATCGCGGCGGGCCTTTCCGTCAAAGCGGAGAACATCGACAAGCTGAGGGAAGAGCTCGACAAGCTGGCGCTGGAATGCCGCTCGGGCGAACCGCCCCAGGTCAAGCTGGAGATAGACGCCGAGGTGAAGCTGGAGGATCTCAACGAGGAGCTCATCGAACTTCTGAAGCAATGCGAGCCCCACGGGGCGGGCAACCCCGAGCCGATGTTCCTGGTCAAGGGCGTAAGATTGGCGGACGAGCCGCAGATCATAAAAAGCAAACACCTGAAGTTCACCGTGGCCCAGGACGGCGCATACCGCCAGGTCTTCGCCTTCAACTGGAGCGACAGGCTCTACGAGATAGAATCGCTGCCGAAATTCGACATGGTGGTTTACCCCTACATAAACGAATACCGCAACAGCAAGACCATTGAACTGCAGCTAATAGACATCAAGCCCTGCGAGGAGGATCTATGAAAGGAAAGAAGACCCTTGTGTTACTGCTGCTCTGCGCCGCCGCGCTTTTTTTAAGCTGCGGCTGCGTTTACACGCACCCGCCCACCGGCAACACTTATTTTTTCAGCACGGAATACAACGAGTTCGCCGTGGAGGAGAGCCTGGCCGTCAGCCCCAGCAACTACGTGGGCTTCTGCTTCCTTCCCTTCAAGGAGAGCGACGACCGGGGCGTGTCTGAGCTTGTCCAGGGCATGACCACCAAATACCTCACGGACCACGGCTACGTCCTGGTGACCCAGGAGGACCTCAAGGAGGACACTTCCCTCATAGACTACACTTTTTTGGTGGGCTTCGACTACAAGGAGAGCTTGCTCTACGAGCGCTACGACCTTTCCATTTACCTCTACAACGCGGACAAGAAGGACAACTACCAGAACCATCTCTTCTGGAGCTTCAGCTGCCAGAGGGACGCCTTCCCTATCTCCCGCTCCAATCTTGAGCCGGTCTATCAGGATCTCTTCACCCAGGAGCCGGCTAACTGGGGCGAATACGCGACGATCTTCCCCAAGAGAAGCGTTCCCAACGTGATCTTCAACGAGTTCAACGAACGCCTGACCTCCGCCAGGAACCGCCGCCTCGGCTTGAAAAACGGATATTGAATTTTTAGTAAAATAAAACAAAACCAAAATAAAAAAAGAATATGTGGGACTATAGCGACAAAGTAATGGATTATTTCCGCAATCCCCGCAACATGGGCGAACTGCCCGACGCCAACGGCGTCGGAAAAGTAGGCTCCATGGCCTGCGGCGACGTCATGTACCTCTATCTGAAAATAGACCCGAAAACAGAAGTCATAGAGAAGGCCGCCTTCAAGACCTTCGGCTGCGCCAGCGCCATCGCCAGCGCCAGCATCCTTACGGAAATGGTCATAGGAAAGACCATAGACGAAGCCTTGAAGATAACCAACCGTGACATCGTGGAAGCCCTGGGCGGCCTCCCGCAGGCCAAGTTCCACTGCTCGGTCATGGGCAGCGAAGCCCTGGAAGCGGCCGTAAACGACTACCGCGGCATAAAGCCCGAGGAAAAGGAAGAGCTGGAAGGAAAACTCGTCTGCCGCTGCTTCGCCGTGACCGACAAGCTCATAGAGAAAGTCGTCAGGGAAAACCATCTCACCACCGTGGAGGAAGTGACCGCCTACACGAAAGCCGGCGGCGCCTGCGGCAGCTGCAAGGAAGAGATAAAAGAAATTATAGACCGCGTGAACTCCCACCCCTGCTGCCAACTGTAATGTTCGTTTACTTGGACAACAACGCCACCACCTGCGTGGCGAAAGAAGTGCTGGACGCCATGCTCCCCTTCCTGCAGGAGGAGTTCGGCAACCCCTCCAGCATGTACGAATTCGCCAGAAGGCCAATAAAGGCCGTGGAGAAAGCCAGGCGTCAGACGGCGGAATTTCTGGGCGCCGGCTATGAAGACGAGATCATCTTCACCAGCTGCGGCTCGGAATCCGACAGCACCGCCATCCTGGGTTCCCTGCAGGCCCAGACGCCCCCCTCGTCGGGCGGCAGGAATGAAGTCATAATCTCCGACGTGGAGCACCCCGCCGTCTTCAATCTGAGAAAACATCTGGAAAGGATGGGATATGCGGTGAAAGTCCTGCCGGTCAACAAAAACGGCTTGGTCGAGACCGCCTCTCTCGAAAACGCCATAAGCGAAAAGACCGCGCTGGTCAGCGTCATGTACGCCAACAACGAGACCGGCAACATCATGCCCATCGCCGAACTGACCGAGATAGCCCACAAATTCGGAGCGCTGATGCACACCGACGCGGTCCAGGCCGCCGGCAAAGTGAAGCTGGACGTTCGGAAGCTCAACGTCGATATGCTGGGAATATCCGGACACAAGATCCATGCGCCCAAAGGCGTCGGCGCCCTGTACCTCAAGCGAGGCACCCCC
>JAFZID010000098.1 GCA_017554565.1 bacterium
CGTCGGCACCTCCGTCGGCACCGGTTCCTCCAGAGTCGGCACTTCCGTCGGCACCGGTTCCTCCAGAGTCGGCACTTCCGTCGGCACCGGCTCCACGAGAGTCGGCACGCCTGTCAGCGGCAGCGGTTCCACCGTGAGAAGCGGCAGTTCCAGCGGCTCCACGATCCCTGTGGCCGGCCGCGTGGATACTTCCACCTCCAGCGGCAGCTCCTCCAGGACCGCCACTCCCGTCAACCAGACTCGCAGAGTCAACAATCCCAGCGTTATCAGGAACTCCAATTCCGGCGGCAGATCCGGCAGCGGCTCCACGATCCGTTCCGGCAACGGCGCCGGCAGGTCCGGCAGCGGCGCTGGACGCCAGGGCGCCAGGACCAGTTCTTTCTCCGCGCCTTCTGTTCCTTCAGGTTTCTCCGGCTCCAGCGCTGTCCGTAGCGGCAGCAGCCTGGGCGGCGGCGCCAGGATGGGCTCTTCCGTTGGCGGCGGCGCCAGGATGAGTTCCGGCATGGGCGGCGGAGCCAGGATGGGTTCCGGCATGGGCGGCGGAGCCCGCATGGGTGCAGGCGCAGGCGCCAGAATGGGCGGCGGCGGCCGCGGCGGCCGCAGGTAAGCGATCGCTTGTTGTTTAAAAATGAAAAAACAGAGGCTCAAAAAAGAGCCTCTGTTTTTTTGTGAGAAATAAGGCGGTTAACTAACAAGCCGCGTTTTATTCGTCCTGGTGCTGCAGCGTGCTGCCCACGTGGCGGGAGGTGGGACGGTGGGTGATGCGTTTGGTGCCGACCTTTTGTCCGCTGCTCTCGGCTTTGTTTTTCTTCATGGCGGCCAGCTGGTCGTCCCTTATCAGTTCGGGATCGAACCAAAAGACTTTGGGATTGTCTTCGGCGCCCAAGTTGACAGTCTCAAGGCGGAGTATCTGGACGCCGGAGACGTCCACGCTGAAGTTGTGGGCGGAATCGTTCTTGGTCTTGGAGCTGAAGAGCCTTTTGTCGTCGCCGTAAACTTCGAATTTAACTTCGCCTTTCTTGCCGCGCTGGAAGCCGAATTTGCCCACCAGTTTTTTCCAACCGCCGTTCAGACGGTAAATGTAGTACGTGGGCGCTTGGGCGGTCAGGGAATCGTTATAGACGGCGTCCCTGGCGGCGGCGCTCTTGGCTTCCGGCTTGTCCAGGCTTTTGCTCTTGGCTTTCTCCCACTTGATGTAGGCCAGATAGACGTTGGTGGCGTCGATGTCCACTTCCTCGATCATGATGGGGTCGGGCCTGGTGCCGTGGAGGCTCATGAAGAATTCCCACTGTTCGGGAGTGAAGAATTCTTTCCTGACGTCGTGGCCCGAGTGGACGGAAAGGCGGTCGATGAAATAGTTGATCTTTTCGTTCTGGGTCTTCAGGGGAGGATGCTCTATCTCGTGGAAATCCCGGAAGGCTTTCTTGACGTACTGCCAGCCCAGCTGTTCGCCCATGTCCCACATTCTCATAGCGTACTGCCAGGGACCCATGATGAAGCCGTCTTTCTTTTCCAGATTCGCGGCGGGCCTGAACCAGGTGTGGCCGTTGGGGGTGGGGCCCGCCCAGGGCTGGTCGTCCACCGTTAATCCGGCGCCGTTGACGGCGTACATCTGCAGAAGGGCGTGGGTGTATTCATGCCCCGAGGGGGACCAGAGGCCGTTGTTGTAGTTGTGGGCGCCCTCGTGGACGAAAACGCCGCTCACCAGATTTTCCTTGGCGTGGCGCCAGTTGGAGGAATAGAAGCCCGGCGTGACAAGGATGGGGCAGCCGGACCAGCCGCCGGCCCTGATGGACCAGTGGATGGGAGTCCAGATGGGGAAGACTTCCATCGCTCCCTCGGGAGCCCAGCCGGTCAGGTCTTTCATGGCCGCGAAGGCGGCTTCCGTATTGCGGACCATGGCCTGGGCCACGGAGGGTCCGCCTATGGTCTTCAAGATCTCTTTGTAAAGGGGAAGTATGACGTATTTGCCTCGGAAAATGGTAACTTCCGTGTTTTCCTCAAAGGAGAGATTGTCGAAATAAACTTTGCCTTTGCTCATGCCGCCCTGGTTGTCTTCGATGTCCAGGTCTCCCAGGCGGCAGACGATCTTGACTTCATGGGTGTTGCCGGTCATGACATCCACGGTGTATTCCGTCCAGCCGGCGTTGGGGTCGGAGCCCACCTTCGGTCCGGTCTCGCTTTTGGCGTTGATGTACCCGCCGATGGTCGCTATGCAGTATTCGCTGTCGCCGGTCACTCCGCTCAAGCGGATGGAGCCTTTCAGGACGTAAGGCGTGAAGGGTTTGACTTTGATGGTCTGGGTCCAGTAGGCGTTGCACAATTCGTCGGAGGCGATGGAAACGCATTTGGAGCCGCCCATGCCGGCGTCTTTTTCATAGACGAAGCGGGCGCTGCCGGAGGAACCCCAGAAATCGGGATATTCGCCGCCGCTTTCAAAATTGCCGTTGCGCAGTCCCACCTGGTTGAACTGCTTGATGAGCTCCGGGCTCATTTTTCCGCTTGGGCTGACTATGACCGCCCTGAGTTTGGCGGAGTCGTGGAGAACGATGTCGCCGGTGTATTCTTGGGAAAACTCGTTGGCCGGGCTTCCGTCCAGGGTGTATCTTATTTTAGAGCCATCCGTGGGCAGGGCCAGGATCACTTTCGTGCGGCCGGTGAAATATTCGTCCCCGGCTATGAGCTGGGGAGGCATGGGCGGCAGGTCGGCGCGCTCCAAGGGGGCCAGGTTGGTGATGGTGGTGGAGTTCCAGTTGTTGCTGGTGGCTTTCAGAAAATAGCGGTAAGCCACTTCCGCCGCGGAGGGGACGCCCTGGGCGGCGAAGGCTGAAGCCAAAAGGAAAATCGCCAGGTAGGTAAATGTTTTAGCCATGATTTGATTATATCAAAAACACAGGGGTTTTAAACCGCGGAAGACCTTTTGATGCGGAAAACGAAAAGGCGCATTGAAAAAAGACCTTTTATTTGATACCATAATCATATAAGTAAATCCATAAACAGAAATTAACAACTTACCTTTTTGGAGGCAAATTTATGTTGCGTACTCTTTTCGCGGCTCTTTTACTCTGCTTGGTCTTAACCGGCTGCGGTAACAAGGAAGAAGTTCCCGCCACCGAGATCAATCCCTGGGGTCTCAATGACGACGGCGCCATTTTAGGCTCCGGCGGCGGAAGCGATTATATGCCCGGCGACATGCCCGTTGGCATGAGCGGGACGACTTTCTACGCTCCCGGCCAGTATCCCGATCCCAAGATCGCGGCTGAAGCTCAGGCTGCCTTGCGCACGCTTTACTTCAAATACAACAGCTACGATATCCAGCCCGCCGAGGAAGCCATCATTCAGGGCGCCGCTGTCTTCATGAAGAAATATCCCAAGCTGGCTCTTAAGATCGAAGGCCACTGCGACGAACGCGGCACCGCCGAATACAACATGGCTCTTGGTTCCCGCAGAGCCGGCGCGGTCAGGGAATATCTGGCCAACCTGGGCGTGGACGGCTATCGCCTTGAGATAGTCAGCTACGGCGAGGAACAGCCCGCGGTCCCCGGCAACACTGAAGAAGCCTACGCCAAGAACCGCCGCGCCGAATTCAAGATCGGCGACCTGCGCTAAAAAATAAAACAAAATTCACAAGGCCGGGCTTAAAAGGTCCGGCCTTTTTATAGGAAATTATGCTGAATCTTAAAACCATCTTCGCGCTCCTTGTGAGCGCGGTCATACTGGTTGGCTGCACCACTCCCGACACGGTGACTCCCGAACAGATCCAGATCGCCAAGCTGCGCACTGAATTGACGCGCACTTCCTCCGACACGAAAAGCCTTGTGAACCAGATCGAGGATCTCTCCTCCCGCTGCAGAAGCCTGGAAAGTGAGAACGCCTCTCTGAGGAATATGCTCAGCCAGACCCAAAGCTCTCTGAGGGACATGTCCTCCAAGGTCTCTGAGACCCAGCAGGGCGTGAGGGAGCTGGCCAAGACCTCCTCCCGCACCGAGGACATCGCGGCGCTGAACAAGGCTTACAACCAGATCGTGGCCCAGCTGAAAAACATGAACGAAGCCACGCTGGAGTCCCAGCGCAAGACCGACAAGAACCTCCAGGTCATCCAGGGCGACGCCAAGA
>JAFZID010000099.1 GCA_017554565.1 bacterium
CACCAGGAAGGGTTTCACGCCCATATCGATCAGACGGGTGATGGCGGAAGGAGCGTCGTTGGTGTGCAGCGTAGAGAAGACCAGGTGGCCCGTCAGGGACGCCTGGGTGGCGATCTCAGCCGTCACCCTGTCTCGGATCTCGCCCACCATGATGATGTTCGGGGCCTGACGCAGAATGGAACGGAGGGCGTGGCTGAAGGTGAAGTTGATCTCGTCGTTCACCTGGACCTGGTTGATGCCGCCCAGCATGTATTCCACAGGGTCTTCCACGGTGATCAGCTTGACGTCCGGTTTGTTGAGGAAGTTCAAGCAGCCGTAAAGCGTGGTGGTCTTGCCGGAACCGGTTGGGCCCGTGACCAGCAACACGCCGTTAGGCATGCTGATCAGATGACGGAAGGTGTTCTCGTCCTCATCCAGGAAGCCCAGTTCACTAAGGCCGAGCATCAGGGAGGATTTGTCCAGAATACGCATGACCACCGATTCGCCGTGGGTGCCGGGGAGGTTGGAGACGCGCAGGTCAAGGACCACCTTGTCAACTTTAAATTTAATACGGCCGTCCTGAGGGATCCTGCGTTCAGCCATGTTCATGCCGGACATAATTTTCAACCTGGACATGATGGGGCCCTGCAGTCTCTTCGGAGGCGATTCCATCTCTTTCAAAACGCCGTCGATGCGGTAGCGGATACGAATGCGCTTTTCAAGAGGCTCAATGTGAATATCGGAAGCGCGCATGCGGTAGGCCTGGGTGATGATGGCGGAGACGAAACGAATGATAGGCGCCTCGTCCTCGCCCTCGCCGCCGGAGATGTTGCCGATCCCTTTCAGCGCTTCGGAATAATCCCCTTCCTCAGCCTCGCTGACAGCCGTTTCGAACTGCTGTCCGCGATAGTAGAGGTCTATGGCATTCTGGATGTCGATGGGGCCGGCGATGGCCGTCTCGACGGAAATGCCCTGGGTCTGGGGGTTCTTGTTTAGTTCAACAGTCAGGTTGTCAACGACGTCGACGTCCATAGGGTTCACCATGCCGACGGTCAGAGTGTTGTTCTCCAGTTTGAAGGGCATGATGTGGTTGTTGCGGACGAATTCGCCGGGAACGCACTGGATCACTTCAGGAGGGATGGTGTTGTCGGAGAGCGTCACGGAAGGAACGGAGAGGTAATCGACCAAAAAGGCCACCAGTTCCTCTTCCTTAATGATGCCGTCAAGGCACAGGAGCTCCAGCATGGTGGAGGCCCTGACGCCCAGGTTGTCGCGACACTTATCAATGTTCTCCTGTTTTATTTTGCCTTGTTCGAGCAGAATATCCAGAATAAGATCTTCAGATGCCATAATGTTTTCAGGGGGATTAAAGAGTTAGGCCCCAGCGCCGGCTAAGCGGCGTTTGGGGCCCTTTCTCGCGCTCAGTTGACGCGACGTTTCTCAGAGATCTTGGCAGCTTTGCCGACTCTGCCGCGCAGATAATAAAGACGCGCGCGGCGGACGGCGCCCTCTCTCACGACTTCCACGCTCACCACGTTGGGGGAGTTGACGGGATAGACGCGCTCGACGCCCACGCCGAAAGAGATCTTGCGCACGGTGAAAGTTTCGCCTGCGCCGCCGCCCTGACGGGCAATGACGACGCCCTGGAAAACCTGGATGCGCTCTTTGTCGCCTTCACGGATCTTCTGGTTCACCTTGACGGTGTCGCCGACGCGGAAAGGCACGAGAGCTTCCGCTCTTTTCTGTCCTTCGATTTTTTCGATCAATTTGCTCATAGTTTTGGTTTATGTTTTTTCTCTTTTGGAGAAAGTGTTAATTATCCTTTTTCTTCTGATCCTGCATTTTTTCCAAAAGGTCCGGGCGCCGTTCCCTGGTAAGTTCCAGCTGCTTTTCCCTTCTCCATTTGGCGATGAGCTGATGATTGCCGCTCAAAAGCACCTCCGGGACTCTCTGTCCCCGGTATTCCTCCGGCCTGGTGTACTGGGGAAATTCCAGCAGCCCGTCGCAGAAGGAATCGTTCTCGGCGCTTTCCTGATTCCCGAGGGTCCCCGGGATCAGCCTTGTGACGGCGTCTATGATGACCATGGCGGCCACCGAGCCGTTGCTGAGGACGTAATCGCCTATGGATATCTCCTCGTCCATAACGTCCCGCACTCTCTGGTCCACGCCTTCGTAATGACCGCAGAGGATCATGAGATGGTCGGTATGGGAGAGCCTGAGGGCCGTCTGATGGTCGAAGGGCCTGCCGCTGGGAGTCAGGAAGATCTTGTGGGCCTTCCAGAGCTCCAGATCGTCCAGGGCCTCGAAGATGGGGGCGGGCTTCAAAAGCATTCCCGGTCCCCCGCCGTAGGGCGAATCATCAACCGTGCGATGGCGGTCGTGGGTGTATTCGCGGAAATCGTGAAGACCCACTTCCAAAAGACCCGCTTCCATGGCTCTTCCGGCGATGTTCTCGTTGAGATACGCCTTCAGGGAATCCACGAAAAGAGTCAGCACATCGATTTTCATACAAAGATCAAAAACCTTACATCAGGACCTAAAAGTCCTTATTCCTTGGGCTCGGCCGCTTTCGCTTTCTTGGTGGCCTTGCTCGGGAATACGACGCCTTTGGACTTCAAAAGCGAAACAGCTTTCGGAGTCACCTGAGCGCCGACGTTCACCCAATACTGGGCGCGTTCCACGTTCAGCTGAACTTTCTCATCGCCTTCCTTGCGGGGATCGTAGGAACCCAGAGTTTCAAGGAAACGGCCGTCCCTGGGGGAACGCTCGTCGGCGGCGACGATACGGAAGGTGGCAAGATTGGTCGTGCCGGTTCTTCTTAATCTGATTTTAGTAGCCATATATTTTTCCTCTTATTCGCTCAAAAGTTTCTTGAGATTGACAGCGCAGCGTTCCACGCCCACCACTGGTTCCTCGGAGCCCTTGTAGCAAACGCTGACGAAACCTTCGAAGGAAAGCTGACGCAAAAGGGCGATGACGCCGGCCAGGGGGACGATGCCTTCGCCGGCCACGCAGCCTTCCAGCTTCTTGCCGGAGGGCGTCACGACGACGTTTTCGGAACCTTCTTCCGCTTCCTTGACGTCGGTCACCAAAACTTCGGCCACGAAGGGAGCGAGAGTCTTGAGCGCTTCCACGGGATCCTCGTCGTTCAGAGCGATCTGAGCCAGGTCGAGGCAGAGCTTGAAGGAGGGGGAGTTCACTTCTTCGCAGACGGCCTTCAGGTTGGCGGTGGTGCTGAGTTTGGGATTGTCGTTGGCAAGGCAGAGAGTCACATGCTTCATTTCGGCCAGATCAAGGCAGTCCTTGATGGTCTTGACCAAAACGGCCTTGCGATCTTCGAAAGTCGCACCCTCTTCATTTAAGCAGCCGTAAAGGGTGACGTTGCTTACGTTGGTGACGGAAGCCAGAAGGATCGCTTCCCTGACTTTGTTCATCATGTGCCATCTTTCCGTGTCGTCGGAGACAGCCAGGTCGAAACTCACGCCGTAGGCGAAGTAACGCTGCTTTTTCTCGCGCATGCGGACCAGATTGACTTTGATGTCGTCGCTGATGTCCTTGTTCCAAGGATCTCTTTTGTTGATGATTTCAAGGCCTTCAAAACCGGCTCCGCCGGCGAATTCGATGATCTTCACCAAATTCATGCGGCCGCCTTTGATAGCCGCGTTGAAACTTGCGGTTGTTAATCCTAGTTTCATTGTTCCTCATTGGATAATCCGGTTGGATCGCGTCTCCTCAAAACTTTTTGGGGACCCGTGTGCTGACTCGCGCCGCCGGAGATATTTTTCCACGGTATAAAACTTATTAGAAATGATATAAAATACGCCCCGAAAAGTCAATGAACGGGGCAAAAAAGCCCGTTTAGGAGAGCTCAGTCTCCCCTTCTTCCCTTTTTCGCAAAACCGCGGCCAATACATCGAGGAGAAGCAGGAACGCCCAAATGGCCAATGGGCCGAAATAGATAGCTCCCTCAGGGAGCTTTATGAACGCAACGGGCAGGATCCCAGCCGCCGTGAAAGCGATTAGATTAACGAGCCACAGAGGGAATCCCCCGCGCATCAATCTATGCGAATAATGGTCCTGCCCGCCGATGGTCGGATTCTGCCCTCTCAGCACCCTCAGAAGCATCACCGCGCAGGTGTCGTAGATCGGATAGGCAAAAAGAATTAGAAAGAAATTTACGCAAAGCAAAAATTCCTGAGCCGAAGCTTGATATGGAAAATTAACGTTTGCAAATTTATAAACGTAATAGCTCCGCATTGCCAGCAAAAAAGCACTGGCTCCCAAAAAAAGACTGCCGGCGTCGCCGAGATAAAGTTTCGCTTTCTTGCGAAAGTTCCAAAATAGGAAACCGAGAAGCGCTCCAGACAGAATTGAGCATCCGAAATACACAACTGTGGAGAGGCATTCGGGGGAATCATGCGCGCTCAATCCTTCCGGTTCCAATAAAAGCAAGACCAAAAACAAACCAAGCAAGGAACAGGCGCAATGCCCGTTCGCATTGTCTAAGAAATTGTAGGAATTGGCGAAAAAGAATGTGCCGGCCATTATTATAAGGATTCGAACATAGTCAAAAGTATGTATGTGGCTCCACGTGTTAACATGGATTGTTTGAAAAGCCGCATAAATAGCAAGAACTATTGCAAAGCCAAGAAGTTTCGGCTTTGGTCTAAAATGGTAAATATCATCCAAAAGACCCAGGGCAAAATAGAGGTAGGCAAGAAAAAAAGAAAAAAATCTATTAAAGAAAACATCACGTAAAAAAAACTTAACAGCGTCTGGTCCGTTTCCAAGATCTCGCCAAAAAACGCTGATAAACCACATAAGCTGCATCAGAAGCAAACTGCACACTATCCCTATCCCGCCGGTCAAGGGCATGGCGCCGCCGGTGCGGCTGGGGGCGCACCAGCCCTTCTTAACGTAGAGGTAAGCGAGCAGCCTGGATATCACTGCGCTTACAAAAAAGGCCGTCAATAAAGACGGCCATAGCTCTTTTGCGAGATGGATCATGCGAAGGCTTTCGCCGCTTTTTCCGCCAGGACTTTGGGAGGAAGGGAGCCGACGGAGATCTCTTTCACTTCCCCTCCCTTGAGGAACACCAAGGTCGGTATGCTCATGATCTCGTAGCGTTCCGCGATCTCGGGCGCGTCGTCCACGTTCACGGTGCAGAATTTGATCTCGGGATGCTCGTTGGCGAAGGCTTCCACGATGGGCATGAAGGCCTTGCAGGGGCCGCACCAGGTGGCCCAGAAATCGATTATGACGGCACCTTCGTAGTTCAGGGCTTCCGCTTCAAAGTTGTCGTTGGTAAGGGGTAATCCGCTCATTAGAATTCCTCCAGTTCTTCCACGCAGTGCTCGATATCCGAGCCGGGGTTGCTCTTTAAGATGTAATGGCGCAGGCCTACGGCGGTCTGCTTGTCGATCTCCGGAGTGAAGGTTCCGTCGTGGTCGATGTCCTCGAAAAGTTCCGCTTCGATCTGGGCGGTGTAAACGTAGGAGTCGATGCAGATGAGGTTGGCGAAGCGCTTGTAGGTGTCAAGCTTCATGCCTTTGACCTTCAGGATGTCGGAGGGCTCCTTGTAGGGCTTCAGGGTGGGCTTGCCGTTCTCGTCCAGACCTTCGAAGATGTTCTTGGCCAGCGTCATGTTGATGCCGGGCATGGCCGCCAGAAGTTCCTTGGAGGCGGTGTTGAAGTTGAC
The DNA here is from genome assembly GCA_017554565.1 of bacterium. Classification (GTDB taxonomy): domain Bacteria; phylum Auribacterota; class UBA3054; order UBA3054; family UBA3054; genus UBA3054. Next base: position 5,678 of record JAFZID010000099.1, read on the forward strand.
TCTGCCCACCACCGGGATGGGGCTTATCATGACGTAGTTGAACCAGGCGTAGCCGGTGCGGGAAGGCTGAGGGATCCTGCCCTTGGCGGCTTCCAACATCTTGGTGTTGTCGATAACGTCGTGGGAGGTCAGGCGCATCTTGATGTCGCCGTTGGCGGAAATGTTGTCCGGGGTGATGGTGCCCGCCAGGAAGCTGTCCTCCTTGGAGTATTTTTTACGCTTGCAGAGGTTGTCCCACTTCCCTTCCGTGTAGTTCCAGAGATCCACGTCCAGGGAGGAATTGTAGTTCTCCTCCAGGAATTCCGTGGTGGAGATGGCGTCGTTGAGGCCGTAAACGTAAAGATTGTAGGTGCCCTTGACGGGGATGGCGTCGTGCCAGGTCCATTCTCCTTCCTGGTTGGCTTTCCTGGTGTAGCACAGGGGCGTAAGGTAGCCGGGCCCGATGCAGAATTCGTCGCCCTTGTTGGGCCTGTTCAAAAGTCTCTTGGGCACGGAGCGCGGGCTGTTCTTGTTGTCCTCGGTGACCAGCGTGAGGCTTCTGGTGCTGTTGCCGTGGATGGCGAAGGACTCGCCTCTCAAGGGGCCCGTCAGATAGCGAAGGGTGTGCCCCTTCCACTGGTCTATTTCCCACTGGGCGTCCTTGGCGCCGATCATGGAGGCGTCGAAACGGTTGACCTCGTACTTGGCGGTGTCCCAGCCGGTCATCTCCACGTTGCCGTCCACGGCGTTCAGCCTGAGGGCGCCGACGCAGAAATAGTCGGAAAGGTTGCCGATGTTCTGTTTGCCGGAAGCTTCTCCCCCGGCGGTGCCCAGGTTCTCAAAGTCTTTGGCGGTCCTGACCATGCCCATTTCAGCCACGCTGCCGAAGGGACCGTTCTTGATCCAGGTGGGGCGGTCTTTTTTGCCGCGCATGGCGGTGTTGAGGGCGATGCTCTCCGTGCCGCCGATGGTGGGGGTGGCCCTCTTCACCCACTTGTAATGGGTGGGGTCCTCTTTTTCCGTGCTGTAGCCCTTTTCCTTGACTTCCACGGAGCCGTATTCCACGGTTCGGGCCGTCAC
>JAFZID010000100.1 GCA_017554565.1 bacterium
CCAGGGCTTCCGCCACGGATTTTGCCAAAGTCGTTTTCCCCACGCCCGGAGGTCCGGTAAGGCAAAGGACGGTGCTGTCGTCGCTCGCTTCCCTGCTCTTTTCGCGCTCCTTCATGATCTTGACGGCCAGAAATTCCATGACGCGCTCCTTGGGCTCCTTAAGCCCGTGGTGGGAGCGGTCCAGGACTGCCCTGACTTCCTTGATGTCCTTCTTGTCCTCGGTGTATTGTCCCCAGGGGATGTCGAAGATCCAGTCCAGATAATTTCTCACCACGGTGGATTCCGGGCTGAAGGGCGCCATGTGGTCAAGCTTCTGCAGTTCCTTTCCGCCGCGTCCCTGACGTTGCCGGGAAGATTTGTCTTCGCGAAAAGGGAGGTGTAATCGTCAGCCTCGCTGTAGGCTTTCTTGCCGAGCTCCTTCTCGATGGCCCTGATCTGTTCGTTCAGGAAGTAGGATTTCTGCTGCTCGTCTATGCGGTGCCTGACTTCGCCCAGGATCTTGTGCTCCACGTTCAAGAGCTCTATTTCCCGTGAGAGGATCTCGCAGAGAAGCCGGAATCCGTTCCTCAGGGAATCGCATTCCAAAAGCTTCATCTTCTCGTCGTTCCTGACGAGCAGGTTGCCTATGACCAGATAAAAGAATTTCCTGCTGTCCGTCTCGCCGGACAGAGACCGCACCAATTCGTCGGAAAGCCTGGGGTTCTTGGAAACGTAGTCCGAGAAAAGCTGGAACGCCGCCCGGCGCATGCCGAGCATCTCCGTCTCAGGCATGTCCGATTCGGGCTCGCGCCTTTCTATCAGCGCCTGGTTGAAGGGACGGTTGACAAGTTTCAGGAGCCTGCCGCACTCGAGGCCCTCCACCAAAATGCTGACCGTCTCGTCCTGGCGGAGAATCTGCAGGATCCTGGCGACGGTGCCCACGGGGTAGAGGTCCTTCTGCTTGGGATCCTCCGTCTGCTCCCGGCGCTGGGTGCAGATGAAGATCAGCTTGTCTTTTTCCTGCGCCGCTTCCAAAGACCTGATGGAAGCCGGACGACCCACCAAAATGGGGCTCACCAGGTACGGACAGGTCACGAGATCCCTCACCGGTATCATGGGAAGCATGTCGGTGAGAGGGGCCTCTTCTTTTTTGAAATATTTATCTTTCTTTTTATCCATAATCAAAGCGCTTCTCCTTTTTCCAGCTCCTCGGAAGTTATCACATATTCAGCCGGCGAGGAGTTTTCGGGAAGATCGTAGATGAGGGCGGTCATGAAATTCTCTATTATGGCGCGCAGACCCCTGGCGCCGGTCTTCTTCTCTATGGCTTTTTCCGCTATCCACTCCAGGGCGTCCCGGGTGAAGGTAAGCTTCTTGCCGTTTATCTCGAAGAGCTTCTGATACTGGCGCACGATGGCGTTCTTGGGTTCCGTGAGGATCCTCACCAGATCTTCCTTCTTCAGGTCGTTAAGGGAGACCGTGACAGGCAGGCGGCCGATGAACTCCGGGATCATGCCGTAGGCGATCAGATCCTCGCCGGTGACGCGGGACAAAAGCTCGTCGCCGGAGAGCAGTCCGCCCCTGGAGTTGCCGAATCCCACTTTGCCTTTTCCCAGCCTCCGGGAGATCAGGGTCTCCAGGCCGTTGAAAGCGCCGCCGCAGATGAAGAGGATGTTGGTGGTGTCCACCTTGATGTACTCCTCCAGGGGATGCTTCCTGCCGCCCTTGGGAGGCACGTTGCAGACAGTCCCTTCGATGATCTTCAGAAGAGCCTGCTGCACGCCTTCGCCGGAAACGTCCCTGGTGATGGAGACGTTGTCGCCGGTCTTTTTGATCTTGTCGATCTCGTCGATATAGACTATCCCCCACTCAGCCCTGGCCACGTTGAAGTCGGCGTTCTGCAAAAGCTGCAGTATGACGTTCTCCACGTCCTCGCCGACGTAGCCGGCCTGGGTGAGCGTCGTGGCGTCGGAGATGGCGAAGGGCACGTTCATCATCTTCGCCAGCGTCTTGGCCAGAAGCGTCTTGCCGGTGCCGGTGGAGCCTATGAGCAGCATGTTGCTCTTGTCCATCACCACGTCGGGTTCTTCGGGCTTGGGGACATCCGTCATTTTTTTCGTCAGTCCGCCCTTGCCTTTGTTTTTCATAAAGGCCTGGAGTCTCAGGTAATGGGTGAAGACCGCCACGGCGATGGACCTTTTGGCCCTGTCCTGGCCGATGACGTAATCGTCCAGGTACTTTTTGATCTCAGCGGGCGTCTTTAAGGAGACCTCGCCCCCGTCGAAGGAGGCGCCTTCGCTGACGATGGAGGCGCAGGCTTTGGCGCAGGCGCCGCAAATGAAGACCTCGTCGTCGTAGATCCCGGAGATGACCGGATTGTCTTTAGAGGCTTCGCGCCCGCAGAAAGAGCAGACGGGAGTCAGGCTTGATCTGACTTTTTTCGAACGATCGCTCATTTAACGTCTCCGGCTTTCTTCACCACGGCGTCCACCAGGCCGTATTTGACGGCTTCCTCAGCGGACATGAAATTGTCCCTCTCCGTGTCGGCGGCCACTTGCTCGGGGCTTTTTCCGCAGCATTCCGCCAGGATGGCGTTGAGCTTGTCCCTCATGTCGAAGAGCTCCTTGGCCTGCACGCTCACGTCCGGAGCGGAGCCCCTGAAGCCGCCTATGACCTGATGGATCATGATGCGGGAATTGGGCAGGGCGAAACGCTTGCCCTTGGCGCCGGCGGCCAGAAGCAGCGATCCCATGCTGCAGGCCTGGCCGATGCAGTAGGTCCTGACGTCGCAGGGAATGAAACGCATGGTGTCGAATATAGCCAGCCCGGCCGTCACGCTGCCGCCGGGGGAATTGATGTACAGGCTGATGTCCTTTTCGGAATCCTGGGAAGCCAAAAACAAAAGCTGGGCCACGATGATGTTAGCCAGATCGTCGTCCACTTCGCTGCCAAGAAAAATAATGCGGTCCATCAAAAGGCGGGAATAAACGTCATAGGATCTTTCGCCGTTGCCGTTGTTCTCGATAACCACCGGCGCATAATAATTCTTCATACAATACTCCTTTATTTAGTTAAAGATATTATTTATTATACCTTTTTTCCGTCATGCGGGCAACAAGGAAAAAGCGCAAAAAACAGGACACTTAAAGAAAAGAAAAAAGCGCCTCTCCCGAGGCGCTTCCTTTCACCAGGTCTCCAGTTTCGACCTGAGCCAGCGTCCTTTGTGATAGACGTAGATGTAATCGTCGCCGCAGGCGATGTCCCCTTCCTTCCCGGGGGAATCCATGCTCTCGGGAACGGGGGCGCGGCTCATGAAGCAGGCTCCGTTTTCGTCGAAGAGAAGATCCCTTTCCATTCCCTTGAGCTCGTCGCCGTCATAGATCCGCCGTTCAAGATAGAGTCCCCAGCCGCCCTGTCCTTCTATCGGCTTCGTCTCGTCTTTGGCAGCGTCCTCTTTCAGCATCGGGCGCAGTTTCAGCATGCTGCGGAGCCCCTTCCTGGAAGTCGTGAAACTAAGGCTGTCCTCGCCTATCAATTCGATGCCTCCGCCGGGAACGACTCTCACGGCTTTTTCCCAGCGGTTGGATCTTTCGTCTCCCCTGCCGACCAAAAGCTCGTTCCTGACCAGCATGAGGGCGCTCTTTTCGTCCCCTGTCAAATAATGCCTGCCGTCGTAGAGATACTTCGGGCGGTTGAAGGCGATCTTCAGCTGCTCGCTGTAATAGAGCTTTATTCCCAGAAGCGCGAGGGCGGTCAGGATGACGACGGAAAGGATAATTTTTTTCATAACCTATTTGAACTGTTTCGCCAGGTCAAGAAGATCCATCCAGGAAGAATGAAGGTGGATGGGAAGCTTGATATGGCTGTTGTCGTTGGCGCCCTCGAGGTCGAAGGTCACTATAGTCACCTTGTTCTCGTAGGCTAATTCCACGGAGGCCGTCTTATAGGGATATTTTTTCAAGCGGGATGCCAGGATGTTCGCCACGTCTTTCCCATACCCAGCCTCCATGCCCTGCAGGTATGTCTCGGCCTGCCCAAGCGTGAAGGTCCCCTGGTCGCTGGCGTACAGTTTCCCTTTCAGCGCCTTGACGTATTTTCCGAAGATGGCGGTGTGCAGTTCTCCGCTCAATCTTCCGTCCATACGGTTCTGCCTCAGGTCGAAAAGGTCGCAGAAGAGGCCGATGTCGATGTCCCGGCTCTTTAGGTCTAATTCAAGGTACGGCAGATAGGAGTCCTGGCCCTGGACTTTCCGGGAGGAGATGTCCGCCCTTCCGGTGAACTGCCCCCGCATGGTGGAAAGATAAAGATTGCTCAAAACAAGGCCGTTCTTCTTCAGGTAAGCCACCGCTTTCGATTCCTTGAACTCTACGGTGTGGGGAGCCAGGTTCGTCAAAACTATGGCGCTGCAGGAACAGTCGAAGCCGCCCTTTATGGTGTGGAAGAGCCAGGAGGCCTGGGAGGTGTAATTGGCCCTTTCCTTGAGGAAGTTCTCCGTCTTGAGGTCTGATCTCAGAGTCAGGTTCGTGACCAGGATCTTCCCCATCATGGCCTCCATGTTTTTGATCCGCATGGCGAGTTTGGCGCTCACGTTGGTAAACGCCTGGGGAAGATCCCAGGGATAGGCGTTTCTCAAAAGCTTCCAGTCCACGCGGGAATTGAAATTCATGGTCGATCTCACTTCGTCCATATAGACGGTCCTGCGGTCCATTCCCGCAAGGTCCAGGATCTCGCCGGTGCTTTTCCCCTTGCACTCCAGTCTTACGATGTTCCCGTCCAGCCCGCCGGTCAAAGTTAGCTTCGCGTTTTCACCGCCCCCTGGAAGCAACGTTTCGGAGATGGCAGCGGAAACCGAGCCCGTCAGGGAATAATGGCTTCCCTCGTAGGCGTTGGCGAGCTTTCCGGACAAAGAGAGCGTGATCTTTGGCTCGCTCAAACGCACTCTCAAGTCGTCAAAAGTTACGTTGAAAAGGAAAGGCGTCCTGATCAGCTCCTCATAATTTTGGGGCGAAGGCTCCTCTTCTTCCTTCGCGCTGTCAGTGATCTCAAAAACAGCGTTGGAAACGTACGCTTCGATAAAACAGGCCTGGGGATCCTTTTCCCTCATGCCCTTGAAGGAATGTACGGTCGCGCCTACGACCGCGTGATCCGCGGAAAGGTAAAAAGCCTCGGTCGTGTAGCTGGCGTTCTTCACAGTTATGCCGGGCGGCCAAAGGTTCAGGGAAATGTCCTCGATGGAGAGGCCCGGCACGTTTTTCAGAACGTACATCGGATTGTGGAAAAGGAAATAGATCCCGGCGGCAGCCAGCGCAACGAGGAGCAGTATAAAAAGCAGGAATTTTTTCATCTTCGGTGGATCATGTGAGCGTTTTGGTCGCGCAGACCGTTAATTCAGGATGCGTCATTTTTATGCCGGAAGCGGCCTCCGCGGCCGAAGCAAGGTCTTTGAAAAGCCCGAAAAAGGCGCTGCCGCTGCCGCTCATGGAAACGTAAGGAGTGTAAGTTTTCATCATCTCTCTGACAAGGACGACCCTGGGCTCAAGCTCCGCCGCGGGAGCTTCCAGCGCGTTGCCGAAGGCGGCGCCGACGTCCTCTATGCTTCCGCTTTCATACGCCCGGAGGAAAGTTTCAGGATCTAGCGCGTCCCTGCCAATTTCATCATACTTGCGATAGACCGCCGCGGTGGGCAGACTTTCCGGCGGCTTTACGACAACAAGGAAAAGCTCCCTTGGCCTGAGGCCGGTCATCTTTTCCCCTCTTCCTTTGCAGAGCGCCGCCGGAGGCCCCAGAAAGAAAGGCACGTCCGAACCAAGGGAAAGTGCCAGATCTAAAAGCTCTTCTTTTTTCAGATCAAGCTTCCAGAGTCCGTTGAGATAAGCGAGCGTTCCGGCCGCGTCGCTGGAACCGCCCCCCAGGCCGGCTCCCGCAGGGATCCTTTTTTTAAGGAGAAGCTTCGCGCCCAGTTCCGGTTTCCCGGCGTATTCCCTCAGCAGCCTGGCGCTCTTCATGACAAGGTCGTCCTCCGGATCAGCCGTCGCCGGAATGTCTCTGGAAAGTTCCAAAACTCCGTCGGATCCGACCTTCGCCTCCAGTTCGTCGCAGAATCCTATTCTTTGCATGACAGTGGAGACCGCATGGAAGCCTTGCGGAAGCGTTCCATCGACGGAAAGGAAAAGGTTGACTTTGGCTGGGCAGCAGTAAGGCATAAAACTAAAAAGAAGCCGCGCATTTAAAGCGCGGCTTCAAGTATCCTATACTAGCCTATAGGCAGGCGAACCAAAAACCGGCCTTATTTGTTCTTCTGGCGGTTCTTGCGTAAGCGTTTTTTGCGCTTATGCTTGTTCATTTTGGATTTGCGCATCTTGCGTCCACAAGGCATAGCTAAACTCCTGTTTGGGTTTAAAATTACAAATCAATTTAAGTTAGGGGCTATTATAGCATAATCCCCCCTAAAATCAAATGCGGCCGCCAGCCTCATCTGGTATGGGGCTTGTACTCCCTGTTCCAATTGTATTTCCGCTGATGGTCGAACCAGATGATGTCAACGTCGCTGTAGCCGTTGATGTTCATGAAAAAGCGCACGTTGTTGTAATCCTGGAGATACTGCTTGGCGATCCCCTGGAGGTTGACCACGCCCTTGCGGCAGTTTACCTTGGCCTTGAAGCCGCCGGACTTCAGGGAGAGCTGGCGGCAGTTCTTGGAAACGCTCATGTTGTTTAGAAACGTGAGCGTATGCCAGCGCAGTTCGTCGTTGCCGAATTCAAAGGAAGTGTAAACCGCGTTGGTCTTGGGCTGAATGACGGCCCCCAGATCGTCCGGATCTATCACGCATTTCATTTTGGCGTAATAATTCTTATTCTGGGAAGCGTTGACGACCTGCATGCCAAGACTCTTTTTGGCGGGCAGGTATCCCAGAAGGTTCACGGCCTCGGCCTCCAGGACCACCGGGAAGCGCATGCTCTCCTTCAATCCGGGCCAGTTCACGACGTCGATGTAAGTCTCCACCGCGTTTGTCTCGGCGTTGATGGCGTACAGCGCGTAATAGCCTTCGTCCCTCAGATCGTCCGCCGTGATGGCCTGCATGCCGGCAAGCGATGAGTTGCTGTAATAAGGATCATCTCTCTCCAGCCCCTTGCAGCCCCAGTCGGGCTGGGGGTCCGCCTCGGGGAAGCCCGGGACGTGGAAAGAGCGGCTGCAGATGACTCTCTGGCTTTTGTTCGTGTCGGTCGCCTCATGGGCGAGAGCCATATAGACGCCTATGTCCAGCGGCATCTCGATGTGGTACTTTTTCGCCTGGGCGCCGAAGGCGCACAGGAAAGCCAGAAGTATGAAATAAAATTTGCGCATACTTAATTATAACAATTTTTTGGTTCTTTTGGCCGCGTCGGCGAGAGTCGGCTCCTCGGGCCAGTTGTGCTTGGGATACCGCCCCTTCAGCTCCTTCCTTATAAGAGGATAGGAAGTTTTCCAAAAATTCCCCAGATCCGAGGTGACCTGGACCGGGCGGCCGGCGGGATTCAGAAGCGCCACTCTCAAAACCACCTTGCCGTCGGCGACGGAGGGGGCGTAGTCCATGCCGTAGAAATCCTGCAGGTAAGAAGAGAGCGTGGGATTCGCTGGATCGCTGTAGTCGATCCTGGCGTTCCTTCCGGAGGGCAGAGGATAGGTCTTGGGGAAAAGCTTTTCCAGGGCGCGGCTTTTCGCGGCGCCCAGCCTTCCTTTCAAGGCCGCCGTCAGGTCGATCTCCTCCGCCTGGGCGAAGGAATTAAGACCAGAGAGGAAAGGCAGCAGCCACTCCCCGGCCTCCTTTTCCAGCCGCTCCATGTCAAAGGAAGGCCACTCCGAGCCTAATTTCAGGCGGGCGCATTCCGCCCTCTCCATAAAAGACCTGGCGGCGTCCGTCCATTTCAAAGGCCTCAAGCCTTCCTCCAGGAGCTTTTCGAGCAGCATGGCGCTTTCTTCTTCGGTCCCGGCGTTTTTTTCCTCGCGCTTCAGGACGATCTCGCCAAGCTTGGTTTCCTTTACAGTAAGCGCTTTTTGGCGCTTCTCTTCCCAGACGACCTTTCCCTGCAGGGAGAAAAACGAGGAAAAATCCGCCGTGATCTCTTCAAGGGTCAGCTCGGCGGCGGAATGGATCTTCACGTTGCCGATCTTCCCTTCCAGCGAAGCGGCCGCGATATATTCGCACTCCGAAAGTCCTCCCTCAAAAGTCAGGGCGCCGCCTTTGCCGTTCCTTAAAAGGAAGCTTCCGCTTCCCCTTTTCTGCGCTATCCGATCAGGGAACGCCCAGGAGACTAGGCGGCCTGCCGGCATCTTAATATTGTCTTCCCCCTTTATCTTCAGAAGTCTTACAAGCCTTTCCGAGGAGCGCTCGGCAAGGGAAGATAATTTTCCCTTCAGCAGCGCTTCAAGGTCGCCCCTGATCCCCTCTCCGCTTTCAATGAGGGACGCCAGCCTGGCGGCTTTCCTAAGCGCTCCCTCCTCTTTCGCGCGCAGCAGCATGCTTGAGAGGCGCGGGTGAATCGGAAGAGCTTCCATCCTCCTGCCCTTTTCCGTAGCGTTGCCTTCCGGATCCAGCGCCCCCAGGGAGGCCAAAAGTTCCCTTGCCTGATCCATCGTTTCCTTTTTCGGAGGAACCGGCCACTTCAGGCTCCCGTAATTCTTTTCGCCCCAGACGGCCAGGGAAAGGCAGACCGAACTAAGGTCGGCTCTTGCTATTTCAGGCTCCGCCGACTGCGGGCGGGAATTCTCCGTGCCTTTTTCCCAAAGCCTGATGACGGATCCGGGAGCTGTCCGCCCGGCGCGGCCCGTCCTCTGGGTTATCGTCCCCAGGTCCGACGAACGCGTTTCCAACCGCTCGATGGCGGAGGCGGGATCGTAAACGGAAAAGCGGCTCAAACCGCTGTCAACTACGTTGCGGACGTTCGGCACGGTAAGGCTGCTCTCCGCTATGGCGCTGGAAAGTATCACCCTTCTCCCCTCTCCCGGGAAGAGAACTCTGTCCTGCTCTTCTTTTTTTAGCGAACCGTGCAGAGTTAAAACTTCAACGCCCGCGATTTCTCCCAACGCTCTTTTCGTGTTCTCTATTTCCGCCAATCCCGGCAGAAAAACGAGGACGTCGCCTTCAGCATCATTGAGCAGCCGCTTAACGGCGCGGGATGCGGCGTCTTCAAGCCTCTCTCCGTAATTGGGCGGCAGGTAACCGATCTCCACGGGGAACATTTTGCCCGGAATGGCGAGCGCTTGGAAATTTTCGCAGCGCTCCAGAAAACCGGGATCAGGCGTGGCGGACATCAGAAGCAGTCTGAGATCGGGACGCAAGTTTTCCTGGACTTCCAGAGTAAGGACAAAGCCCAGGTCGTTCTGCAGACTGCGCTCGTGAAACTCGTCGAATATGACGACGGAATAATCTTTGAGCTCCGGATCGTTCTGGATTATCCTCGTGAAAACGCCGTCCGTGACTATCTCTATCCTGGTGGCTTCGGAAACTTTCGTGTCAAGCTTCGTGCGATATCCCACCGTTCCTCCCGGCTCGTCCCCGAGATAGCTCGACATGACGGCGCAGGCGGCCCTGGCGGCGAGCCTCCTGGGCTCCAGCATGATTATTTTCTTCGAAACGTAAGGGGCCTCCAGAAGCGCCAGGGGAACGAGAGTGGTCTTGCCCACGCCGGGGGCGGCTTCGAGGAGCGTGTTGGAAACGGACAAGGTTTCCGTCACCTTTCCGAGATGGGGAAAGATTGGAAGAGCTTTAAGCTTTTCCGGCCGCTTCATTCATTTCTTCTCCCTCTGCGCCAGGGAAAATTCGCAGCCGCAGTAATTCTGACGGTAGAGCCCGTATTCCTTCGACAGCTCCACGCTGTGCTTGTATCCGTTCTTCTTCTTGAAATCGAACTTCATAAAATTGGGGAAAGCCTCCCCTACTTTGAAAAGCGTTTTGGAATTCTTATAGGGGCTGACGGTAAGGGAAGTGGTGAATTCAAGGTCTCTGGCGGAGGCGAATTCATGCGCTCTTTTAAGATTGAAGGCGAAGCAGAGGCGGCAGCGCTCTCCCCCTTCGGGTTCGAGCTCCCGGCCCTTCACGGCCTCCAGCCACGCTTCGTGGTCATAGGTGTCGCAAACGCATTCCAGTCCAAGGATGCCGGCCAGTTTTTTTACATTCTCCCAGCGCCTGACGAATTCCTCGAAAGGGCTGATGTTGGAATTGGAATAAAACAAGACCGGCCTTTTCCCGGCCTCCGCCAGAACGTAGCAGCAGTGGCTGGCGCAGGGTCCGCAGCAGGTATGCAGGACGCACTTATCCATTGTTCTTTTTGTTTTCTATTTCCACCATTTTCCAGCGGCACTTCTTGCCGTTGGTGGTCTTGGGAAGATCGTCCACGAATTCCACTATCCTCGGATACATGTAGGGAGCGGTGTTCTTTCTCACGAAGCTCTGGATGTCCTTGCTGAGAAGGAAAGAGGGCTCGAAGCCGGGGCGGAGCTGGATGAAGGCCTTCACCACGAAACCGCGCATCTTGTGGGGAACGCCGATGACGATGCTGTCGGCCACCGCCTCGTGCTGCTGCAGGGCCTTCTCGACTTCCGCCGGGCTGATCCTGTAGCCGGAGCTCTTGAAAACGTCGTCGCTGCGGGAGACGAACCAGATGAAGCCGTCCTTGTCCTTGATGCCGAGG
>JAFZID010000101.1 GCA_017554565.1 bacterium
GGAGTTTGTGAGTGCTTGCATCCCATTGTGACTGCCAAGCGTCTCTTAGGTGTTTCCATAGGCCTTGGAATGTATCCCTTGCGGGGATTAGGAAGTGCCGCCTGCATGGCCTCGAAGAGGCCCGCTTGGCCGCTTCGTCCGCCGCATCGTTAGGACCTATGACGATCCATTCCGGAACCGGGAAGCCGAGTGATGTCAGGCGCCTGAGATTGTCAGCCTTGCCGCCGCTCATCGCGCTCCCCATTTCAGAATGGCGGGAACGAGCCCGACGAAAACGTACATGAGAACCGTCCATATGCCGGAAGCGTTTTCAATGCCGCGGCCGGTCCCCTTGCTGCGGAGAAAGGCAAGCGCCGGCGCCGCGCAGAAAACAAAAGCCAAGGTAAGCAGTATTCCGCCCCGGACAAAGTAGCCGCGCAGCGCGCAGGCCGCAAGCGAAGTGAGCCAGGTCAGCGTAAGCACGCCGAGCCAGATCCAGGCGGCCCTGAAACGCCCCCAGAGCGCGGAGTAAGTTTCGACGCCCTCCTCCTCGTTCTCGGGCAGGCGGATCTTACGGCCGATCTCGATCACGCAGCCGTTCGTGAAAGTCAGCGCGAGAAAAAGCAGCATCCCTCTCGGCAGAGCCGCCCCGGCGACGATCCAGTCGAGGCCGGAAGTGTAAAAGTCGATGAGCGGCATCACCACCATGTGGGTGAGCATATATACGACGGGATGGCGGCGGAGCCAAGCCGGCACGAAAAATTCACGCCACATGAGAAGGATGTAGGCCAACGAAAGCGCCAGCGGGGCCAGAAGCATAGGTGCTACCGCGGCGTTGACTGCAATGACAAAAGCGATGATAAAGACGATCAGAGCACGGATCTCGCCGAAGGAGACGAGGCCGCGGGGCACGGCGCGGTAAGGCCGCCATTTCGCGTCGTCCTCCGCATCCTTGAATTCGTCGAAAAGCCTGAGCAGAAAGAAAAGGCCGAAGGAAGTCGCGACGCCGGCCGCCATCGTCCAGCCGTTGGGAAAGCCCGGGCGTCCGCCCGCCATCAGCGAATAACCGGTGGCTGAGAAGGTAAAGGCCGCCACCAGCGGCAAATATTGTGCGAACGGGAAACGCTCGCCCTGGTAGATCCAGAAGCGGACGGGCAGCGCCCTGGCGTTGTCCCGCATGTCTACAGGTCTGTCTTTTTCATTCATATGAATTACCTTCCTGCTGTTGCATTTTATATTTTACCAAAACAACGGCCCAGACTCCCCCGTTTTGACATTTGCGCGGTTTTCGGCCAAAGCTTCGCCGGGGAGCTGTTTTGCAATCCCACAGGGGTTTTGATAAACTTTTAGACCTGAATCAAGGAGAGATGCCGGAGTGGTCGATCGGTCCGGTTTCGAAAACCGGTGTACGCATTAGCGTACCGTGGGTTCGAATCCCACTCTCTCCGCCACTAAACAAAAAGGAGTCAAAAATGGGCGGCTTTTTCGGTGTAGCTTCCAAATCCGAGTGCAAACTCGACGTCTTTTTCGGAACTGATTACCATTCCCATCTCGGCACCAGGCGCGCCGGCATGGCTTTCGTAGGCAAGGACGGCGGCCTCACCAGGCTCATCCACGACATCAGCAACGCGCCCTTCCGCTCCCGCTTTGAGGAAAAGCTCGAGACCTTCTCCGGAAACATGGGCATGGGCGTCATCTCTGACTTCGACGCGCAGCCTCTGATCATAAGATCCCACCTGGGCGAATATGCCATCGTGACCGTCGGCATCATCAACAACACCAAGGAACTCATCGACGAAGTCTGCCAGCGTCACGCCGTGCATTTCTCCGAGACCTCCCTTGGCGAGATCAACATGACGGAACTGGTGGCGGTGCTCATAAACGAAGGCGAGAGCTTCGTGGACGGCATCCAGAATCTCTACAAGAGGATCGACGGCTCCTGCTCCCTTATGCTGCTGACTAAAGACGGGCTCTACGCCGCCAGAGACTACCACGGCAGAACGCCTGTCATACTGGGCGAAAAGGACGGATCACGCGCCATCACCATGGAATCCACAGCCTTCCTGAATCTAGGCTACAGCACCGTCCGCGAACTAGGGCCAGGCGAAATAGTGAAGCTGACTCCCGAGGGCACCGAAACGATCCTCGCCCCCTGCGGCAAAAGGAAAGTCTGCGCCTTCTTCTGGGTCTATTACGGCTTCCCCGCCTCCACCTACGAAGGCTTGAACGTGGAGAAATTCCGCTACGCCGCCGGACAGAAGCTGGCTGAGAACGACAATGTGGACATTGACCTGGCCGCCGGCGTCCCGGATTCCGGCATGGGCTACGCCATCGGCTATTCCAAC
>JAFZID010000102.1 GCA_017554565.1 bacterium
CGCTCATCTTGGAGGTCCAGATGTTCATCTCCGGATTGTAGAGCATGGCCTTGCTGTCCTGGCCGCCCACGTCCAGGATGGCTTTGCAGTCGGGATAATAATGGCGGGCGCCGGAAACGTGGGCCGTCACTTCGGAGACAAAGTAATCGAAATTCAAAAATCTGTGGAGCTCATCGACGACCTGGCTGCCCGTCACGATCGTGCAGGAGATGTCGTTCTGCGTCTTCCCAACAGAGGCGAGAAAGTCAACGATCGTCTTGGAGAGGGCGCCCACGTTGCACTGCCCGCAGTTGGAGCAGCGGCCGGTGCAGGCGAGTTTCGCGTCCTTTTTCGGCACGGTGCGCTGGTACATGGAGTGCATGACCTTGCCTTCCTCGGTAAGGATCACAGCCTTTATCGTCGTGGAGCCGATGTCCACTCCCAAAAACAATTTCTTTTTTGAAATCGCCATATGTCTTCCTTAATTTTATTTCTCTTTTAAAAGTTCGTCCACGATCCTGCGCATCTCGTCCTCCTGCTCCTCCATGGACTTGACCATCTTGAACTGCACTCTGGCGCGGTCCAGGTTGTGGTTTTCTCTTTCCGTCTGGAAATAGACGTCGCCGTTAAGGTGGTCCGCCAGGAAGCGGAGGCCTATTTCGAAGGTGATCAGGTTGCCGCAGAAATAGAGAAGCTCTTTCTCCCTTTCGGAGAGAATGTTCCTGGTCGCTGAGACGTATCCCCTGACGAGGCCCTCGAAAAGCGAGATGTCCATATTGATCTTGTCGAGGTCGCGTTCGTCCTCGTCGCCGGTCCTGGTGGTGGACCTGACGCAGTCGCCCACGTCGTACAGGGAGGAGCCCGGCATAAGGGTGTCGTAGTCTATGACGCAGAGCCTTTTCCCGTCGGCGTCCAGAAGCACGTTGTTGATCTTGGTGTCGTTGTGCGTCACCCTCTCCGGGATGCTGCCGTCGGCGATGCCGTCCAGGACGCATCTGATGGAATCCTTTCTTGCGTAGCAGAAATCCATCTCCTCCTTCACGGAGGCGGCCCTGCCGGCGGCGTCGTTTTTAAAAGCCTCTTCCAGTTGCTCGAAGCGGAAGGCCGTGTCGTGGAACCTCGGGATCGTGATCTCCAGGGGACCGCCGGGAATGTCGTTCAAAAGGTACTGGAACTCGCCGAAGGCCTTGCCGGTCTCGTAGGCCTGGGTGACGGTCTCGGCGTGATCCACGGAAAAGCCGCCTTTCACGTATTCCATGACCCGCCAGAATTCGCCCTTGTCGTCGATGAAGAAGAAGCGGCCGTCGCTGGCGGCGCGGAACTGCAGCGGAACTATCCTGACAGATTTGTCTTCCCGGACTTTTTTCTTCAGGTGCTGGCAGACGCGGCGGATGTTGTCCATGACCTTGCCGGGCTCTGTGAAGACCTGGGTGTTTAGGCGCTGGAGGACGAAATCATCGTACCGTCCGTTGATCATGCCGCGGACATGGTACGTACTGTTGATGTGGCCGCCTTTCAGGCGCGTTACCTCCTCGACTTTCAAAGCCGGTTCGAACTGGGTGGCCACGCTTTTCAGACGCCATTTTAGAAATTCAGACATTAAAAACATATTGTTTATTTTAGCATAAAGGGGACTCATATGCAAAGAAAGATCGCCAGCCCGCCCAAGCGTCTCGGAGAGCCCTCCCGCAATTTGACTTAAAAGTGCTCTAAGAGTATAATACCCAATATTTCTAAACTAAAAAAACTCTGTATTCCATGGGTCAGACAATCACTGAAAAAATCATCGCCAAGCACGCCGGGAAAGACTCCGTCATCCCCGGCGAGACCGTTTGGGTCAGCGTGGACCTCGTGATGACCCACGATGTCTGCGGGCCCCCTTCCTTCGCCATAATGGAGCGCGAATTCGGAAGCGACGCGCCTGTCTTCGACAGGGAGAAGGTGGTGCTTATCCCCGACCATTTCATTTTTACCAAGGATCCCGCCTCCATAAGGAACGTGGATCTGCTCCGGGGATACGCCAAGCGCAAGAATATTAAATACTTTTACGATCCCGCCAACGAGACTTACCGGGGCGTCTGCCACGTCGGGCTTCCCCAGGCCGGCCACTGCCGTCCCGGAGAGCTGGTCATCGGCACCGACTCCCACACCTGCACCTACGGCGCCTTCGGCGAGTTCTCCACCGGCGTCGGCAACACCGACGCGGGCTTCGTTCTGGGCACCGGCAAATTCCTTCTGAAAGTCCCCAGATCCCTGCTCTTCCTTTTCGAGGGCAAGCTCCCGAAGGGCGTCATGGGAAAAGACATCATTCTGACCTCCATCGGCAGGATCGGCAGCGACGGCGCCACTTACTGCACGATGGAATTCCGCGGCTCCGCCATCAGCGACCTATGCATGGACGAGCGCATGACCATCTGCAACATGGCGGTGGAAGCCGGCGCCAAGAACGGCATCATCGCCCCCGATGAAAAGACCAGGGAATACCTGAAGGGAAGGACCGCTGTCCCCTACACGGAATACCAATCCGATCCGGACGCCTGTTACGCCGCGAAATATGAATTCAAGGCCGAGGAACTGGTGCCCGTAGTGGCGAAGCCCTACTCCCCCGGCAACGTCTGCCCGGTGAAAGAGGTGGCCGGCACCAAGCTCACCCAAGTTTACATCGGCTCCTGCACCGGCGGCAAGACCGCCGACTTCAAAGCCGCCGCGGAAGTTTTGAAAGGCCGCAAAGTCAAAATAAGGACCATCATCACCCCCGCCACCAAGGAAGTGGCCGCTTCCCTCGACGCCGAGAAGATAGACGGCCAAACGCTGCGCGAGATCTTCGAAGCCGCCGGCTGCGATCCCATCCAGCCGCCCTCCTGCGGCGCCTGCATGGGCGGTCCCATCGACACCTACGGCCGCACCATGGCCGACGAAGTGGTGGTCTCCACCACCAACAGGAATTTCCCCGGCCGCATGGGCTCCATGCAGAGCCAGGTTTACCTTGCTTCGCCTTACACCGCCGCGGCCTCCGCGCTATTCGGCGTTCTCACCGATCCCAGGGAGGTCTTATGAGCCAGGAGAAAATTTTGAAAGGGAAAGCCTACGTTCTGGACGACAAGATCGACACCGACCAGATCATCCCGGCCTGCTATCTGACTCTCGTCCCGACCATTCCCGAAGAACGCGTCGCCCTGGGCAGCCACGCGCTTTCCGGCCTTCCGGAGCGCTATCCCCGCTTCGTCAAAGAAGGCGAAAGCAAGTGCGAATACACCTTCATAGTGGCCGGCCGCGACTTCGGCTGCGGCTCCTCCAGGGAGCACGCCCCGGTGGCGCTCTCGGCCGCGGGAGTGAAAGCCGTCATCGCGGAATCCTACGCCAGGATCTTCTTCAGGAACTGCATCATGACCGGCTCACTCTTCCCGCTGGAAACGCCCGTTAAGCTCAACGAGCGCGTGAAGAACGGCGACGAGCTGACCCTTGACCTTGAAAACAACACCGTGATCCTCCCGGACGGAGAGAAGATCAGTTTGACGCCCCTGGGCGCCGCCGGCGAAGTCATAGAAGCCGGCGGGATCTTCGAGTTCGCAAGGGAAAGCGGCATGATATCCAAATAAGCTTAATCTCAAACCAATCATAAATCGGAGAAAACATGTTATACCTGTTCCGTAAATCGCAAAGATGGCTTCTGTGGCTTCTGCTCATCGTGGTGGTCGTCACCTTTGTTTTCTGGGGCACCAAGATGCCCAACATCCTGGGCGCCGTCTCGCCTACTTCCAAGGTCTCATCCTACCAGGGCCAGAAGATAACCCTGGAAGACCTCCAGCGCGCCAAGGGCGCCGCCCGCGTCCAGATGGCCATGTACGGAGTCCCTCTGTCTGACATGAGCGACGGGTTGCTGACTACTCAGGCCGTCAACATCATCGTCAATTCCCGCAGAGCCGAGAAAGCCGGCGTGTCTGTGGACGATTCCATGCTTCAAAACCTCATCCGCGGCTTCATTCCGGCGACCATGTCCCAGGAAGCCTACCAGCGCTATGTCGCCTCCACTTACGGCATCAGCAACCCCAGGGAATTCGAGGAGGATCTCCGCCAGCTCATAGCCATCTCCATAAACAGCTCCGACGCCCAGAGCGTCTTCTTCGAACCGAAGAACGAAAAGGATCTGGATTACGAGACCTTCAACGTGAAGGCGGACGTCAAATACATAAACTTCATGTACACCAGGCACATTGAGGACGCCTCCAAGGTCGCCACCTCCAACGATTTTCAGGAACTGTACGACCAGGATCCCAAAGCTTTTTACCAGCCTGACAAATACCGCTTCCTGGTGGCCAATTTCAAAGCCGAGACCAACAAGGTCCAATACGCCGAACAGGATCTGCAGGATTACTTCGACCTCTATCAGGGCGACTTCACCAAGACCAACGAATTCGGCGAGACCGTGGACATGGAGTTCGCGGAAGCCCGCCCCAAGGTCCTCTCCGCCTTCCTGCAGGAAAGAGCCAACGAGGAAGTTCAGGAAAAAGCCCTGACCTTTAAAGATTCCCTCGCCACCAAGGAAGAGCTGAGCGCCGAAGAATTGGAAAACAATTTCAAGGAAGCCGCCAAAGCCGCCGGCGTCCAGATCCAGGATTCCTTCACCCACGCCGTGGGCGAATTCCCGCCCATGATCTCCAACGGCCAGGCCATCGCCAAAGAGATCCAGGACGAGCCCGCCGGCACGCTGGACGTTTTCGAAGCCTCCGACAGCATGTACCAGGTCTACCTCGTCGTGGCCCGCAGCGAAGCCTTCGAGCCCACCTTTGAGGAAGCCTTCAATGACGTGAAGTCCGCCTGCCTGGAAAAGAAAGCCTACGAGATGTCCAAGGAAGAGGCCCAGGCCTTTTTGGAAAAAGTCAAAGCCGATCCCAAGAATTTCGAGGGCATCGCCACCAACGCCAAATACTACGTCTCCAAGACTTCCCAGCCCATCATTCCCTCCCAGACCATAGTCAGGGACATTCCCCTTGCGGAATCCAGCCAGCTCTTCCGCTATCCCGCCGGCACCCCCAGGCTGCTCCTCGGCAACAACAACGTCTATGTCGCCATAGTCACCGAGTTCATCGAAGCCGACGCTTCCTTCGACGAAGGCAAACTGGCCGACAGGATCGCCCAGCAGAAATCCGCCGTGGAAAGAGAGCTCTATTTCAAGGATCTGGACGAAGACGTCGCCAAGATCCTGTCCGAGCTTCAGGGCAACATAATCAAAGCTACAGAAAGATCGCGCCAGTAGGCGTTTTATGAACTCCATTCGCGTTCTCTACAAAAAAGGCTGCGGCCCCTCCAGTTCCCACAGCATGGGACCTAAAAGGGCCGCAGCCCTTTTTAAGGAAAGTCTTCCCGAAAACGCCGCCAAGATCGTGGTCGAACTTTTGGGAAGCCTGGCCCTCACAGGCAAAGGCCACCTCACGGACCGGGCCGTCCTGGAAGGCCTTGATTTCCCCATGACCGAGATCAAGTGGCGCGGGGACTCTTTCCTCCCCCACCATCCCAACGCCCTCATCTTCCACGCCTACGACAAAAGTGGAAAAGAGCTTCTCCCGCCCAAGACCTTTTACAGCGTGGGCGGCGGCGACCTGGAGGACGAGAACGAGAATTTCCTCCCCAGCGTCATAAAAAGCGGATACCCCCACGATTCCATAACGGACGTGACGGAATTCTGCCGCAAATACAACCTCACCTACTACGAATACGTCGCCCACTTCGAGAACGACGCCAACGGCTTGGAAGATTTCCTGAGAGACGTCTGGCAGACCATGAAAAGCTGCGTTGAGGAAGGCCTCCAAAAGGAAGACCCGCTTCCCGGCGATCTGAAATTAGCCAGACGGGCCAACAAGCTCAGGGAAAAAGCCAACGAGCGGATAGGCATCGTGAGAGACATGAACCTTGTCTCCGCCTACGCCCAGGCCGCCAGCGAACAGAACGCTTCCGGTTCCGACATCATCACCGCGCCGACCTGCGGTTCCTGCGGCATCCTCCCCGGCGTCCTTTATTACTTCCACCGCCATTACAACATCACCGAAGAAAGCATCCTCCAAGCGATCATGACCGCCGGACTCTTCGGCTGCTCCGTCGTGGCGAGAGCCTCCATCAGCGGCTCCCAGGTCGGCTGCCAGGGCGAAGTCGGCACCGCCATCTCTATGGCCGCACGCCCTCCAGCACACTCATCACCACCGGCATGTCCTGCGCGCTCGCGTAGGCAATCGCGTAAGCCACG
>JAFZID010000103.1 GCA_017554565.1 bacterium
GTGATCTACGCCGCGGGCGCCCAGGCCAAACGCCTCCGATTGGAGGAAGAGCCGAAGTATTTCGGCCGAGGCGTCTCCGTCTGCGCCACCTGCGACGGCCACTTTTTCAAGGGAAAGCCAGTCGCCGTGGCGGCGGGGGACAGGACCGCCGCTTCCGAAGCAGTCTATCTTGCAGGCATCTGTGAAAAAGTTTATTTCATTACGAAGGAAAACGCTCTTCCCAAAGAACTGGACGGGATAGAGAATGTGGTGCCCAAACTGAATTTCCAGATCACGGCCCTGAAAGGGGAAAAGAAACTGGAAGCTCTGACCGTAGAAGATCTTTCAAGCAAAGAATCGGAAGAATTGACAGTCAGCGCGCTCTTCACCGCCGTGGGGCACGATCCCGAGACGGCCCCTCTCGCGGGCCTTCCCGTGTTGGACGATAAAGGAGCCGTCGCGGTTGAGAAAGACGCCTCCACGGCCGTCCCGGGGCTTTTCGCGGCCGGCGACGTAACGAAAGGCGCCGTCAGGCAGATCGTCTTCGCCGCCGATCAGGGGATGCAGGCCTTCCTTAGCGCCAGAAAATATCTCCGCACTCTTTAGAGCGCGTGTCCTCCGGACACTTTTATGACCTGTCCGGTGATAAATCTTGCCTGTTCGCCGGCTAAGAACAAAATCGTTTCGGCGACGTCTTCCGGCTGGATCAGTTTTCCCAAGGGGATCAAAGGCAGTACGGCTTTCTCCAGATCGGAGTCGATCCAGCCTGTCTGCGTAGGCCCTGGCGCCACGCAGTTCACGGTTATCCCGTATTTGGCTGTTTCCAGGGCAACGCTGCGGGTCAGAGCTTCCAGGGCCGCTTTGCTGGCGCCGTAGGCGATCTGCCCGGCGAAAATTTGCGCCGCGTCCGTGGAGATGTTGATTATCCGGCCGCAGCCGGCGCGGCGATCGACGAATTCCCTCGTCATAAGAACGCTTCCCCGGACGTTGACCGCGAAGGTGTCGTCGATCACGGATCTGGTGATCTTTTCTATCGTGTCAAGGCCGTCCATGTCGCAGTCCGCGGCGTTGTTTACCAGAATGTCGATCTTTCCGAAGCGTTCCATTGCCGCGGAATAAATAAATTTTACGGCTTCCTCGTCGGCTATATCGCTTTCCAAAACAAGGAAGTCGGCGTTCATTTCTTTAAGCTTGCCTTCAACGATCTCAGCATTTCCGGCGTTCGCCTGAAAATATCTGTCCGCCCCGTTGAGACCGGTCTTTAGTTCGTCAAAGGGCCTGAAGATCTTCTTGTAAATAAGGACCACCTTAGCCCCTTCCCGGGCGAAAGCCAAGGCGGCCGCCGCTCCTATACCCTGCGGATTGTTCGCTCCCGAGATAAGAGCAATTTTTCCCTTCAGTCCGTAATCGATCATTTTTATTCCTCCGCGCTGATGTGCATATTCAAGCGCTTTTATTTTATCACAGGAACACAAAACGAAAAAGGACTTTATTTCTTCTTTTTTGAAATGGAGAAAGCGAAGCTTAATCCCGCCACGGCGGCAATGACGAGCGAAATGATAATAAAATATTCTGTCTCCAGCAATTTTGTCGCGTTGCCAAAAGCAATGAGCGCTATCAGAACTACAATGCCGACTCCCCAGCATCCCAAGGATTCCAGACAGCTGGCGTCGTTCTTCTGCGGGCCGTCGCCGTGGCCGCAGCCGTCGTAAATTTCGCACATAAGACCTCCCGAGGGTTATGGTTCTTTTCAATTTTAGCAGAGGGCATAGAACGACTCCGGAGCCAAATGTCGCAATTTTTTCGCAGCGGCAAAGGGAGCGGTCGTAAGAGAAAAATTGCCGATATGCTAAAATTATTCCGAAATACAGTAAATCTTAACCTTCTGCCCGTTTCATCGAAACTATGTCTGTCGTTGCGGAACAACCCTGGGATTTTGTCTCTTTGTCCGAAGGAATACCGGAGGTCATGCTGGACATCCGCTATTATTCCACCTTCAATTTCATAGGGGACAGAATAGACGGTTATGAAAGCCCTGTCGCGATCCTCACCATACCTGCCGCGGCGGCTTTGAAAAAAGTTTGCGAAGAATGCCTTGGCCGCGGATACAGGGTGAAGATCTTCGACGCCTACCGCCCGCAGCGGGCGGTGGCGCATTTCATGCGCTGGTCTAAGGATCTGGAGGACCTCAGGATGAAGAAGTTTTTCTATCCCGACCTGACCAAAGATCAGATCATTATAGAGGGCTACGTTTTGGAGAGGTCGGGGCACTCCAGGGGAAGCACCATAGACCTTACGCTTTTTGATATGGATTCCGGATGCGACCTGGACATGGGCGGGACCTTCGACTTTTTCGGAAAGGAATCCCATCCTGATTTCAAGGGCGTGACTCCGGAGCAGCACGCCAACCGCATGTTTTTGAGAGAAGTCATGGGAAGACA
>JAFZID010000104.1 GCA_017554565.1 bacterium
CGGCGCCGCGCGCTTCCTTAGACGCAAAGGGCAGTTCATCGACACCGGCGCCGCGGAAGTCATGGACATCGTGGGCACGGGCGGCGACGAATCGTACTCCTTCAACATCAGCACGACCTCCTCTTTCGTGGCGGCCGGCGCCGGCGTCATCGTCGCCAAACACGGCAACCGCTCCGTTTCCTCTAAGTGCGGCGCGGCGGACGTGCTCCAGGCCCTGGGCTTCAACCTTGAGACGCCCCCGGAAAATATGGAGGAAAGCATCCGCGAGAACAGAATAGGCTTCCTTTTCGCCCAGCGCATGCACCCCATCCTTGGCAACGTGGCGCCCTTGAGAAAGGCCCTGGGCGTCAGGACGATCTTCAACATGATAGGCCCCTTGACCAACCCGGCCGGCGCGACCACGCAGCTGACGGGCGTTTACAACGGCGCCATCACGGAGCTGGTGGCCGGCGCGCTGAAAGAGCTCGGCGTGAAACGCGCCATGGTCGTGCACAGTGAGGACGGCATGGACGAGATCAGCTGCAACGTTCCCACGCGCGTCTCCGAACTGAAGGACGGGCTCATCAGCACTTACGATCTCGAGCCTTCCCTCTACCTCGAGAACTTCGAGGGCGGAGAGATCGGCGGCGGCACGCCCGTTGAAAACGCCAAGATCCTGCTCGACGTTCTGGAGGGCAAGGACCAGGGCGCAAACAGGGCCGTGACGCTCATCAATTCCGGCGCGGCCATCTACATCTACGGCCTGGCCAAAGATCTCAAGGAAGGCGTCAAGATGGCGGAAGAATCCATCGACAAGGGCCTGGCCAGACAGAAACTCGACGAACTCGTAGCCGCCAGCAAAAATGCGTGACATTCTCTTGGAAATAGCCGCAAGATCGGCTCAAGACCTCAAGGCGAAAAAGGCCGCGCTTCCCGAAGCGGAATTGATAAAAGCTATAGAGAAGCGGGAAAGGAAGCCGCTTTCGCTCTACGCCGCTCTGAAAAGAGAGGGCGTCTCCGTCATCGCGGAAATAAAGAAGGCCTCGCCCAGCAAGGGAATGATCAAAGCCGATCTCGACCCTGTTAGTTTCGCCAAAATTTACAGCGCCAACGGCGCGGCGGCTATCTCCGTCCTGACGGAGGAGAACTACTTCTTAGGCTCTATGGACATTCTGAAAACGGTCCGCAAGGAGGCTGACCTTCCCATTCTGAGAAAGGACTTCATCTTTGACCGCTACCAGGTCCTGGAGGCCGCGGCGGCCGGCGCCGACGCCATTCTGCTCATCGCTTCGCTTCTTAGCGACGACGCGCTCCTTAAAGAGCTCTTTAAGCTTACGCACGAACTGGGCCTAGAAGCGCTTTGCGAAGCGCACACCAAGGAAGAAGCGCAGCGCTTATCCGATCTCGGCGCGAAAGTTATCGGCGTGAATTGCCGCGACCTCAGGACCTTCCAGGTCTTCCCGGAAAAGTCGGAAGCGGTCATAGAGACTCTGCCGAAAGACGTCGCGAAAGTGGCGGAGAGCGGTTTGAAAACGCCTGCTGACCTTAAACAATACCCTGCCGCCGACGCTTTTTTGATCGGCGAAACTTTCGTCAGGTCAAATGACCCCGGCGCAGCCTTGAGAGGTTTTGTCAATGGCCGCTAAATTCGTGAAGATCTGCGGACTCACCAACTATGCCGACGCGCGCTTCGCCTTCGAAGCGGGCGCGGATTACCTAGGTTTCATCCTGATCCCGGGGTCTTTGCGCGCCATAGATAGAGATGAGTTCGAAAAGATCGATTTCGGCAAAAAGGTCGGCGTCTTTCTGAACGCGCCCATAGACTACGTCCTCTCTTTCAAGCTCGACACGATCCAGCTGCACGGAACGGAGAGCGAAGAGTACGTTGACGAACTGCGCGCCAAAACGCATTGCGAGATCTGGAAAGCGCTGCCCATCGTGGATTCTGAGAGTTTGGCCTTCGCCAAAGAGCGCTACAAAGGCCTCACGATTTTGGCTGACGGCGAAAAGGGCGGGCGGCATTGCGATCGGGTTTTGGCGCGCGAACTTTGCGCCGCCAGACCTGCGATCCTGGCCGGGCAATTGACGCCCGAAAACGTGGGAGAGGCCATCAAATTGGTCGATCCCATCGGCGTGGACGCCGCCAGCGGCGTGGAATCCGCAAACGATCCCAGAAAAAAAGACGAGCATAAAATATTAGCTTTCATAAACGAAGTAAGGAAACACTTATGAGCAAAACTCATTTCGGCCCCTACGGCGGACAATACGTGGCGGAAACGCTGATGCCCGCTT
Organism: bacterium; assembly: GCA_017554565.1. GTDB lineage: Bacteria > Auribacterota > UBA3054 > UBA3054 > UBA3054 > UBA3054. Next base: position 2,272 of record JAFZID010000104.1, read on the forward strand.
TGCATGAACTGGAACTTGCCTACAAAGAAGCGAAATCCGACCCCGCTTTCAAAGCTGAGATGGCGGAACTATTGCGCGATTACGTGGGACGCACTTCCCCTCTCTATTTCGCCAAGCGTTTGACGGAAAAGGTGGGCGGCGCGAAGATCTATCTGAAAAGAGAGGACCTGAACCACACCGGCGCGCACAAGATAAACAACACCATCGGCCAGGCGCTCCTGGCCAAACGCATGGGCAAGAAACGCCTGATCGCCGAAACGGGCGCCGGCATGCACGGCGTCGCGACGGCGACCGTGGCGGCGCTTTTGGGCTTCGAGTGCGAAGTCTTCATGGGCGAACTGGACATCAAGCGCCAGGCCCCGAACGTCCAGCGCATGCACGCCCTGGGCGCCAAAGTGAGAAGTGTAGCCTCCGGCACGGGAACCTTAAAGGACGCCATGAACGAAGCGCTGCGCGACTGGGTCGCCACTTATGAGGACACTTTCTACGTCATCGGCACGGTGGCCGGCCCGCACCCCTACCCCGCGATGGTGAGGGACTTCCAGTCGGTCATCGGAAAAGAAGCGCGTCGCCAGTTTAAGAAGCTCTCCGGCAAACTGCCCGACCAGGTCATTGCCTGCGTGGGCGGCGGCAGCAACGCCATGGGCATCTTCCACGCTTTCCTGAAAGACAAAAGCGTCGCTCTCTACGGCGTGGAAGCCGGCGGCCGCGGCCTTAAAACCGGCTCTCACGCCGCCAGCATCAACGGCGGCGAAGTGGGCGTTCTGCACGGCTGCAAGACTTATTTGCTGCAGACCAATGACGGCCAGATCCTGGACGCCTACTCCGTTTCCGCGGGTTTGGATTATCCCGGCGTCGGTCCGGAGCACTCTTACCTTGGCGACATCGGGCGTGTAAATTACACCGCCATAGGAGACAAGGAGGCGCTTTCCGCCTTCCACACCCTCTGCGAATACGAGGGCATCATTCCCGCTCTTGAGAGCGCGCACGCCTTAGCCCAGGCCATTAAAAACGCCAAGAAGCTGGGAAAAGACAAAAACATCATCGTCTGCCTTTCCGGGCGCGGCGACAAGGACATGGACAACGTCATCAATTACGAAGCGAAAATGCAGGAGAAGAAACAATGAGCGGCAAATTGAGAAAGATCTTTGCGGACGGAAAAAAGAAACTGGTTGGCTTCGCCTCCGCGGGCTGCCCTACCGTCAAGGAAAGCCTTGAATTCATGGACGCGATGTTGATGGGCGGCGTGGACATCCTCGAGATCGGCGTGCCCTTTTCAGACCCGATGGCGGACGGCCCGACGATCCAGGCCTCCTCGCAGAAAGCTTTATCTTCCGGCACGACCGTAAAAGACGTCCTTTCTATCTGCAAGACCTTGAGCGATAAATATCCCGATAAAGGCTTCGTTTTGTTCAGCTACTATAACCTGATCTTCCACATGGGGCCGGAAAAATTCGCCCGCGCCGCCAAAGCCGCCGGCGCCGACGGGATATTGGTCGTGGACGTCCCCTTGGAGGAAAGGAAAGAAATAAAGCCCTTCTTCGATAAGCGCGGCCTCGACCTTATCCCGCTCGTTTCGCCCGCCACGCCCAAAGCGAGGGCAAAAGAGATATTAAAAGGCATCGGCGGCTTCGTCTATTACATCATCTTTAAGGGCGTGACCGGAACAAGAACGGAACTGCCTAAAGACCTTAGAGCCAAAGTCGCGGAACTTAAGAAAACAGGCAGCCTTCCCGTGGCGGCCGGTTTCGGCGTAAGCGACGCCGCCATGGCGAAAAAAGTTGCCGCCATCGCGGACGGAGTAGTCATGGGCTCAGCCTTCGTGAAGATCCAACTGGACGAAACGCTCTCCCCGGCCGAAAAGCGCGCCAAGGCGCTTGCTTTGGCAAAGGCCTGCAAAGAGAGCCTGCGCTTCTGAAGCCTTAGCCTTCCTGGTCCTCCGCCGGCAGATATTTTTTGGTGCGGCGGCAGACGGGGAAATTGGAGCAGCCGTAATAGGGGCCCTTCGGGCCGTTCCTCAAAATGAGGAAGCCGCCGCAGGAGCATCTGTGTTTCAATTCCGCCAGCGGGCGGTTCACGCTGAAGTCGCAGCGGGGATAGTTGGAGCAGCCCACGAACTCGATGTTTTTCTGGTTGAGCCGGGGAACGAGGTTCCCGGTCTTGCAGCGGGGGCACTTCAGGGGGGAGGATATCTCCTCGAAGCCTATGGCTCTTATATCCAACGCCCTGTCGGGGGAATAATTGTCCCGCTTCAGCTCTGACAGGAATTCCGAGGGGCAGTTTTTGTTGGCGATCAGATAGACCCGGTTGCGGGAACGGGTCAGGGCCACGTACAAAAGCCTTCTCTCCTCCGCGTAGAGATGCTGGTCGCTTTCCGTCAGCACCAGTTCCAAGACGGGATCGTCGGAGAGCTGGTTGGGGAAGCCCATGGCGGAATTGTTGAAGTTCACGATTATGACGTTGTCCGCCTCCAGCCCCTTGGCTTTGTGCACGGTCATGAACTGGATCTTCACGCCCTGGTATTCCGGAGAGACAAGATAGTCCGCTCCTCCCTGCTTCTGCTTTTCCATGAAGCCGTTCAGAAGCATCTCCTCGTCGTAATTCGTGCGCCCCAATATAAGTATGGAGCGCTCCGGCCCGTAATCTCTCACGATGTCGTCTATGGCTTCCCTGACGGCCTCCTGCTGGGAGTCCTTGTAGAGATAGAGTTTGATGGGATTCCCGAGGTGCTTCTGGGAGGTCATCTGTTTCCGCCACTGGATGGCGTTCTTCAAAACGAAGGTCTGGGCCGCGTCGGAAAGCTCCTGGGGGCAGCGGAAGGTCTCCTCCAGCTTGCTCAGGCAGGTGGCGCCGAAATAATTGGCGAAATCCCGGAAGAGCCAGAGATCGCTGCCGGTGAAGCGGTAGATGGACTGCCAGTCGTCGCCCACGCAGAAAAGGCCCGCGCCGCTTTTTTTGACGATGCTTTTCAAAAGCCGGAAGCGGGCCATGGAAATGTCCTGGTACTCGTCCACGATGACGTATTTGTAATTCCTTGCCACCGCGCCGGAATCGATGATCGCGGAGGCCTGGTTGATCATGTCGGAGAAGTCCACCTTCCCGGTCTTTTTGAGCATGTCCTCATATTCCGTCAGAAGCGGCGTCATGATGCTTTTGAAAAGCCTCAGCCTCTCCTTGAAAAAGGGCGTCTGGAAGAGCTCCGTCTTGTAATTCAGGCCCGCCAGGTCCTCGGGGCCGTAGCCCATGGATTTAAAGAGCCTGAGGAAGGCTCCGCAGAGCTTGATGAACTCCCGGTAGTAGTTGTCCGAGAGGTCCCGGAAGATCTTGTCGAAGAGTTCGTAGGGATCCGGCTCTTTCAGGGCCACCCCCGCCTCCCGGAGCGTCTTTTCCAGCATCTCCAGAAGGATGCCCTCCCTGGTGTACCAGGAGTAGGTCTCCAGAAGCCTGGTGCCGTATTTGGCGTGCAGCTCCCTTTTCCATCTGATGCCGTCCTGGTATTTCAGCTCCTCCGCGCGGCTCAGCTGCGGGAGCCTGCCGTTCTTGTCGATGCCGAAATGCTCCAGGTAGATGTCGTAGTCCTTCAGATAAAAGTCGGGGTGATAGGCCTTCCTGTAGCGCGTGTCCTCCTCGGACTGATGAGGGTAGCGCGTCTCGTACTCGTACTCCACGCCGTGCAGGAAAAGGAAGTTGGCTATCTGCACTTCCTCCCGGCTCTTGACGAATTCCCCCTGCAGCGTTCTCTTGTCCTGCTCGAATTTATCGGCCCGGGCCCTGAGATATTTGGACTTCAGCGTTTCGAGCTCGCTGCGCCTTTCGTATTCGTACTGGCGGCCCAGGGAGTCGAAATCCCAGACGTTGCCGGGAATGTTCAGGTAGCAGGCGAAGAAACGGACCAGATTCCCCAGGGCGACGCTCCCCAGTTTGGAGATCGAATCGGAGAAGAAATGCTCCAGAAAGGCCCTCTGGTCGTTCTCGTCCAGGACCTCCGGCCTCGCCGGGCCCTTCTCCGTGATGATGTCCAGTCCCAGCTTGTGAAAAGTGCAGGCCTCGGCGTCTATGCCGCAGCGCCTGAGCCTCTCCGTCATCTCCCCGGCGTTTTTCCTGGCGAAGGAGATCAGAAGGATGTCCCGGGGAAGGATCTTTTTTCTTTCCAGGAGATATTTCACCTTGCCGATGATGGTCAGAGTCTTGCCGCTGCCGGCGCCCGCCACCACCAGGTTGTTGTCCTCGTCGCAGATGACCGCCTCCCGCTGCTGGGCGGTCAGGGGACGGCCGTCCACGGAATCAAAAAGCCCGGAGCACTCTTTCTTCTCCTTTTCCACGAAGGCGACGTTGAGCTCCCTGGTCCGCGCGGTCACGGCGGTGTATTTTTCCAGGAAGTCCCGGCATTTTTCCGCGTCCTCCCCCTTCATTCCGACCAAAAGGGATCTTATCTCCCCGGCGGCGGAGGAAAAATCCTCCCTTATGCGCGCGACGTCGCTGTTGCGCAGATAAGATCCTTCCAGCGCGGCGTACCTTTTTTCGAAATCCGCTATCCGTTCCCGGAAGGAAGCCAGTTTCAAAAGCTTCCTCTCATGGCTGCGGAAACGCCAAAGCCATGTCAGCGCAAAGGCGCAGACAACGAGAGCAAAACAGACCACCAAAACAACGTTCATAAGCTATCCCTTCGGGGTAAGGAAAAACGACTGCAAAAGATCCGAACCGGCCGCCGGCCGCGGGAAGAACAGAGCCTTCCCGCGCTTCGGACCTAAACCGCCGGCGGATAATAAAGCCTCGCCCTAATTAGTGGCGGTTGTTGTAACGATAGCCGTTGTTGTTATTGTTGTAGCGGTAGCGGGGGGCGTAGCCGCCGTTGCCGCTTCCGTTGTTGTAGCTGCCCATCTGCCTGTTCTTGAAATATTTCGGATTGGGCTCCTTGAAGAAGATGACCTTCGTGCCGGCGATGTAGTCGCCGATGCGGCGGAAGCCCAGGAAAGCCTGGAAGCATTCCAAAAGGATTATGCAGAACAGGATGAGATTGACCAGATTGGCGTGGGGGTATTTCGCCCCGGAAGCCATGTTGGCGGTAATCAGGATCGCGGGGATAAGAATGGTCAGATTGCGCAGGAAATAATGGTAGAACCTGGGGCGGGAGGCTCTCACGGTGAAGATCTTGAGGTTGCAGAAACGTTTGCCCACGCTCCTGCTGTATCCCCAGGTGTCCCGCAGGATGACGGCGAAGAAAAACCAAAGGGCCAGAGCGATCTGCTTTATGATTATGACCAGGTGCGGCTCGTATTCATAGACCGCGCCGCCTATGCTCAAAGTCCCGTTGAATTTGGAGGCTATGAAGTTGATGACGGTCATGCCGCCAAGGAAGATAAGGCCGTCTATGGCGGTGGCGCCCAGACGGTTCATCAGATCGTTGAAGAAGAATGTTTTGCGCGGTTTGAATTCATCACGGGGCGCGGCGCTCGCGCTGGCGGCGCCTGATTCGACTTGAGGTTCATCAACAGTGTTTTCAAAGTTTTCCATCTTTTAACCTTATGTTTTATTAATTGAACTGTTTTTTGAATTATTACCAATAATTTTTTATATTATTACCAATAATTTTTCTCATTTTATCAAATGTTGGTCGAATAAAGCAAAAGCAAGGAATGTCTCGCCCTTCCCGGAACCGGCTCCGGTTCCATTGGCGCCGGTTTTCCGCGGGCCCAGGCGGCGCGGGATTTTTTCATTATCTCCTTCAAACCCCGTTCGGAAAAATGCTATTATATACATTAATAGTTTTTAACCTGAAAAAATGTTGTCAACGAGGTAGTATGAAAAAAGAAAACTGTGCCTGCGCTTTTTCAACGAAGCTTGCGGGGATGATCCTCCTGGCCTCCTGCGCCTTTGCGGCCCCCGAAGCCCAGAAGGCCTATGTGGCCGTGGGAACCGTTTCCTCCACCCAAAATATAGTCCAGCACCGCTACACGGGCCGAGTCGTCTCTCCGGCCAAAGTCGATCTCGTCGCCAGAGTCAGCGGCGAACTGAAGGAAGTCGGCTTTGAGGAAGGCTCCTTCGTGGAGGAAGGCCAGATAATGTACAAGCTCGACGACGTCCAATACAAGGCCTCGGTCATGAGCGCGGAGGCAAAACTGGCGGAAGCCCAGGCCAAATACGAGTACGCCGAGCAGACCTACAAGAGAATAGAGGACCTCTACGGCAAGCAGGTCACCGCCAAAGACAACCTGGACAACGCCAAGAGCGGCATGAACGTGGCCAAGGCCGCGGTCCAGGCCGCGGAAGCCTCGCTTCTCACCGCCCAGGAGAACTTAAGCTACACGATCATTGTTTCCCCCATCGCGGGCAAGGTCGGCACCACCGCCATCACGAAGGGCAACTACGTCACGCCCTCCTCGGGCATTCTGGCCTCCGTCATCCAGCAGGATCCCCTGAGAGTCCGCTTCGCCATCTCCAACAAGAATTTTCTCCAGGATTACGGCACGGAAAAAGAGCTGAAGGAAAATTCCGAAGTGGTCCTGAAGCTGGGCGACGGCACCATCTACCCCGTGACCGGAAAAGTCTCAATCACTGAGAACCAGTCCAACGAAGCCACGGACACCATGATCCTTTACGCCGTCTTCGCGAACCCCGACCGCAAGCTCAGCCCCGGCTCCACGGTCTCGGTGCTTCTGAGGAAAAAAGAGACCGCCTTTTATCCCTGCGTGCTTCCCAGCGCCGTCATGCACGACGGGACCTCCTCCTATGTTTACGTCCTTGACGACCAGAACGTCCCCTCCCGCCGCAACGTCAAAGAAGGAGTGCAAAGCGGCGACAAGCAGATCATATTGGAAGGCCTCAAAGAGGGCGAGAGAGTCGTGACGGACGGCATGCTGAAAGTCGTGCCCGGAACCCCCGTCGTGCCGGTCGAGGAGTAATTCATGTTTTCCCAGATCTTCATAGAAAGACCGCGCCTGGCCATGGTCATCAGCCTGGTCCTGCTCTTTGCGGGCGCCATCGCCATCCCCAACATCCCGGTGGCTGAATATCCCGAGATCGCGCCTCCCCAGATCTACGTCGGCTGCAGCTACGCCGGCGCCTCCGCCCAGGTGGTCCAGGAGACCATCGCGGTGCCCCTGGAGGCCGAGATCAACGGCGTGGAGCACCTCCTTTATTTCACCTCCAGCTGCGACGACAACGGCTCCTACAGCTGCTCCATCGTCTTCCAGCCCGGCATCGACTACGACATGGCCATGGTCAACGTCCAGAACGCCGTGAAGAGAGCGGAGGCGAAACTGCCGGACGAAGTGAAGAAAGTCGGCGTCAACATCTACAAGAGAAGCGGCGACTTTTTGTGCGTTTACTGCTTCCTCAGCGACAACGACTACTCGCTTCTGGACCTCAACAACTTCGTCAACACCACCATTAAAGACGCCATCTCCCGTCTGGAGGGCGTCGCCTCCGTGGCGGTCTTCGGCGAGCGCGTTTACTCCATGCGCATCTGGCTCGATCCCTTCCGCATGGCGGGATTGAACATAACCACCGCCAACATCATCGCCGCCATCCAAAGCCAGAACATCCAGGCGGCCGCTGGCACCGTGGGCACGGAATCCAGCAACGAATACATCGAATACAAGATCGACATGAAGGGCCGCCTTCTTACGACTGAAGAATTCGGCGACATCGTCCTGAGGACGGAAGCCGACGGCTCGATGGTGAAGATCTCCGACGTGGCCAGAGTGGAATTGGGTTCCCGCTCCTACGCGGGTCAGGGACTTCTTGACGGCAAGCCCGGCGTGGGCATGGCCGCTTTCCGCACCAGCGACGCCAACGCCCTGGACACCGTCAACAACATCAACAAGCTCCTGGAGGAATACAAGCCCCGCTTCCCGGAGGGCGTCTATTACCAGGTGGCCTTCGATCCGACCAAATTCATCAAAGTGACGATCCAGGAGATCGTGGAAACGCTCGTCATCGCGCTGATACTGGTCATCGTCATCACCTATCTCTTCCTGCAGGACTGGAGAGCCACCATCGTTCCCGCGGTGGCCATCCCCGTTTCGCTGCTCGCCACTTTCCCCGTGATCTACGTGATCGGATACTCCATCAACGTGCTGACAATGTTCGGCTTGATATTGGTCATCGGATCCTTGGTGGACGACGCCATCGTGGTCGTGGAGAACTGCCAGTCGCTGATGGAAAGGGAGGGGCTTAACGCCCGGGACGCGGCCTCCAAATCCATGCAGCAGATCACCGGCGCCATCATCGCCACCACCTTGGTGACGGTGGCCTGCTACGTGCCTCTGGCCTTCTACGGCGGCATGGTGGGCAACATTTACCGCCAGTTCTCCGTCACCATGTGCGTATCCTTGTGCTTCTCGACGCTGGTGGCCCTGACGCTCTCCCCGGCTCTCTGCTCTCTCATTCTGCGTCCGCCCAGAAAGAAAGCCCTGTGGATCTTCGCGCCCTTCAATCTGATCCTTAACTGCTCCCGCAGCATCTACCTTTTCGTCGTGAAGCTTCTGGTCAGAAGAGGCATCATCACCGTTTTGCTTTTCGCGGCCTGCTGCTATCTGGCCTACAGAGTCCACGGCAAGATACCTTCCGCCTTCCTGCCCACGGAAGACAAGGGCGTCATTCTCTGCAACGTTGAGCTCTCCCCGGGCGCCACTCTATCCCGCACCGACAAGGCCCTGGAGGCGTTCCGGGAAAGCGTCAAAGACGTCCCCGGCATCAAGACCTGCTTCTCCGTTTCCGGCCAGAACATCGTGAACGGCAACGGCGAAAACTACGGCATGCTCATCGTTCAGCTTACCGACTGGGAGGAGCGCAAGACCAAGGATCTCAGCCTCACCGCCATTCTGCAGAAAGTCCAGGCGGCCGCGGCCACCATTCCTTCCGCCACCGTCAACTGCTTCACGCCTCCGGCCATCATGGGCCTGGGCGCCACGGGCGGCGTTTCCTTCAAGATCTGCTCCGACTCCGACTCCGACCCGGTCAAGTTATCCGGCGTCGCCAAGAAGATGTCCTACGAGCTCACCATGAAGCCGGAAACGCTCTACGTCATGTCCTCTTTCAACGCCGACACGCCCCAGATCTACTTTGACCTCGACAGGGAGAAGGCCCAGAGCCTGAACGTTTCCGTCGCCAGCGTCTTCGCGACGCTGCAATCTAAGCTCGCCTCCTACTACATCAACGACTTCACCATGAACGGCGAGAACTACTTCGTCAAGATCCAGGCGGAAGCCGACGAGCGCTCCTCCATCGAGAACATCGACGAACTGATGATCCCCTCCCAGAGC
>JAFZID010000105.1 GCA_017554565.1 bacterium
GTCTTCTATGGGCGAGCGGTAGTCGGGATAGTCCATAAGGCCACTGACCGTGATGTCAAGTTTGGCCTTGCGCATCATCTCGCCCAGTTCCCTGACTTTGCCGGGATTAGTGGTTGCCAACACGAGTTTCATATTTTCGGAGTGGTAAGGTTCTCTTTGTTTTCCGCTTCCGCCAGCAAGCCGTCCTGCAGCACCCAGGTGCGTCCCAAAGACGAGAGTTCGCGGTTGTGGGTCACGAACAGCATGGCGAAGCCCATTTCCTTCTGCAGATCCACCAGAAGCTCCGTGATCGTTTCGCTGTTTTTGCGGTCCAGGTTGCCCGTGGGTTCGTCCGCCAGCAGAAGTTCCGGCGCGTTGATCAAAGATCGGGCGATGGCCGCCCTCTGCTGTTCGCCGCCGGAGAGCTGGGCGGGGAAATGCTTCTCCCTGTCTTTGAGGCCCACCGCCGCCAGAAGATCCCTGGCCCGCTCGCGGGCCTTGGCGTCCTCGTGACCCATTATGCGGGCCGGCAGCAGGACATTCTCCAATGCCGTCAGTTCCGCCATAAGGTGGTAGAGCTGGAAGACGAAGCCTAGTTTCTTGTTCCTGAGGGCTGAGATCGACCTGTCGTTCAGGGCGTAGATGTCCTCCCCGTCAAGATAGACCTTGCCGGAGCTGGGAGGATCCAGCGCGCCGATGATGTTAAGGAGCGTGCTCTTGCCGGCGCCGGAGGATCCCAGGATCGTCGCGGCCTCGCCTTTCTCGAGGGAAAGGGAGACGCCTTTCAGAACGGAGATCCTGTTCTCGGCGCCGCCGAATTCCTTCACGATGTTTTCGCAGACCAGAAGACTCATAAGCTTATCTCCCCGTTGAAGACTTCCGTAGCCGGGCCGGTCATGAAGACCGACTTCCCTTCGCCTTCCCAATTGACGGTCAGCGTTCCGCCGTCAAGGATAACTTTGCCCGTCGCGTCAACAAAGCCGTTCAGTATGGCCGCCACGTAGGTCGCGCAGGAGCCGGTGCCGCAGGCCATGGTGATGCCGGCGCCGCGTTCCCAGACGCGCATGCGGACGGCCTTTCTGTCCATGACCTGGACGAACTCCACGTTCGTCCTATTGGGGAACATCGGATGCCTTTCCACCTTCGGTCCCCATTCCGCCACGGGGAAGCTCTCCGCGTCGGGAACGAAGAAGACCGCGTGGGGGTTGCCCATGGAAACGCAGGTCATGGGAGGAAGGTCCAAGCCTTCGGGAGGAGCGGCAGCGACGCCGCTTATTCTGGGAGCGCCCATATCGACTCTCACTTCGGATCCCACGATGACTGGCCGCATGATCCCCGCCGGCGTCTCTATCGTCATATCGTCTTTTGAAACGAGGCCGCGCCTTCTGGCGAAGAGCGCGCAGCAGCGGATGCCGTTGCCGCACATCTCCACTTCGCTGCCGTCGGCGTTGAAGATGGCCATGCGCAGATCGGCCTTGTCCGAGGGATAGAGAAGCAAGAGCTGGTCGGCCCCTATGCCGAAGTGCCTGTCCTGAAGAAAGGAGGCTTCTTTGGCGCCGGGGTGCCAGTCTTTCAGCGTTCCGGTGGCGTCAACGACCACGAAGTCGTTGCCCAGCCCGTGCATTTTTGTGAATTTTATCTGCATGTCTTTTCGTTTCTGACTTGGTCTTCGTAAGTTTCCCTTTTGCGGATAAGCGTCATCTCATCGCCTTCCACGAGGACTTCCGCCGCGCGGTTGCGGGAATTGTAGTTGGAGCTCATGGTGAAGCCGTAGGCGCCGGCGGAACAGATGGCCAGCAGGTCGCCCTCTCCGACTTTGGCGAGACGGCAGTCCTTGCGGAAAAAGTCGCCGCTCTCGCAGACCGGTCCCACCACGTCGCACACGAAAGTTCCGTCCTTTTCCTCCACCGGCACGATATCGTGATACGCTTCGTAGAGCGCCGGGCGGATGAGGTCGTTCATGGCGGCGTCCACTATGACGAAGGTCTTGTCGGGATTCTCCTTGACGTACTCCACTTTGGTCACCAGGACCGAGGAATTGCCCACCATGTAGCGGCCCATCTCGCAGACGAAAGTCATGCCCAGTTCGGAAATGGGAGGCAGTATCTCCTTGATAAGTTCCGCGGGCGTGGCCGGCTCTTCGTCCTTGTAAACGATGCCCAGTCCTCCGCCGATGTCGAAGTATTTCAGCTCCGTTCCCTGAGCCCTCAGCTTCTTCACAAATTCCGCCGCCTTCAAAACCGCCGTCCTGTAAGGCTCGGTCTCCGTGATCTGGGAGCCGATGTGGATCTGGAGGCCCGCCGCCTCGAGGTTCGGATATTTCTTGGGGAAGTTCTTCAGGATCTCCTCCGTCTGGGAGAAGGTCAGCCCGAACTTGTTCTCGCTCTTGCCGGTGGTGATGTAATCGTGGGTGTGGGCGTCCACGTCGGGGTTGGCGCGCAGCGCCACCCTCGCAACTTTACCCAGTTTCCCGGCGATGGCGTTGATCCTTTCCAGTTCCGGAACGGATTCCACGCCGAAATAGAGGATCTCGTTTTCAACAGCCAGCTTTATTTCCTCGGCGCTCTTGCCCACGCCGGCGTAAACGCATTTCCTGGGATCGCCGCCGGCGTCGATGACGCGGCGCAGCTCGCAGCCGCTGACGATGTCGAAGCCGGAGCCCGCCTTGGCGAAAAGTTCCAGGATGTGGATGTTGCTGCAGGCCTTCACCGCGTAGCAGATCTCGTGGGGATAGCCCTTCAGGGCTTCCTCGAAATTGTTGTAGCGTTCCTTGATGTGCGACGCGCTGTAAAGGTAAAGGGGCGTGCCGAACTTTTCGGCCGCCGCTTTCACGCTCACGCCCTCACAAAAGAGCTCTTTATCTTTCCTTTCGAAATATTCCTGCTTCATGTCGTCCTTAAATTAAAACGCGCCTTCCAAATACGGTTTCTGCAGTTCCAGCAGTTCGCCGCAGCCCTTTTTCCCCAGCGCCAGGAATTCCTCCAGCGTATCCTTGGGGAAGGGCTTGCCTTCCGCCGTGCCCTGGATCTCTATGAATTCGCCCTCGCCGGTCATGACCAGGTTGCAGTCCACTTCCGCCCGGGAATCCTCGGAGTAGTCCAGGTCCAATAAGCTTCTGCCGTCCACTCTGCCCACGGAGATGGCGGAGATCGTTCTGATGAGCGGACTCTTTTTCAAAACTTTCTTCTGCAGCAGGTCTTTAACAAGAAGCGCCAGGGCCACGAAGCCTCCCGTCACGGAAGCCGTCCTGGTGCCGCCGTCCGCCTGCAGAACGGTGCAGTCGATCCAGATGGTCCTTTCCCCCAGGGCCTGAAGATCCACGGCCGCGCGCAAAGAGCGCCCCACGAGGCGCTGGATCTCGTGCGTTCTGCCGCTTATTTTTCCCTGGGAAACTTCGCTGGCTTTCCTTTCGCCGCCGGCGAAGGGCAGCAGGTCGTATTCCGCCGTCAGCCAGCCGTGGCGCTCCACGCCGGGAGCCATCAGCCAGCGGGGCAGCTTCTCCTCGCAGGTGGCGACGCACAAGACTTTCGTGTCGCCCATCTCTATGAGGACGCTGCCGGGCACGCGGTTCAGGTACGGAGCGGTGATCTTCGCTTCCCTGACGGCGTCAGCGGCGCGTTTGCCGTTCCTTTCTATGACGATCTCCAGATCTTTCAGACTTTTTATTGCCATTAGCCTTTCACCACTATGTTCAAAAGTTTGCCGGGCACGAAGATCTCTTTTACGATCTCTTTTCCGTCCAGCCATTTCGCCACGATCTCGTTTTCCTTGGCGGCCGTCAGCGCTTCCTCCTTGCCGACGTCGGCTCCCACCTGGATCTTGGCTCTCACTTTGCCGTTTATCTGCACCACCAGCTCGATGGTGGCGTCCACAGTCTTCTCGGGATCATAGCTGGGCCAGGTCTGCTTGCAGCAGAGGCCGGCGCCTCCTGTTTTCTCCCAAAGCTCTTCCGCGATGTGCGGCGCGAAGGGAGAGAGGCAGAGGATCAAAGCTTTCGCATCCTCTTCGGAAAGTCCTTTCTGGGATTCGTTCACGAAGATCATCATGGCGGAGATCGCCGTGTTGAAGCGGAAGTTCTGGATATCCTCCCCGACCTTCTTCACCATCTTGTGGCGCCTCACTTCGGTCTCGGGATCCTGGGGCACTCTGTCGCTCAATATAAGCCTCCAGGCGCGCTGCAGGAAGCGGGAGACGCCTTCGATGCCCTTGGTGTTCCAGGGCTTCATCTGGTCCAGGGGCCCCATGAACATCTCATAGAGCCTCAGGGAGTCGGCGCCCACCTTCGCGATGACGTCGTCGGGGTTGATGACGTTGCCGCGGGATTTGCTCATCTTTTCGCCGTCTTCGCCCAGGATCATGCCCTGGTTCAGAAGCTTCATGAAGGGCTCTTTGGTGGAGACCACGCCCAGATCGTAGAGCACCTTGTGCCAGAAGCGGGCGTAGAGAAGGTGCAGCACCGCGTGTTCCGTGCCGCCCACATACAAGGAGACGGGCAGCCAGTATTTTTCTTTCTTGGGATCTATGAGCGCTTCGCTGTTCTTGGGGTCGCAGTAGCGCAGATAGTACCAGCTGGAGCCGGCCCACTGGGGCATGGTGTTGGTTTCCCTCCTGGCTTTCTTCCCGCACTTCGGACAAGGGGTGTAGAGCCAGTCTTCTATGCCGGCCAGGGGCGATTCGCCGGTGCCGGAGGGTTCGTATTTCTTAACGTCGGGGAGCCTCAAAGGCAGGTCTTTCTCGTCCAGGGGAACGATGCCGCAGTCCGGGCAGTGGACGATGGGGATAGGTTCGCCCCAGTAGCGCTGGCGGGAGAAGACCCAGTCGCGCAGACGGTAGTTCACGGCTTTCTCGCCTTTGCCCTGCGCGGTCAGCCATTCCGTCATCTTGGCTTTGGATTCCTTGACGTGCAGCCCGTTCAAAAATTCGGAGTTCATCAGTTCGCCGTCGCCTTCCCAAGCCGCTTCCTCGATGGAGCCGCCCGCGATGACCTGAATGATGGGAAGACCGAACTTCTTGGCGAAGTCGTAGTCTCGCTGGTCGTGCGCCGGCACGGCCATAATGGCGCCGGTGCCGTAGGTGATGAGAACGTAGTCCGAGATCCAGATGGGGACTTTCTTGCCGTTGACGGGATTGATGGCGTAGGCGCCGGTGAAGACGCCGGTCTTGGTCTTGGCGAGGTCGGTGCGGTCCAGGTCGGACTTCAGGGCCGCCTCGTCGCGGTAGGCTTTGACCGCCGCGCTCTGCTCAGGCGTCGTCAGCTTCTCGACCAAGGGATGCTCCGGGGCCAGGACCATGTACGTGCAGCCGAACAAAGTGTCGGGGCGGGTGGTGTAAACTCTGATCTTTTCGCCGCTCTCGGTCTCGAAATCGACGTAGGCGCCCTCGGACCTGCCGATCCAGTTTCTCTGCATCATCTTGACGGGCTCAGGCCAGTCCACCAGATCCAGGTCTTCCAGGAGTCTTTCGGCGTAGGCGGTGATCTTGAGGTTCCACTGCTTCATGGGCATCTTGACCACCGGGAAGCCGCCCACTTCGGATTTGCCGTTCACGACTTCCTCGTTGGCCAAGACGGCCTTCAGTTCCGGGCACCAGTTCACGGCCTTCTCGGCTTCGTAGGCCAGGCCCATTTTGTAAAGCTGCAGAAAGATCCACTGCGTCCACTTGTAGTAATTGGGGTCGGTGGTGTCTATTTCCCTGTCCCAGTCGTAGGAGAAGCCCAAGGCTTTGATCTGCTCCCGGAAGCGGTGGATGTTCTTGTCCGTGCACTGCCTGGGATGCGTTCCCGTCTTGATGGCGTAGTTCTCCGCGGGCAGTCCGAAGGCGTCCCAGCCCATGGGGTGCAGGACGTTGAAGCCCTGCATGCGTTTGAAGCGGCGGTATATGTCGGTGGCGGTGTAGCCCTCCGGGTGCCCAACGTGCAATCCGGCGCCGGAAGGATAGGGGAACATGTCGAGGACATAGACCGGCTCTCTGGTCTCATCGCAGTCAACCGCCGCGAAGGGCTTTTCCTCTTCCCACTTTTTCTGCCACTTCGGCTCTATCTGAGCCGGTTCGTAATTCGGGATCTCTTTCATTTCTCTCTCTCTTTTTTAAATTGCGACGCCCATTCGGCGCGCAGTTCCTTGTATGTGTCGAAATCCGGCGCCTCGGCTATTCTCCGGGCGGCGTTTTCGCATTCTTCGAAATCAAAGCGCGCCAGGGCGCGTTTCATGATGGACTGGGCCTCCGCGGGCATGCTGAGCTCGTTGACGCCCAGGCCCAAATAAAGCAGCCCGCTCTCGGGTTTGCCCGCCGCCGCTCCGCAGCAGCAGACGTCTATCTTGCGCTCTCCCCTGCGGGCCGCCTGAACGGTCAGGGAGATGAGGCGCAAAACCGCCGGGTGCAGGGCGTCGTAAAGCTTCGCCACCTTGGCGTTGCCGCGGTCAGCGGCCAGGGTGTACTGCACCAGGTCGTTGGAGCCGATGGAGAAGAAGTCCACGTGCTTGGCGAAATGGTCCGCCATCAGGGCCGCGGCGGGTATCTCCACCATCATGCCGCAGGGAATGTATTCCTTGACCTTTTCGCCCCGGGCGGTCAACTCCGCCTTGGCTTCCAGGAAAAGGGACTTGGCGTGGCGGAATTCCTCCACCGTGGCCACCATGGGGAACATGATCCTCACGTCGCCCAGATTGGCCGCCCTGATCATGGCCCTGAGCTGCGTCCGGAAGAAATCCGGGCGGTCCAGGCAGATCCTGATGGCGCGCCAGCCCAGGAAGGGATTGCTCTCCCGGGATTTTCCAAAAGCCGCGGCGAATTTGTCGCCGCCCAGGTCCAGGGTCCTTATGACCACCGGCTTTCCCTCCGCGGCCGTCACCGCCTTGGCGTAGCTGGCGAACTGTTCCTCTTCGTCCGGCAGCTCCCGGCGGCCCATGAACAAAAATTCCGTGCGGTAAAGGCCGATGCCCTCCGCGCCGTATTCCATGAGCCTCTTTGTCTCCTCCGGGATGGTGATGTTGCCGAGAAGCGTGACGTCGCGCCCGTCTTTGGTCTTGGCTTTGACGCCCCGCAGGGCCTTCAGCTCCGAGCGCTCCCGGCGCTGTTCCGCCAGCATCTCTCCGTAGATCGCCTGGGTCTCGGGGGAGGGGTTTATGATTATCTCGCCTTTGGTCCCGTCCACCACCAGAAGATCGCCGTCCTCAACGTGAGTCAACAGATTGGCGACGCCCAAAACGGCGGGCAGGTCCATGGCCTGGGCCACCAGGGCGGTGTGGGAGGTGCTGCCGCCGTATTCCGTGACCAAAGCCCCCACTTCCCTTTTCTCAAGATCGGCGGTCTCGGAGGGCGCCAGTTCCCTGGCCACCAAAATTCCGCCTTTTTTCAAAACTTCCGCGGGGCCGCCGCCCAGATTGTTCAGGATCCTGGCGGTGATGTCCCTGACGTCCGCGGCCTGGCGCTCCGCCGCCGGCGTCCCCATCTTCTCGAAGACCGCCAGGCAGCGGTTCATGACGTTGTTGAGGGCCGCCTCGGCGCCGACGCCTTTGTCGATCTTTTTCTTGATGGGCTCCAAAACTTCCGGGTCGTCCAGGAAAAGGGCGTGCGCCTCGAAGATAGCTGATTCCTTGACTTTGCCTTCCTGTTTCAGGCGCTCCCTGAGCTCCACCAGCTGCCGCCGGCTTTCCGCCACGGCCTTTAAAAATCGCTCTTCTTCCCTCTTGGGGTCTGTCAGCGCGGGGGTGCCGTCCGCTTTCTCGTAGCTTTGGGCATGCACGCTCACCATGGCGCAGCCTATTGCCACACCGGGGGATACGCCAAGCCCTTTCATGCGAATTTCGTTGCCCTCAGGCATATAAGATCCAGGATGGGTTAAAACGGCTTCCCGCGGAGGGCCTTTAAAGGCGCCCGAAACGGGAAAATAAGTCCGCAATATTATTATTTTTAAGTTTTGAGATTATACCAAAAGTGCGAAAATATTTCAAGCCCCCGCAAACAGGGCGTTGAAGAGATCTTTGCCCGCCTGCCGCGGCGAAGAGCCTTTTGCTATACTTTTTCAGAAAAACCGTTAACCGAGAACACCAGGCCTCAAATGCCCTACCCCATCGAACCGCCGGAAAGGCTTCTGCCCGTTATAAAAGCCATGCACGAGGGCAAATACTACGATCCGGGAGATCCGGATCTCATGAAGATCCAGACGCTCTGCCTGGAGCGGGTCGCCAGCTACAACGAGACCCGGCCTCTGGAGCCTGAAGAGAGGGAGAAGCGGCTGCGCGCCCTTTTGGGCGGCATGGGCGAAAAGTGCTACATAGAGCCTCCTCTCCACGCCAACTGGGGCTGCCACACCTTCCTGGGCCGCAACGTTTACGCCAACTTCAACCTGACGCTGACGGACGACACCTACATCACCATCGAGGACGACGTCATGATCGGCCCCAACGTTACCCTCGTGACCGCCGCCCACCCCATCGACCCCGAGGGCCGCAAAAAAGGCCTTCAGTGCAACAAGCCTGTGCGCATCTGCAAAAACGTCTGGCTGGGCGCCGGCGTCATAGTCCTCCCGGGCGTCACCGTCGGGGAAAACACCACCATCGGCGCCGGATCGGTGGTCACCAAAGACATCCCCGCCAACGTGGTGGCCTTTGGCTCCCCCTGCCGCGTGGTAAGGACCTTCACGGAAAAAGATCTCGCCTGGCGGGAAAACACGGTCTTAGGCTTATGAACTTCGAAGTTTTACACATAGGGCTCACGGATTACGAAAAAGCCCATGCCCTGCAGCTGGAGCTGGTAACTAAAAGGCTCAGCGGCGCCATCCCCAACACCCTCGTGATAACCGAACATCCCAAGGTCTTCACCATCGGCCGCACCGGGAGCAGAAGCAACATCCTGGTCCCGGAAGCCAAGCTCAAGGAGGAAAACATCCAGGTCATAAACGTGGAGCGGGGCGGCGACATAACCTACCACGGCCCCGGCCAGCTGGTGGCCTACCCCATCTTCCTTCTCCCCAAAGGCCGAAGGGATCTTAAATCTTTCCTGCGCCTCCTTGAGCAGAGCGTCATCAACACCGCCGCAACATTCGGCGCCAAGACCTGCTCCATCGAAGGATTGACCGGCGTCTGGGAAAGCCCCACGGGAGAAAGATACCTGCCCGCCTGGCACGGCGAAAGAAAACTGACCTCCATGGGCCTGGCCTTCCGCCGCTGGGTCAGCTACCACGGCCTGGCCCTCAACGTGGAAGCGGATCTCACGCCCTTCTCGTACATGAACCTCTGCGGCCTGGTGGGCAAAAGGCCCGTGAATCTGAAAGACCTCGCTACACGGGAAGTCTCGATGGAAAAAGTGTGCGAGGTGCTTATTAAAGAAATCCAAAAGCAAGTCGCCCCTTGGGAGGAGATATGACTGAAAAAGAACAGCGACCCGTTAGCAACGCCGAAAAAAAGGCCGCGGCCTTTTTAAGACTGAACGCCATCGTGGCGGCCCTGAGAGCCCCGGACGGCTGTCCCTGGGACAGAGAGCAGACCTCCTACTCCCTGGCCCCCGCCTTCCTTGAGGAAGCCCACGAACTCATCGACGCCATAGAATCAGGCGACACCGAGGAGATCAAGGAAGAGGACGGCGACATCCTGCTCCACGGCGTCATGCAGGCCTACCTTTTCGAAGAGCAGGGGCTCTTCGACGTGGCCGACGTGCTGAACGGCATCAGCGACAAACTGGTGCGCCGCCATCCCCACGTCTTCGGAACGCTGCACGTCTCCGGCTCCGAAGAAGTGATGAAAAACTGGGAAGCCATCAAAAAAGAGGAAAAAGCCCAGACCAGGAAATCCGTCCTGGACGGCCTTTCCAACACGCTGCCCGCCCTGGCCGCCGCCGCCGAGATACAAAGGAAAGCCGCCAAGCAAAACTTCGACTGGACCGAGATCGAGCCCGTCTTCGCCAAATGTGAAGAAGAGTTCAGGGAACTGAAAGAGGCCAGGTCCGAAAACAACAAAGACCACGTTGAGGAAGAATTCGGCGACCTTCTTTTCGCCCTGGTCAACCTCTCCCGCTTCATGGACGTGAACGCCGAGCAAGCCCTCCGATCCGCCAACCGAAAATTCATCGCGCGCTTCAAGAAAATGGAAAAACTCCTGGAAGAAGACCACCTGGTCATGCGCGACCAGGATCTAGCCACCCTCGACTCCTACTGGGAAAAAGTGAAAGCGCAGGAAAGATCTTGATCTGTTTTTCTTGCTTTTTTTCTTCCAAGCAAAAGCGTTGCCCGGCTTAAACAGCGCAGGCCCTCCCGGGAAGCAAGTCGTTTTTGTCGCTTTTTTAACGCTTGCGCGCTGTCTTTTCGCTTCTCCTATTTGCTATAATTCTTATTTGGGAGATTATCATTATGTCTGAAAAGAAAAACGAAAAACTGTGGGGCGGCCGTTTTCAGGACGCCGCCGACCCTTTGATGGAAGCTTTCACCCAGTCTGTTTCCTACGACCAGCTGCTGGCTAGTTTCGATATCATCGGTTCAAAGGCCCATGCGGCCATGCTGAAGGCGCAGAAGCTTTTGACCGAGGAGGAATGGCAGGCCATCGACAAAGGTCTCGACGAGATCGACGAGGAGATCCAGAAAAGAAGTTTCGTCTTCGATCCCAGGAAAGAAGACGTGCACATGAACATAGAGTCGGCCCTTAAGGAAAAGATCGGAACGCCCGCCGGGAAACTGCACACCGGCAGGAGCCGCAACGACCAGATCGCGCTGGACGAGAGGCTCTACCTCTGCTACGCCATAAGCGAAATGCAATTCCACATCAGGACATTGCAAAGCGCGCTTGTGGTCCTGGCAGACAGAAATTCCGATGTGATTATCCCGGGCTTCACGCATCTGCAGTACGCCATGCCCATACTGGCGAGCCATCACCTCCTGGCTTATGTGGAGATGCTGGAAAGGGACTGCGGCCGCTTCGAAGACCAGTTCGGAAGGCTTCTGAGATCCATGCCCTTGGGCGCCGGCGCGCTGGCTGGCAGCGGGCTGCCCCTGGACAGGGAATTGGTGGCGGAAAAGCTTAACTTCTCTTACGTCGCCCACAACAGCCTGGACGCCGTGGGCGACAGGGATTGTCTGCTGGAATTTTTGAGCGCCTGCGCCATCTGCGCCATGCATCTTTCCAGGTTGGCGGAGGATCTCATTCTCTTCATGTCCCAGCCCTTCTCCTTCATCGACATCGCGGACCGCTTCTGCACCGGCAGCTCCCTGATGCCGCAGAAGAAGAATCCCGACATATTGGAACTGGTGAGAGGCAAAACGGGCAGAGTTTACGGCGACTTGGTCGCGCTTCTGACCGTGACGAAAGGATTGCCTCTGGCCTACAACCGCGACCTGCAGGAGGACAAGGAGCCTTTGTTCGACGCGGCGGAAACGCTCTTCTCCTCTCTGCAGATCCTCGCTGCCATGCTTCCCACCGTCACCTACAAGCGCGAAAACACCCAAAAAGCCGTCGGCAACAGCTTCCTTCTGGCCACCGACTGGACGGATTACCTTGTCAGGAAAGGCATGCCCTTCAGGGAAGCCCACGGCTGCGTGGGCCAGGCCGTCGCAATGGCCGTCGGCAAAGGCTGCGAGCTGACCGCGCTCACAAAGGAAGAACTGGCTGAGATCTCCCCCCTGATGGACGAAGGCATACTTGAGATCAATAGCGCCGAACAGTCCGTCAAAGCCAAGAAGACCATCGGCAGCACCAATCCCGAGATGGTCAGAAAAGAAATCGAAGAATGGAAAAAGTTCCTGGCGAAAGAACTGAAAAGATACAACGCTCCGCAGGAACAGTAACTTTAGAACGTGATTTTTTATGATATATAACAATCTTACTCCCCGCGCCCAGCAGGCCATAGCCAACGCCAAGAAAGAGGCTCTAGGCTCCAATCACTGCTTCGTGGAGCCGGAACATCTCCTTTTGGGGCTGATGGATCTTCCCAACGGCCCTGTCTGGGAGCTTATGACCGCCCTGGGCGTCTCCGTTGACAAACTGCGCATAGCCATCGCCGGCAAATACACGGAAGACGGCGACGAGCAGGTAATGGGCGAACCTATTTTCTCCGCCCCCACCAGAAGCGCCCTCACCTACGCCGGCCAGTTCGTGAAACTGCACGGCCATAAAAGGATCTACGACCTGCATCTGCTTCTGGGTTTGATGCACGAAGGCTCTTCCCTGGCCTGCGCTTTCATGGAGAGCGCCGGACTCACTGAGGAAAAAGTCCAGAAAGAAATAGAGGAGCGCTTCGGCGCGGAATTGAAGCAGGAAAAAGACCCGGAAGAACGCCAGCCCCGCATCAGGGTGGAGTTCATTCCCCTGGATGTGAAGAAAATATCCGGACAGGATCTCAAATATTTCAAGGAACTGCGCAAACGCGGGCTTCTGCCCCCGGGCGCGGAAAGCCAGATCCCGGACGAGCCTGATCCCCTGGATCCCGAAACGGAGGACCCCGCCAAGGTGCTCAGCCGCTTCGGCGTGGACCTGACCGAAATGGCCAGGGAGGACCGCTTCGATCCCCTGGTGGGCCGGGAAAAAGAGATCGACCGGCTTTCCGTCATCTTATGTCGCCGGCAGAAAAACAACCCGGTGCTTTTAGGGGAAGCCGGCGTGGGCAAGACCGCCATCGTGGAAGGTCTGGCCCGGCGCATCGTGGAGGACCGCGTGCCCGAGCCCCTGAAGGGCAAAAGAGTTTTCGCCCTTGACCTTTCCAGGCTTTTGGCCGGGACTTCTTTCCGCGGGCAGTTCGAGGAGAAAGTCATCCAGCTTCTGGACGCTTTGAAAGCGGACGGCAAGACCATCGTCTTCATCGACGAGATGCACACCATCCTTGGCGCCGGAGCCGTGAAGGATTCCTCCAACGACATCGCCAACATGCTGAAGCCCGCCCTTTCCAGGGGCGAGATCAACGTCATCGGCGCCACCACCAGGGAGGAATACCGCCGCTATGTGGAGAAGGACTCCGCCCTGGAACGCCGCTTCCAGCCCGTTGCGGTGGAGCCGCCCACGGACGCCGAGACCGTGGAGATATTGAAAGGCATCAAGGAACGTTACGAAAATTTCCACCAGGTCTCCTACAGCGAAGAGACGCTTAAATACATCGTGCGCCTGAGCGGCCGCTACATCAACGACCGGCATTTCCCGGACAAGGCCATCGACGTCCTGGACGAAGCGGGCGCCATGGCGCAGCTGCGCAGACTGGATCTGAGGTCGGAAGAAGTCATGCCCGTCACGCCCCATGACGTGGCGGTGGTCATCTCCGGCTGGTCCGGCATCCCGGTGGAAAATCTGGAGGAAGAGGAACGGAAAAAACTCCAGCGCATGGAGGAGGAGCTGCACAAGACCATAATCGGACAGTACGACGCGGTGCTGGCTCTCTCCAACGCTTTGCGCCGGGCCAGAGCGGATCTCAGGGATCCCAAGCGCCCCATCGGCTCCTTTTTGGCCCTGGGCCCCACCGGCGTCGGCAAGACGCTTCTGGCCCACGCCCTGGCCAAGTTCCTTTTCAACAACGAAGACTCCCTCATAGTCCTTGACATGAGCGAATACATGGAGAAGTTCAACGTCTCCCGTCTCTTCGGCTCGCCTCCGGGCTATGTGGGACACGAGGACGGCGGACAGCTGACGGAAAAAGTCCGCAACCATCCCTTCTCCGTCATTCTTTTGGACGAGATCGAGAAAGCCCACCCGGACGTTCTGCACGCGCTTCTCCAGATCATGGAGAACGGCCGCATGACGGACAGCCAGGGCCGCCAGGTGGATTTCCGCA
>JAFZID010000106.1 GCA_017554565.1 bacterium
AACGTGGGCGCGGAAGCTCTGGCCAGGCTGGACGCCGAGGGCATCGTGGTCCCCGGCACGGAAGTGAAGCCCGGCGACATCCTCGTGGGCAAGATCACTCCCAAGAGCGAGACCGAGCTGAGCCCCGAGGAACGCCTCCTGAAGGCCATCTTCGGCGACAAGGCCGCGGACGTTCGCGACGCCTCCCTGAAAGTCCCCGCCGGCACCTACGGCGTGGTGATGCACGTTGACGTTTTCCGCCAGAAGTCCAAGGACGCTCAGCGCGAAAAGGACAACAAGGCCAAGGAAAAGAAAGAGCTCAAGGAAGCCGCCGACAGGCTGAACGACAAGAAGACCGAGCAGACCGAAGCCTTCAAGAAAGCCATTGACGAGCTGGGCAAGAAGCCCCTTAAGGGCGAGATCATCGACAAGCAGACCGGCGACATCCTGGCCGACAAGGGCCAGCCTCTGCCCGAGGAAGTCGCCTTCCTTCTGAGATCCAAGCGCAGCCTGACCGGCCTGGACGTTCAGGACAAGCAGTTCGCCAGCGAGTTCAACAAGCTGGTTTACAAATACGAATACGAGAACGAAGTGCTGCAGGCGCAGTACGCCCGCGAAGTTGACACCATCAAGCGCGGCGACGAAATGGACAGCCACATGCTGAAGATGGTCAGAGTTTACATCGCCATCAAGCAGAAACTGCAGGTGGGCGACAAGATGGCCGGCCGTCACGGCAACAAAGGCATCGTCGCCAAGATCCTGGCCGAGGAGGATATGCCCTTCATGGAAGACGGCACTCCCGTGGACATCGTCCTGAACCCCCTGGGCGTGCCTTCCCGTATGAACGTGGGCCAGATCATGGAAGCCCACCTGGGCTGGGCCTGCCGCATGCTGGGCCTCGTGGCCACGACCCCGGTCTTCGACGGCGCCAATGAGAAAGAGATCGAAGAATTGCTGGTAGAAGCCGAGAAACAGGCGAAGAAGAACGACAAGGCCAAGGACGCCCGTCTTTGCGCCACCAGCCTGGAACCCAAGCTGGGCAAGGTGACCCTCTACGACGGCCGCACCGGCGAAGCCATGTACCAGAAAGTGACCGTAGGCTACACCTACTTCATGAAACTGGGTCACCTGGTCGCCAACAAGATCCACGCCCGCGCCACCGGCCCCTACTCCCTGGTCACCCAGCAGCCTTTGGGCGGCAAAGCCCAGTCCGGCGGCCAGCGCTTCGGCGAAATGGAAGTGTGGGCCCTGGAAGCTTACGGCGCCGCCTATACCTTGCAGGAAATGCTTACGGTCAAGTCCGACGATACGGAAGGCCGCAAGAAGACCTACGAGTCCATCACGAAGGGCAACTGCGCCCTGGAAGCCTCCACGCCGGAATCCTTCAACGTTCTGGTGAAAGAGTTAAAGGCGGCCTGCCTGGATGTCAGGACCGAAAAGAAGTAAACCAATCTATCGCAGGATAGCAAGAATATGATGAGAAAAGATTCGGACAACGAATTCGAAAACGCCTTTCTTAGCGAAGACGTGCTGGAGAACGCGGACGAGCTGACCAGCGACATCGCCGACACCATCGCGGCCGCCGCGGATCCCGCCGACGAGGCCGAGAGCCGCGAGCCCGAGGCCCCCATCTCCCTTCCCGACGACGATCAGGAGGAAGAAGAGTTCGACATGTGGAGACACCCTGTCAAGGAAAACCAGTTCGACAAGGTGACCGTCACCATCGCCTCCCCCGACACCATCCGCTCCTGGTCCTACGGCGAAGTCAAAAATCCCGAGACCATCAACTACCGCACCTACAAGCCGGAGCCCGGCGGCCTTTTCTGCCAGCACATCTTCGGCCCGGTGAAGGACTGGGAATGCGCTTGCGGAAAATACAAGCGCATTAAGTACAAAGGCATCGTCTGCGACCGCTGCGGCGTGGAAGTCGCCCAGAGCAAAGTCAGGCGCGAGCGCATGGGCCACATCGAGCTGGCCGTGCCGGTGGCTCACATCTGGTTCTTCAAGACCATGCCCTCCAGGATGGGCGCCATTCTGGACATGACGGTCCGCAATCTGGAACAGATCATTTATCTGGACAAATATATCATCCTTGATCCCGGCAAATCCAGCCGCAAGAAAGGCGAAGTGGTTTCCGAGGAAGAGCTGGAAAACATCCGCAAGGAGCACAGCGACGTCAAGGCCGGCACCGGCGCTGAAGCGCTGGAAGTCCTCCTGAAGGAGTTCGACCTGAACAAGGAAGCGGAAAAGCTGTACAACGACATGCAGAAGACGCATTCCAAGCAGGTCCGCAAAAAAATCGCCAAGCGCCTCAAGATCATCGAAGGTTTCCGCAATTCCGAGAACAAGCCGGAATACATGATGATCCACGTGGTGCCCGTTCTGCCCCCCGACCTGAGGCCTCTCGTGCCCCTGGACGGCGGACGTTTCGCCACCAGCGACCTCAACGACCTCTACCGCCGCGTCATCAACCGCAACAACCGCCTGAAAGTCCTCAAGAGCCAGCGCACGCCTGATGTCATCATCAACAACGAAAAGCGCATGCTCCAGGAAGCGGTGGACGCCCTCATCGACAACGGCCGCCACGGCCGCACCGTCACCGGTCCTTCCAGCCGTCCTCTGAAATCTCTGAGCGACAACCTGAAGGGCAAGCAGGGCCGTTTCCGTCAGAACTTGCTCGGCAAACGCGTGGACTACTCCGGCCGTTCCGTCATCGTGGTCGGCCCGGAACTGAAGATGACCCAGTGCGGTCTTCCCAAGAAGATGGCGCTGCAGCTCTTCGAGCCCTTCATCATCCGCGAACTTAAGAAAAGCGGCATCGCCCAGACCATCAAGACCGCCAAGAAAGTCATCGAACGCGGCGACACCATCGTCTGGGATATCCTGGAACAGGTCACCAAAGGCCACGTGGTCATGCTGAACCGCGCGCCCACGCTGCACCGCCTCGGCATCCAGGCTTTCGAGCCGATGCTCATCGAAGGCAACTCCATCAGGGTCCATCCTCTGGTCTGCGGCGGCTTCAACGCCGACTTCGACGGCGACCAGATGGCCGTGCACGTTCCTCTTTCCAAGGAAGCCCTCTGGGAAGCCAAGCACTTCATGATGGCTCCGGAAAACCTCTTCTCTCCGGCTTCCGGCAAGCCTATGATGATGCCGACTCAGGATATCGTTCTGGGCATCTATTACCTGACCCACGATCCCTGGCTCAAGGAGCATGACAAGTCCGCCACCGGAATCCTGACTCCGCAGGAAGTTCACAGAGCCTACGACAACGGCGTTATTTCTCTGCACCACAAGATCAAAGTGGTCCTGGCCCCCAACTGGAAGGCTCCTGAAGAAGCCGCTCCGGAAGGCAGGGAGGAAGAGATCGTTGAGACCACCGCCGGCCGTATCTTCTTCAACGAGCTTCTGCCCAAGGAACTGAAATATTACAACAAGACCATCGACAAGAAAGGCCTTGCCAAACTCATAAACGACTGCTTCGAGGCTGTCGGCGCTCCCGGCACCGTGGAGACTTTGGACCGCGT
This sequence comes from bacterium, assembly GCA_017554565.1. Lineage (GTDB taxonomy): Bacteria > Auribacterota > UBA3054 > UBA3054 > UBA3054 > UBA3054. Next base: position 3,507 of record JAFZID010000106.1, read on the forward strand.
CAAGAAAGCCGGCTTCCATGAATCCACCAGAGCGGGCATCTCCATCTCCACTTCCGACATGATGGTCCCGCCCAGCCGCGACGCCGTCTTGCTGGACGCCCAGAAGAAGGTGAACCAGATCACCAAGCAGCACGCCGCCGGCGCCATCAGCGAAAAGGAACGCTACAACAGCGTGGTGGACGTCTGGACGACCGCCACCAACACCATTTCCGAAGACCTCTACTCTCAGCTGCAGAGCAAGGCCGAGGAACTGAGAGAGCTGAATCCGCTGCACATGATGGTGGATTCCGGCGCCCGCGGTTCCCGCGACCAGATCAAGCAGCTGGCCGGCATGCGCGGCCTGATGGCCAACCCCTCCGGCGAGATCATCGAAACGCCCATTAGGTCCAACTTCAAGCAGGGGCTCTCGATGCTGGAATACTTCATTTCCTCCCACGGCGCTCGTAAAGGCTTGGCCGACACCGCTCTTAAGACCGCGGACGCCGGTTACCTTACCAGACGTCTGGTGGACGTGGCCCACGACATCATCATCACCTGCGACGACTGCAAGACCCCCAGCGGCATCAAAGTCACCGCCATCAAGGAAGGCAGCCAGGAACTGGTGAAGCTCAGCGACCGTATCAAAGGCCGCACAACGCTTTACGACATCCAGAAGCCCGGCTCCACCGAGATCATCGTGAAAGCCGGCGAGCTTATCACCGGCCACAAGGCGGTCGAGATCGAGGAATACGGCATCGAGTCCGTCACCATCAGATCCGTCCTGACCTGCGAAGCGCCCTACGGCGTCTGCGCCAAGTGCTACGGCATGGACCTCTCCAAATACGAGATGGTCAAGCCCGGCACCCCCGTGGGCATCATCGCGGCCCAGTCCATCGGCGAGCCCGGCACGCAGCTGACCATGCGTACCTTCCACATCGGCGGCACCACGAACAAAGCGGCGGTCCGAACCAATCTCAAAGCCGAAAAGGACTGCA
>JAFZID010000107.1 GCA_017554565.1 bacterium
CTCCTCAAAGTAAGGGTACTGCCCGGGATAAAGTGTGCGGGCGCCGCAAAACATCACGGCCTTGACCAGAGAGGCGCTGGGCGAAGAGACGCCGCGCTTCTTGATGAGATAATCGCGGATGACAGCCGCGCAGCCGGCGGCCACAGGCGAAGCCATGCTGGTGCCGTAGAGCTGGGTGTAATACTCGGAGCGGACGCTGGTCGCTTCCCTACTGGCTTTGCAGGAATTTATCGCGGTGCCGGGGGCCGCGATGTCAGGCTTGATGCGACCGTCGGAGCAGGGCCCGCGGCTGGAAAAGAAAGCCATGCCCTGATGCAGCCCGTCGTAGGGTTCGGTCTCCGGCGACGCCATAGGGCGGTAGTTTTCGGAAGCGCCCACCGCTATGACGTTCTTGGAGCAGGCGCCGGGAGTGAGATGGCATTCGGTGGGAAGATTCAGCTTGCTGTTGTCGTTTCCGGCGGCGAAGCAGACCGTGTAATCCTTGTGATTCCAGACAAGCGTGTCGTAGGAGCGGCTCTCGCTGCTGTAAGAGCCGCTGGAGCCGCTGCCCCAGCTGTTGTTCATGACTCGGGCGCCCTGATTGTAGGTGCTCTCCAATTCGGAGTCGGAACCGACATAGAGTCCGGCTGCGCCTCCTGCGGCCAGGATCAGGATCGAGGCTCCGGAAGCCATGCCGCAGAATTGTCCGTCGCTGGCGGCGCCGGTGCCGCAGGCCGTGCCCGCCACGTGGGTCCCGTGACCGCTGTTGTCATACCAGCTGCTGGATCCGCGGTCCCTGGAAGCGCCGCTGGTGATCATTCCTACGATCCGCTTGTTCTTGAAATCAGGGTGAATGTTGTTGACGTCGCCGTTGTCAAGGCCGGAGTCATGGATGCATATCATCTGCGAGGAAGCGTTGTATCCCCGCATACGCAGATCCTCCAGGTTGCAGCAATGGGAGGAGCGCGCCACGTCGTTAAAGAAGACCGGGTCCGAGTAGCTCTCGATGGATCCGACTTCACTCATTTTGGCGAGCCTTTCGATCTGAGTGTCAGTAAGGTGCGCCGTAAGGCACGGGCAGATGGTCTCCGACTTTACTCTGTATTCCACGCCCTCCTTTTCCAGAGCCTCTTTGACGACCGGCAGAAACTCGTCCCTGGTCACGGCTATAAGCACATAGCGGGGATTGGAAGCGGAAGCCACGCCGTAAGTTTTGTTGTCGAGCTCGCAGACTGTTTTGTATTCCGGCAGAAATTCGCCAAGGTAGATGAAAGAAATATCCGCCCTAAGTTTTGCGATCTGCTCTTCCGTTCCCTCCAGGATATAGGCGTTGGGAGGAACGTGGCCGTAAACGCGGAGACCGAGTTCTGAAACAGCCTCCAATTCCTCCGCGGTGAAGTTCGTTTCCGGCTGCGCCAAATACAGCCTGGTGCCGGCAGTGGACGGCGCGCAGACAGGCTCTTGCTGCATGGCGCTCATAACGGATGCGCTGCTGGTGTCAAGCGTTGCCTTGGCGAGTTCTATCTTGCCCGGATCGGCAAGCGCGGAAAGCGGAAGCAGGAGGAGGAAAAGCAGTTTTTTCATATGTGGTACAACAGTTTCTTTTCTGTTAAACGATTACACGTGAATATAGGTTATTCAATAGGATATTTTATCATTTATGCCGAATCTCAACCACCATGTAATAAAGCAGCCTTTTCTTGCCTTCCCTCTGCCCGCCTCCCCCGCCGCCGGCCCCTCCCGACAAGAGGAGGAAAAGATAAAAACGGCTTGAACGAGAACATCAATTTTCATAAAATATATCTGATAACCTATGAGGTAAAAAACAACACGAGCGCTTGCCGTGTTTTTAACAAACCACAAATCAAAAGGCTCTATGAAACGCTTCCTCGCTTTCCTAACAGTCCTTATGGCAGCCTCCGTTTTTGCGGAGACGATGTTCAGTGAAAACTTCGAATCATACGACGTAGGCACCGAAATAGTCGGCACCGTCGATGGCTGGTCCTTCTGGCGCCCCTACGTGGGAACTTCCACCGTGGTCGCGGACGGCTCCAACAAAGCCCTGAAACTGGCCAAGACCAACTCCGGTTCCGATGAATACGATATGATCTTCACGCCATCCTTCAAGTCCACCTCGGAAAACTCCGCCCGGGAACTGACCAAGATCTCGTTTAGGATCAAGCCGGGCTCCAACGTGGACCTCATCGCTCTCTACAACAGCGAGACGGAGGTCCGCTTCTTTTATCTGCGCTTCAACATCGGCTCCAAAAATGCCGAAACCTGGCCCAGCGGCCTGACTTTCACAAACGTCAGGAACCTCGGCTCCTGGAACGAAGGCTACTTCCTTTGGGACGCCGTGAACAAGAAGGTCACGGAAGTCTGCCTCAACGGCGAGAAAAAAGCCTGCAGCCTTTATTGCCCGGACGCCGGCGACATGACGAAGCTGCGCCTCTCCACCCAGTATTCCAGCTTGTCCTCCCAGGGCGCCGCTTATTTTGACGATCTTTTGGTCGAAGCTGTCCTCCGTTCAGACTCACCTGTTTTGGTGGCTCCGGACGAATTGCTCATAGGCGTCGGGAAAGAATCGCTTGATTTTGAGATCGGCAACGGCGGACCCGAAGCGGAGATCCCCTTCTCCATCACCTCCGACGCCGACTGGCTGACGGTCTCCCCAGCAAGCGGCACCTTTACCACCGCGCAGACCGTTAAGGCCATCCCGGACTTCTCAAAAGGAAAAGGCTATTACAAAGCCAAGCTGACGGTCAACGGCGGCTCCTACGGCACCAAGGTCGTAAACGTCATCTGGCAGAACGAAGTTTTTTACTTCGAGGATTTTGAAAGCCTTCAGCTCGGCGACATCTACGCGCAGGATTCGGACTGGTCCTCCATTTACGCCAGCAACCAGGCCGAACACATGGCCACGGCCAAGGTCGTCAGCGGAGGCAAAGACAGCTCCAAGGCCCTGAACATCAATCTGCCCCAGGAAAACGGCGGCACCCACACCGTCATTAAAGGCGTGAAAGGCACCTTCGCCCGCTACAACCTCAAGATGTCCTTCGACATCAAGTTCGGCGATTACCAGTACATGTTCTTCGGCAACAACGACGGCGCCGGCGGCGAATTTTCCTTCTCGAACAGCGATACCGGGCTTCTGCAGCTGCGTTCCATTGCCGCGAACTACACCTTCCCCTACACCGTCGAGTTTGAAAACCGTTTCACTCACGCCAGCGTCACCATCAACACTACGCCCGGCAACTACAGGCTTCTGGGAATGACCTTCAACGATTACGAAGTCAACGACCTCGACATTCCCCTTACCAGCCGCGAAGACGGCGACTTCCCCCGCTTCAGGGTCTTCTACTGGGGCAGAGAGGGCGGCGTCATAATAGACAACCTCACCATCGAGGCTGTTCCCATAGCCGACGCCTCCGACCTGGACGTCACGCGCAGCAGGATCGCCTACATCGGCACCAACACGGTCTCCATGTCCGTCTATAACAACGGCACCGGCGACATGCCCTTCGAGACCGTGGTCGAGGAAGGCGCCGACTGGCTTTCCATCGAGGGAGCCGGCGATGACGAAGTTTACTCCGATACGATCCACGGCACCGCTTCCTACGATCTGAAGCTGAACATCGACCGCTCGGCGCTCGGACTGCAGTTCGGCCGCGGCAAGGTCAGGACCACCAACGGCAAAGAAACCAAATACACCATCGTGACGGTCGCCACCATGACCAGCGGCGGCGCCATTTTCTACGAAAACGATTTTGAAAACAACGATCTTGGCATAATCACAGACGTAGAGCCGGGCTGGCTGAACCCCACCGTCTATATAATCGACGACGACGGCAATCGCTGCATAGCCAACAGAGGCTTAAACAACGACCTTAGGCTGAACGTTCCCGATGGCCTCTCATCCCGCTACAATTTCCGCTTCTCCGCGATGTTTAAACTGCCGACCGTGGGCGGGAACTATTCGCCCTTCGCAGTCCGCACCGACAGCCAGAACCAGATGGGCGAATATTACTTCCAGAGCGACGGAAGCGTCGTCATGCTCTCCAGCGACAACATGAGCCTTCCCTTCGGCGACAGTTATTCGGTTCCCGTCGGCCAGTGGTTCCCCTTCTCCATCACCTACAACGCCGATCCTCTGAACCGCCGCTTACTTAGCATAACCTTCGGCGACGTCACCTACGACGACCTTGACATCCCCATCACCAGCGGAGCTCCTTTTGACTACTTCAACGACCTGCGCATCTCCACGGTTACTTACGCGGACGACTATTACATTGACGACATCTGCTACGAGGCTGTTTCCAAAGGCGGAGATCCTCCCGTCATGAACGTGGTCGGCCCTGCCAGCCCTACCTCCTACCTGGAAGACACCCTCACCTTCATCGTCAACAACAAGGGCGCCGGCAACTTCAATTTCAGATCCGAAGTCATAGAGGGCGGGGAATACCTCAAGGCCTCCACCAACGGCACCGTCTGGAGCTCCTTCCGCTTCCAGGCCAAGATCGACAGATCCAAACTCGACATGGGCTTCTACCGCCCCGTTATCCGCTTCACCTCCGACATCGAAGGCGCAGACCCCATCGACATCAAGCTGTCCATCCAGAGCGGCTCCCCGGAAAAGGGCTACGTTCTCTACCAGTCCGACTTCAACAGCCTAGTTAAGACCGCCGAACTTTCCGACCAGGATCTCTGCTGGGTCAAGTACACCGACCACAACCGCTGCGACATCGCTGACGATCCCGCCGGAAGCGGCAAAAAAGTCATGAAAGTCATCAACGCCAACGGCTGGAGCGACTACACCGGCTACGGCCTGAACCTCAACGTCCCCGCTGAAGCTGCGGCCGATTACGACGTGATCTGCTCGGCGGACCTCTACATCCCCTCCTCTTTCGTGGACCGCGAGAGCTCAGAGCATCCTAAAGCCGTCTTCACCCTGACCCAGGACGACCGCCACCTGATGAACAGCGTGAGCTTCTATCTGGACGAGACTCGCTCCGGCAAGCCGGTCTCCATAAGTCTAAACGACATCGAGAACACCTCCTGGTGGGAAGAGCACGTCTCCACTTCCGAGACCGTCTCCAACGATTCCTGGTTCCACTTCTCCGAGCGCTTCAACTGCCAGCTCATCGACTACGAGTACAAGACTCTCCACTCCGTCACATTCGGCGAGAACGAATACCAGATGGAAGACGACGACAGCCGCATCGTCTATCCCGGCGGCATCGACGAAGAAGTCTTGAACAACGAAGCGCTGAAGACCATGAAGCTCTGGTGCGACTGCGACGAGGCCGGCATCTTCCTCGACAAGTTCCAAGTCCTGTTGATTCCCAAGGGCGTGCCCGAACCGGCCTTCCTGAGCCTCCTGGCCCTCTTCTTCCTGGCCTTCCTCAGAAAGCAGAGATAACAAACCGAACAAAAACCAAAAAAGCAAAAAAGAAAAAGGCTTCCCGCCAAAACGGGAAGCCTTTTTCTTTTCCCAAAAAATATCGAGGTCATCCGACCTCGATATTAAAAAGCAAATAGAGCCTATTTCCTTCTGCCCATCACCCGAAGCAGGCTCAGGAACAGATTAACGAAATCCAGGTACAGCATCAGGGCCCCCATCACCGAGAGCTTCCTTACCGTATCCCTTCCCAATTCGCTTTCCAAAGCAGCCATAGCTTTTATCTTCTGCGCGTCCCACATGGTAAGCCCCGTGAAGACCGCGATCGCAATCAAGGAGATCGCCCAGTCCAGACCCGAGCTCTTCAGGAATATGTTCACCACCGACGCGATGACTATCCCGATAAGCCCGACGACGCAGATAGACCCCACCTTGGAGCAGTCTGATTTGGTCACCGTCCCGTAGATCGCCATGATGGCGAAGATCCCCGCCGTCAGGAAAAAGGCGTTCTGGATAGTCCCTATCTGATAGGCCAGAAATATGACCGACAGCGTCGCGCCGTTCAGCGCAGCGTACAGCAAAAACATACCCAGCGCCACCCAATACGACAGCTTCTGGAAGCAAAAAGACAAAATCAGCACCAGCGCCAGCTCCAGGATAATCAAAAGCGTAAAGTTAACGCTCTTGTACGCCTCCGTCCTAAAAAACATATACGCCACTCCCCCGCTCAAAGCCAAACCCAAAAACATCCAGCCGTAAACCAGCCTGAAAACATTGGAGACAGCGCGTTCCCTGACCTCGGTCCCGGTCCCTTCGCCGACATATCTGTGGTCTTTTATCCTGTCTTGAAAATCGATCATACAAACCTCCTGTTTGTTCACAATCATTTTACCAAAAGTCTTGCAAAACTAAACCTTACGCACGCCCGCGCAACTTTTTCCCAAATTTGTCCGTTATATATTGAAGGGCAACGCTATTTCAAAGATAGCGTATTGACAAAAAACCATCACTTTAATATGATATGAAAAACAAAAAATACTATCATAATAATCCACATGTAACGATAAGAGACAAGGAACAGATAGAACACTATCTTTCTGATGTCAAGTCAAAAGTCAGAGATGATCTATACAGAGTAGAAAGGAACGACAAAAGACAGGAAAACAATAACTTGTTTTTGCGTTATGTAATTGATAAAAACAAGGTGAAGGAAATATTACTTAACTTGAATAGCGAAGATTATTCTGAAACTCGTCCAAACGAACACAAAGGATACGAAAATGAACTTTTATATATTTTTGGTAAGACCGTATTTTTAACTGAAAGGATTGGGGAAAACAGAGTAAAAGTTCCACTTTATATAAAAATAAACAATCGGGAAAAAGGACCAGTAATTATAATTTCATTTCACAAACAAAAGTTCACTTTGAAATATTATTTTAAAAAGGAGGAAGTATGAATAAAGATTATTGTATTAACTGTAGTGACTTTAAAAAATATTCGATTGTTAGAAAACCATTCATCAAAACCGTAAGAGGCAAAAAATACACTTTCTCTTTTTCTACAGCTTTATGTTCGTCTTGTGGATCCTCTATGGACATTCCTGGAATAATAGATTTAAACATTAAGGAATTTGACGAACAATATCGTGGTTTTGAGAACATAGTATCAATAGATGATATTAATAAATTAATGAAGCTTTACAACATTGGAAAGATTCCTCTTTCTTTAGCCCTTGGTTTCGGCGAAATAACCATAACTAGATACCTTGAGGGACAAATACCATCAAAAGAATATTCGGATGTTATCAAATCAGCTCTTTCGTCCACCTTTTTCATGAAAGAGCGATTAATGAAAAACAGAGATAAGATTACTAAAGTAGCTTATAACAAAGCTTTTAAAACTATTCGTGAGCTAGATAGAATTTATTCTTTTTCTGACAAGCTTCGTTCAACAATTGCTAGACTCTTCAACAATCTTAATGAAATAACCCCTTTGGGCTTGCAAAAACTGCTTTACTTCTGCCAGGGATGTTCCCTCGCCATAGGATCAGACCCCCTCTTCCCCGAGGATTGCGAAGCCTGGCCCCACGGCCCCGTTTACAAAGAGATCTATCATCTCTTCAAAAGCTTCAAATACAATCCCATCGATGACGACCGCTTCATTATCTTAAATAACAGCGCTGACGCCTTAACAGACAAAGAAAAGCAAATCATCGACCTGGTCTCTGCAACCTTCGGAGCCTATTCCGGAAAAACCCTGGAAACCATCACCCGCAGCGAAGACCCCTGGACAAAAGCGGAACCCAATTCCGTGATCACCAAGACCGCCATAAAAAAGTACTTCAAATCCGTCAACCAAAAATACGACCTCAGCACCGAAGCCGGCACCAATAAATACATCGCCTCCAAATTGAAAGCCAAAGGTTGACTTGCTTTTATATCACTAAAGTGATATAGTAGAGATATGAAAATTTATCATGGTTCACAAAAATGTATAGAAAAGCCTACTTACGGCCTAGGTCGTCGTGGAAACGATTTCGGACTTGGCTTCTACTGTACTGAAAACGAAGAATTGGCCAAGGAATGGAGTGTTCAGCCTAATTCCGATGGGTACGTTAACGCCTATAAGATCTCCTTAAAAGGCCTCAACATCCTGAAACTGAACACCCCTGATTACACTATCCTTAACTGGATCGCGATACTGATATCCAATCGCCAGTTCAACTTAAAAACTCCCCTTTCAAGAGCAGCGGCCGATTATCTTATATCACGGTTTTCCATAGACGTTGACAGCTATGATGTAGTTACAGGTTACAGAGCTGACGACGCGTATTTTGATTTTGCGGAAGCTTTTCTTATGAACGCTATAACGATCGAGCAGTTATCAGCCGCAATGCGGCTTGGAAAGCTTGGCGAACAGCTGGTTATAAAATCAAAAAAAGCTTTTGGCCGTCTAAATTTTCTTGGCGCCGCCCAGGTCAGCCATGAAATATACTATGCCAAACGCCAGATTCGAACCGACAAAGCTAACCGCGATTTTACAAATATCCAAAACGATGTCGATCTTGAAGGCTTATATCTTAATATGATTATAAAAGAGAGGATAGGAAACGAGGATGAGCGCATACCGAGAAACATTGCTTTATGACGTCAAAACGCTTTTAGCAGACATGATGGATTACGCCACTCGTGATCTTAAAATGGAGCCTGACTTTTTCTTCCAGTTGTTTGCCGCTTCAACAATCGCCTCCCGTATTGAAAATGGCGATAGTGTTCTGATCTTAGGCTATTCCGGCATCGAGTTAGCCCAGAATGTTTTGTTGGAAAGAACTGATAGGACTGATTTCCCTCCTGCCAAACCCAATATGAAAAGGACCGCCGCCTATTGGGCCGGCTGGATCCTTGCCTATTATCAGTGGAAATCCGGTTGGACCTTTTCAGAGATCTTCGAAGCTCTCCCCGTTTCAACAATAATGCAAATGTACCATATCTATCATGAAGCGCCGGAAGATCGTTTCGCGGACACCGCTGACCAAATAATGGCCGAGAAATTCCCCGAAACAAGATTGAAGCGCATCAGGTCCGCCAGCGGCCGCTCTCAATCAGAGCTAGCCAAAGCCTCAGGCGTAGGCTTAAGATCCATCCAACTCTATGAGCAGCGCAAAAAAGACATCAACCACGCAGAAGCCAGGTATCTTAAAGCTTTAGCCCAGACTTTAGGCTGCTCCATGGAAGATCTGCTTGAACCAGTACGCATCTAAGCTTACATTGCTAAATTCATCATCTTCTCATAAAAACTCAAAAAACATTGATTTTTTGCGTTTGCTTGTACTAAAAACTCAAAAATTGCTTGATTTTTGAGTTTTCTAATTAAAGCATAATCCGCGGGGCAAGTTAGTATAATAATACAGATGACATTATAAGGAGCCCTCATATGAAAAAATCCCTCTTTTTGCTTCTGCTTCCCTTCGTTTCCCTCCAGGCCTATTCCGATTCCGAACCCTGGCAGATGTTCGACCGCAGGCTAGGCATGTTCATACACTGGGGCGTCTATTCTGTAGGAGGCTACCACGAACAGGAGTGGATGAAAAAAGAGATGAGCAAGGCCGACTATGAGAAATACCTCTCCCAATTCACCGCCGAGCATTTCGACCCGGACAAGTTCATAGACGTCGCCGAGTCCCTCGGTGCGGAATACATCGTCATCACCTCTAAGCACCATGACGGCTTCTGCATGTGGGACACCAAGACCACCGACTTCAACGTCATGCACACCCCCTGCAAAAGAGACGTCCTTAAAGAACTCTCCGAAGCCTGCAAGCGCCGCAACATGAAGCTTGGCCTCTACTACTCCATACCCGACTGGCACCACTCCAACGCCTGGAACAAATTAAGCTCCCACCAGCTCAAAGAGCCCAATCCCGGCGACGAGCCCGACATGGACAAATACCGTGCCCATGTCAAAGCCCAAATTAAAGAGCTCCTCACCAACTACGGCGAGATCTGCTGCTTCTTCTGGGACATTCCCCCGAATATCGACGACCCTGAGATGAACGCCCTCGTCAGGAAACTTCAGCCCAACATCAAAATCAACAACCGCGGCTGGGGCGGCGGAGGCGACTACTCCACCCCGGAAAGAGACTTCGGCGACTGGGCCAACCGTAAAAAAGCCCTCACCGAGACCTGCGACAGCGTAGGCGCGCAAAGCTGGGGCTACCGGGCAAACGAAGACTACCGCACAAAAGCCTACTTGACGAAAACCATCGACCGCTGCCTCTGCGAGGACTCCAACTACCTCCTAAACATCGGACCCAAAAGCGACGGCACACTCCCCGAGGAAGCCATTCTGCTCTTCAAAAATACCGGCGCCTGGTACAAAAAAGTCA
>JAFZID010000108.1 GCA_017554565.1 bacterium
ATCACTGCCTCCCATGAAGGCAGGGACACCATCGTTGACCTCGTCTCCAAGACTTCCGAAGTGATCTTCATGCCCCTGACCGTGGGCGGCGGCATCAAATCTACCGACGACATGCAGCGCATCCTGAGAGCCGGCGCGGACAAAGTCGGCGTCAACACCGCGGCTGTCATGCGCCCCGAGATCTTAAAGGAAGGCGCCAAGATGTTCGGTACGCAGTGCATCGTTCTGGCCGTGGACGCCAGGGACCGCAGGCTCAACACCAAAGTGAACGTCGCGGAAGCGCACAAGATCGACTGGGGCTGGGACATTTCTCCTCTCAAAGTCGACGAGAACAGCCTTTGGGAAGTTTACGTGCACGGCGGCCGCACGGCCACCGGCATCGACCTTATCAAATGGTGCAAATACGCCGTCTCATTGGGCGCCGGTGAGATCCTCTTGACCTCCATGGACAAGGACGGCACCAAGGACGGCTACGACAACGCTATGAACAAAGCCGTGCGCGACGCGGTCAGCGTTCCTCTGGTCGCCTCCGGCGGCGCCGGCTGTTTGGAGGACTTCTACAAAGGCGCTGTGGAAGGCGAAGCGGATGCCCTTCTGGCGGCCTCACTCTTCCATTTTGGCACGTTAACGGTCCCGCAGGTGAAAGAATACCTTGCGAGCAAAGGCGTGCCTGTAAGGCCCGTAGAGAAGAAATAAAAGAAGGCGGCCTCTGCCGCCTTCTTTTTTTATTCCCTTTTCATCATCTTTTCAAGCTTCCTGAGTTTCGGGAAGCTTTTTCCGTCCTCTATTTCCCAGACGGAATCAAAATCCCAGCTCTTGTAGGTCTCCTTTTTAAGGAGCCTTTCGTTGTAGAGGCCGGTCTTTTCACCGCTGTGCCAGTTCTTCTTGACATTGTCGGTGCTGTAAAAGGAATTGATAGATTTTTCGTTGGGAAAATAATGTACGTTCCTATCTTTTTTGCTTGAGAAGAGTTTCGTAAGCATAAGGCAGTTTTCCAAACGAAACTCGCCTTTTGAAACGCATACGATATCGTAATCTTTTGCCGGCTTCTTGGGTTTCGGCTTGCCGCCAAATGATTTGACAAGGGCGTGCTGGTTAGGTTTAGATCTTTCGATTTCAGGGCTTTCACCGACGAACTCGAAATCTCCCAGCAGCAGGCAGTTCTTGATATAAACGTTGTCGGCTTTTAAAAAGATCCCTCCGGCTATGCAGTAGTTGTTTCGGTGCGTGATGTCAAAGGCGCAGCCTTCTATGAAAGAGTTCGAGCAGTTCAGCGCTAATCCGCCTTCTTTTAATTTGCTTTGAAGCGTTCCTGTAATGAGAACGTCCGTGATCTTAGAGAGACTGATTGTTTTGGCCAGCCCGCAGGCGGTCTTGTCGCTAGAAAACATGCAGTTCAAAATGGCGAGATCTTTGACACAGGTGTCGATCTTTACCGATTCGAGCGTCTCCTCATAAGAGTTGGTTGTGAAAGGGAAGGGGAACGGCGTCTTTTTCCCCAAAGAAGTGAAAAGAGCGGCCGGTTCGGATGATGTGGCGATGTAGAGGTTCGAGATGTAATGGCCGCCGCCGTCGAAAGTGCCGTTGAAATGGCCAAGCGGCAGGAAACCGCGGGCGCCGTTCCATCCTCTGGTCTCTGATGCGTCGATGTCGGCTGTCATTTTGAAATGCTTGTCAGCGCACTCGGAGGAGTTTTCCCTAAACCAGACGAGATTCTCGATCCTATCGATAAGATAGGGATCCTCCGCGCTGCCGCTGCCTTTCGGTTTTACGGGAGAGTTTTCGGCAAGCGACAGACAGGGGGACAATAGGAGCAATAAAACGAGAATTTTTTTCATAAGCGCTTCAGCATCTTTTCAAGCTTACGAAGTTTCGGGAAGCTTTTTCCGTCTTCTATTTCCCAGACTGTGTCAAAGTCCCAGTCCTTGTAGGTCTCTTTTTTCCTCAGCTTTTCGTTGGAGATGCCGACCTTGTTGTTATCGTTCAAAGTTCTTCTGATATTTTCGGCGCTGTAAAAGGAATTGTGAACCGTTGCGGAATCTGAGAAAGTGATGACCTTATCCTTCCGCCTGTCGGTCAGAATGGAATTCAAAACAAGGCAGTTGTAAAGATAATAGTTGCCTCCGCCTACGAGAATGATGGAATAATAGGCGTACGATTTCCCTGTTTTCCTGATTGTGCGGGCGCTGTAGCCGGTGTCGATCCTTGAATCTGTGGGATCGTCCATGCTGTATTGGAAGGAGCCGAGGGAAAGGTAATTTTTCAGGACTGTGTTCTGGGAAGAAGTGAAGCAGCCGAAGGCGCTGCATTCGCGGTTTTTGAATTCAATATCGGTCTCGCATTCCTCCAGGCAGGAATTGTTGCAGGTCAGGGAAAATCCGGCCGCTGTTTTTTCGCTTTTCAACTTTCCGGAGATGTAAACCCTTGAGATCATGGCGAAATCGATATTGCAGGAGAGGCCGGCCGCCAGATCTTTCCCGAAGAAGTCGCAGTTTACGAGCGCGAGATCTTTTACCGTGGCGAAATCTTTGGAGCGCCGAGCCAAGTTCTCGAGGACGTTGGTTGAGAAATCGAAGTTTTGCAAAGGTGTGCCGATCCTGGCGAAAAGGGCGGCGCCTTGTTCTTTCCTGTTGATGAAAAGGTTTGAGATTATATGCCCGCCGCCGTCGAAGCAACCCCGGAAAGGATAGGAGGCATAGGCTTTTTTATTTTCGTGCATATATCCGATAGGTAAAAAGCCTCTGCCGTCGTTCCAGAATTTCGTTTCTGCCGCGTTTATGTCCGAGGTCAATCTAAAATTTTTCGTAGAAACGTTGGTAATGTTTTCTCCCATCCAGACAAGATGTTCGATCTTGCTGATAAGGAAGGGGTCCTCGGCGCTGCCGCTGCCAGCTGGCTTAATAGCTTTGTTTTCCGCGAATGCGGAAAGCGCAAGAAACAGGAGCGCCAAAACAGCGAATAATTTTTTCATGCCAGACATAAGGGGAGTTTAATATGTAACCTGCTCCTATTCTAGCAGAAAAACAGAATTGAATCTACTTAGCTGTTTTTCGAGAGGTAGCGCCAGTAGGCCATGAGGCTCTTGGGGTCGTCGGTGACTTCCGAGAGGGAGCGGAGGGGGATGATCTCTACTCTGATCTTTTCGTTTTCGTCGGGGCAGCCGCAGATGCGGCCTTTCAGGGATTCGAGCTCTTCTTTGGTCAGGTCTATATCAGCGGCGAAGAGGAAGATTATTTCGTCACTGATGCCGTAGGTGGGGAAGAAGCCGCCGAGGTCGGTCACTTGTTCTTTCGATATCTCGAGGCCTGTTTCTTCTTTCACTTCCCTTACGGCGGTGGTCAATTTGTCGGTGGAGTCGTCCAGCATGCCGGCGGGTATCTCTTTCGTTTCATAGAGGCCGGCGGCGAATCTGGGCTGCCTTACTATGACGGTGTACTTTTCGCCTTCGCACCTGATTATGATGAGGACGGCGGAGGCGTCGCCTCTCATGAGCACGGCGCCCGGGACCTGGCGGCCCTCCCGGTCGAAGGCTTTGACGAAGAGCTTGGCGAAGAGCAGACCTCCGTCGTGGCGTCTGTCCACGGCCTGGACTCTGATCTCCTCGATCCTGAAGCGCTGGTCCATCCTTTTGATCCAGTTGGCGTACTGCACCGAGGTGCGGACCATCTCGATGTCTTCCTGGCGGCCTTTCCAGATAAAGCTGTCGAATTCGATCTCCTCCTCCACGCCGGTCTCGTCCAGGGATTCGATCCACTTTTTGACTTCGACGTAAAGGGGCTGCTTGAAGCCCACCACGTAAGGATAGAAATCCTCCCATCTGCGCCACTCGAAGGCGCTGAATTCTTTTTGAAAATCTTCGCTGGCGTAGGCCAGTTTTTCCGCGTCTTCGTCTTTTCCTTTATAGAGGAAAAGGAACCATTTCTGGGTCTGGCCGCGGTAGCCGAAGAAAGTGGGCTTGTTCCTGGGGACTTCGTAGGTCAGCCAGTAAGGGCATTCCGCAACGAGCTCGACTTCGTTTTCGGTGAGGCCGGTCTCTTCTTTTAGTTCCCGCCAGGCGGCTTCCCTGGGCGTTTCGCCGTTGTCGATGCCGCCCTGGGGCCACTGCCAGGAGCCTTTGAAATTCTGCCTTTCGCCGGTCCAAAAGAGGCCTTTTTCGTTCATGACGACCAGGCCCACGTTGGGGCGGAAGGCGTTGTTTATGGGTGTTAATTGTTGACGCATAATGGCATTATAGCATAACCGCTTTTGGTTTTACATTTGACCACTTTTATAATATAATCATATAGATAATCATAAGTATTAAGGCTATGTAATTATGATCCAAGTTAAGGAACTGGTGAAGACCTACGCGGACCTCCTGGCGGTGGACCACATCTCCTTTAATGTGGAGAAAGGGGACATCGTCGGACTTTTGGGTCCCAACGGCGCCGGAAAGACCACCACCATGAAGATCCTGACCTGCTTCATGCCGGCCACATCAGGAGTCGCCAAGGTGGCCGGGCACGACGTTTTCAAGGAATCATTGGAGGTCAGGAGGCACATCGGCTATATGCCTGAGAACGTTCCGCTTTACCCCGAGATGAGGGTGAACGAATTCTTAAGCTACAGAGGCCGCCTCAAGGGCCTGAAGGGCCAGTCCCTCATCAACCGCATGAACGCTGTCATCGACGCCTGCGAACTGGGCCAGGTCAGATCCAGGATCATAGAGCAGCTTTCCAAGGGCAACAAGCAGCGCGTGGGCCTGGCTGACGCCCTGATAGGGGATCCGGATCTTCTGGTCCTGGACGAGCCCACCATCGGCTTGGACCCCAACCAGGTCAGGAAGGTCAGGGAGCTTATAAAGGAGATCGGACGCGACAGGACGGTCATCCTTTCCACCCACATACTGCCGGAAGTGGAGATGGTCTGCGAAAAGGTCATCATCATGTACAAAGGCAAGATCGTGGCTCAGGACAGCATGTCGAACCTGAGAAGCGGCAACAAGAAGCGCTACTGCGTGGAAGTGAAGGCTCCCAAATCTGAGGTGGAGAGAGCGCTCCTGGACGTCAAGGAAGCCTATGAAATCAGGACTTCCGAAAGCGAGGGCTGGGTGAGGCCGAGATGCTCTCGCGCCTTCCGGAGGAAAACATCTCCGAGAAGATCTTCCTCGTTTTGCAGAAACACTCCTGGCCCATGCGGCTTCTGACCACCAAGATGCCTACCCTGGAAGATATTTTTGTGGAAATGACGACGAAACATTAAGGTATTTATGCGAAATTTCCGGACACTTTACAAACGCGAATTGGCCACGCTCTACTACACGCCCACCAGCTACGTGGTGATGTGCGTTTTCCTCATCGTGGTGGGCTGGCTTTTCTGGATATTGGTGAATTATTTGAACGCGCCCTCGAAGCCGCTGGAGGCTAACGTCTTCGGATACCTCTTCGGCGGGACCTTCATCTACTGGATGGTGGTGGCGGCGGTCACTTCGGCCCTCACCATGAGGCTCTTTTCCGAGGAGTACAGGACGGGCACCATCGAGATGCTGATGACCACGCCGGTCACGGACACCCAGGTGGTCCTATCCAAGTTTTCCGCGGCTCTGACTTTCCTGATGCTCATGTGGGTGCCAACGCTCATATACGTCTATATCCTGGGAAAGTTCACCACGGTGGATTACGGCGTGGTCTTCGCTGGATATCTGGGGACTTTTCTGCTGAACTGCATGCTGACATCTTTGGGGATCATGATCTCCTCCACCAACAAGAGCCAGTTCGTATCCTTTTTCGTGACCTTCATCGGGATATTGATGCTTTTCTCATTGAACTTCATGCAGGACGTGGTCAGCAACAAATGGCGGGTGGTCTATCGCTACGCTTCCGTACTTGAGCAGTTCAACCCCTTCACCAAGGGCGTCATCAGCTCCCAGAGCGTAGTGTATTTTCTGAGCATTACGGCCTTCTTGCTTTTCTGCACCGTAAAGAGCGTTGAATCCAGGAAGTGGAGATGATCTTATGAAAGAGACGATCATTAGAAGACTGACCTACGGCACCAACGTCACTTTCGCCGTCATTCTCGCTTTCGTTTTGGTTATTCTAATAAACGCTTTGGCGGCCAAGTATCCGAGGCGCTACGACTCTATCCAGAACCAGGATCTTTACAAGCTTTCCGAAAAGACGCTGAACGTTCTCAAGGAGCTTCAGGAGCCGGTGGAGTTTTACGTTTTCGGCAACCCTCAGAATTCCGAGCTCTACCCGAAAGTCAAAAGGCTCATCGACCAGTATTGCAACGCCAGCTCGAAGGTCACCTGCCTTCTGGCGGACGACTATATCCTCCGCGATCCCGGAAAAGTCCAGAAGATCAGGACGCAGTTCAACGTGACGGACTGGGACACGGTCGTCGTGAAAGTGGGGGAGGAGTCCAAGGAACTCAAGGAGAGCGATCTCGGGGAATTCAAGTTCGAGCACAATTATTACGACTACGGCCAGAAGAAAAAGCTGGTGCTTTTCAAGGCCGAGCAGGCCCTGACCTCCGCCATACTGGAACTGCAGAATCCCGAGCAGAAGAACGTTTTCTTCACCGTCAACCACGGGGAGAGAAGCATCAACAGCAAGGAAGACCGCAATTACAGCGCCATAAAAGACTATCTGGAAAGGGACAGGGTCAACTGCCTTCCCCTGGAGCTCTTCCGCATCTCCGACATGACGGAGACGAACTGCGACCTTCTGGTGGTGGCGGGCCCCACAAGGGAGTTTTTGGAAGAGGAAACGGAAGTTTTGAAACGCTATCTTATGCAGGGCGGCCGCGCCCTCATCCTTCTGGACCCCAACTCCGACTGCGAGAGCATTCCGAAACTTCTGCGCAGCTGCAATATCAACGTGGGCGACGACGTGACGGTGGATCCCTCCACCAGGATCGCCGGCACCGGCTGGTTCGATCTGGTCATCCCGGAATACGCCTCCCACGAGATCACCAAGAACCTGGAATCCCTGAGCATTTTCTATATGGCCCGCTCCGTTTCGGAAATCAACCATGAGAATCCGGACTACATCGTGACGCCTTTTCTGGAGACCACGGTGGACGGCTGGGGCGAGACCAAGTATCACGGGACCTCCTACCACTATGATCCCAACGCCGACGTGTCCGGCCCGGTGTGCATCGGAGCGGCGGTGGAGAACCGCCGGACCAACCTGAGGCTGGTGGTCATCGGCGACGCGGATTTCGCGGACAATTTTTACGCGGAGCGGCCGCTGGCCAACAGGGACATTTTCCTGAACGCCTGCAACTGGGCCATGCAGAGGGAATACCTCGTGAGCATCGGCCCCAAGACTATCCAGGAGATCAGGAGCCTTAAGCTGAACCGCAAGCAGATCTCCCTTATCAGGACGCTGGTGATCGTTTTGGTCCCGGCCCTGGCGCTTTCTTTGGGACTTGTGGTCTACGTGCGCCGCCGTCAGTAAAATTATTTAAGGACAAAATGAAATTCAAAACTACCATAATCCTGCTTCTGCTTGTCCTGGCCGTGGGCGGCTACGTTTGGTTCGTGGACCGCTTCAAACCCTCCACGGCGGAAATCAAGCAGACCGAGAAAAGGGTGCTGAAGGACTTCAAGCCGGAGCTCATCACGAAGATCTACATCGACCGTCAGGTCAGGGAGAACGACACCGGCAAAGTTTTGAGACTGGAAAAATACGAGCTGGAAAGGGAAACGCTGGGCTGGAAACTGGTGAAGCCGGTGAACTTCCCGGTGAACACGCCTCTGGTCCGCCAGATCCTGGACAGCTTGAAAAAAGTGGACCAGCACCGCTCCATCACGGGCGAGGAATACGAGAACATCAACCGCGACGCCACGGGGCTGAACGCCCCGGACATCATCGCCACCTTCGAGACGCCCACCACCTCAGTGGTGCTTAGAGTCGGATCCCAGGTGCCCCTGGGCTGGGAATACTACGCGGAGCTGCAGGGGAAGCGCCAGGCATATTTCATTCCCAACGAGATGCGCGACATCCTTTGCTTCGAGACCGACAGCAGCGAAAAGGACGTCAGGCGGCGCCGGGTCTTCGACGTGACGCCGGAATACGTCAACGCCATGCAGCTGACGGTGGGCGGCGAGGAGATAGACCTGAGGAAAGGCAAGGACCTCTTCTCCTGGTTTTTAAGAAGCCCGCTTTACGACAGGGCTGACGACAAACTTATAAACGAGTTCGTTAAGAAGCTCTCCAAGGTGGACGTGGAGAAATACGTTGAGCAGCCCAAGGGGAAGATAGATCTCAAATACTCCGTGACCTTGGTGCAGCGGGAGAATTCCCAGCGGCTGCAGATCTCCGACGAGATCGTGGAGACCAACGAGTATGAGGAAGTGGACCGCTACTGCTACGCCAGAAGATCGGAATACGGCCAGTTTTTCACGCTCCATCCCGACATCCTGAAGGAGTTTTCCGCGGACGCCGACCATTACAGGGCCAAGACGCTTTTCGCTCCCGGCGTTTTCGAGGATCTGGATTACCTGATCTTGGAAAAGGACAGCGACCGGATGGAGTTCGTTTTCGACAAGCAGCTCAACAAGTGGGACTGCCCCTCCATGCTCTCCACCACCCTGAAGGACGAGCTGGCCATCGAGGATTACGCTTTCCTCTGGCTCGGTCTTCCCATCGCGCGTTTCGCCGATGAGGCCGAGGCGAGATACGCCATAGGGGACACCCTTGCCCCGCTGACCATCAGTCTGCGCTACCAGGGCTTCGACGAAATGCAGAAATACGAATTGAGCAAGGACGTCGGCGGACTGATGTTCATGGAAAGGATGTCGAACGTGTTCGTAGCGGTGAAGACCGAGGACGTCATGAAGCTTTACACCACCAACTGCTTCCGTTTCCTGACCAGGGAGGCCCTGACGGTGCCGGAAGGGGAGGTGGACAAGATAGAACTTACCGGGAAAGAGGGTACTGTGACCCTGAACTACGGGACGAATTTCTGGATCGCCACGGAAAACGACGCCTCCCGGGAGATCATGCCGAGGATGAAGGACGAGATCGCCAGGCGCATGCCTGTTTTGATCGACCATTACGTCAAGGAATGCTCGGAGTTGGACCTGCCGGCCTTCGGGCTCACGGATCCTTATCTGAAAATAACCTTCACTTTGAAGAACGGCGAATTCAAATCAATTACCCTGGGCCTTAAGTGCGGCGAGGGACGCTACGGCATGGTAGGGGAGCAGCCCTACGTTTTCGTCCTCAACAAGGAGACCGTCACCGCCCTTGAGCAGTTCCGGGAACTAGCCAGGATATATCGTGACTGACCCTCAAATCACAAAAAGGGAGCTGAATATGCGAAAAGCCTTATTTTCTTTGATCATTCTCTGCTTCGCGGCCGCCTTCCAGGCCAAGGCCGCCGACATCGTGGGCATGGCGCCCAGGGATACTTCCGTCGTCATAAGGACGCAGAAGAACATCAAGTCTTTCCTGCGCATACCTTCCCCGGGGTTCTGTTACGATGAGATGAAATACACCGCCAGGGTGGTCTCGGAACCCAGGAGAACCATCTTCCAGGTCAGCATGCTGGCTCCCACCAACCAGCCCGACCGCATCGTCATGCCCTACGCCAGGATCCTGCGTCCGGACTACACGGAGCTGGCTGCCGGGACTTTTTCCAACGCGGTCTTCTGG
>JAFZID010000109.1 GCA_017554565.1 bacterium
GGATTACGAGATATTGAACGCCGGCACCAAGGGTAGCTTCGGCGGCATCGGCGTGGAAGTGACGGCGGAGCCCAAGGGCGGCGCGGTCATCATGGCCCCCATAGAGGGCACGCCTGCTTTCAAGGCGGGGCTCATGCCCTTCGACGAGCTTTTGAAGATCAACGGGGAGGATGTCAGCAAGTCCGACCTCATGGGCATCACCAGGCTCATGCGGGGCGAGGCCGGTACCATGGTGACGGTCACGGTCCTGCGCGCCGAGGGAAGTTCAAAGCAGGAAAAAGAATTCGTCATGGCCAGAGAGGTGATCAAGGTCAACAGCGTGCCTGAAGCCCGTCTTTTGGACAAGGAGAACGGCATAGCCTACGTCAGGCTTACGGCTTTTGACAAGAACATGGCTGAGAATTTGGCGAAGGAGTTGGAAAAACTTTCCGGCGAAGGCATGCGCGGACTCATAATCGATCTGAGGAACAACGGCGGCGGGCTTTTGGACGCGGCCTGGAAAGCGGCGGAGCTTTTCGTTCCCAAAGGGAACTTGGTGGTCTCCATGTCCGGACGCGCCGTGCCGGAGCAGAGATTCACGAGCCGCAAAGACCCGCTCTACGGCAAGATCCCCCTTGTCATTCTTGTCAACAAGGCCACCGCCAGCGCTTCCGAGATCTTATGCGGCGCCCTGAAACACAACAACAAGGCGGTCCTCATAGGCTCGAAGACCTACGGCAAGGGCTCCGTGCAGAACGTGGCGAACGTGGGAAAGGAAGGCTACGGCATGAAGCTGACCATTGCCTACTACTACACCCCCGACGGGGAATGCATCCACAAGAAGGGGCTCGTTCCTGACATCGAGATCAAGACCGACCAGGAAGAGGAAACAGCCATGCTGCGCTACCGGCAGAAAAAGCACGAAGCGCGTTATAAGCAAATAAGCGAAGGAACCGCCGCCGAGGCGGAGGAGGAGGATCTCATGCAGGTCCCCGACGCCGCTCTGAAAGCCGCGGTCACGGTATTAAAATGTCAACTCGCCACCAAGGAATAAGAATGAAAAAACTTTTATCTCTTTTGGCAGTTCTCCTGCTCTCCGGCTGCGCCGCCACGTTCGACCAGCGCGTCACCAAGACCCAGAACGAGATCGATTCCGCGATCCAGGCCCTGGGCTACACCAAAAGCGACATAATCTCCTCCCGGTTCGAGGAGACCACCAAGACCAGGGACGACGTCACCTACACCTGGCAGAAGAAACATCTGCGCTTAAGGGACAACTACAAGTACGACTGGGCGGCGCTGCACAAATATTTCAAGACGGAAGTGGATTATTCCGAAAAGGACTCCCTCGACCTCAGGATCGGCGAAGCGGAGGCGGACAAGCAGAAAGTCCGTTCCTTCGAATACGTCCTGGACAAATGGTGCGAAGTTTACTACGTGGAATTCGTAAGGGATATCGTCAGGATACCAAGGGAAACCAAGTGATCGTTCTGGGCATTGAAACTTCCTGCGACGACACCGCCGCGGCCCTCTACAGGCCGGGACGGCAGGAGCCTTTTTCCGAGATCGTCTCCCGCCAGTACCAGATCCACGACCCCTACGGCGGCGTGGTGCCGGAACTGGCCAGCCGGAGCCATCTGGAAGCCCTTCCCCACATAACGGAGGAGCTTCTGAAAAAGGAGAACCTGAAGCTTTCCGACGTCGATCTCATCGCGGCGACGGCGGGCCCCGGACTTGCGGGCGCTTTGATCGTGGGTTTAAGTTTCGCCAAAGGCTTGGCCCTTTCGTCAGGAAAACCCTTCGTGGCCGTCAACCACATCGAGGCCCACATGTTCGCCGCCACCGCCGCGGAAAAGGTGGAATATCCTTTCCTGGCTTTGGTCATTTCCGGCGGACACACCCTTCTGGCCCACGTGAAGTCCCCGGAGGATTACACCGTGATCGGCCGCACCAGGGACGACGCGGCGGGCGAGGCTCTGGACAAGGGCGCCAAGATCCTGGGATTCCCGATGCCAGGCGGCCTGAACCTGGCCTTGGCCGCTGAGAAAGGGCGGAGAGGCACGCCGGACGGCAAACGTTTCCCGCGCTCTTATCTCAAGCCCTCCTATGATTTCAGCTTCTCCGGCGTGAAGACAGCCCTGCTCTACCATGTGGAAAGGACGAAGCCGAACTCTCAGGAAGCCCTCAACAACATCGCCGCCGACTACGTGGAAGCCATCATGGACGTCCTGGTCAAAAAGACGCTTCTGGCGGCCCGGGAGCTCGGCCTCGAGACCATCGTGGTGGGCGGCGGAGTCAGCGCCAATTCCCGCCTGAGAGAACTTTTCAACCTTCGGGGAAAAGCGAGGGGAAAACAAATGAAGATCGTTTTCCCGCCCTTCCCCCTGTGCACAGACAACGCCCGCATGATCGCCGCCCGCGGTCTGCAGACATATCAAGATAAAGGCCCCAGCAAACTGGACGCCGATGTTTTTTCAACTTTTATCAATTGAAAATGAAGCTTAGTTCCCGAATCAGATCAGTCAAACCTTCAGCGACCTTATCCATAAACAACAAGGCCAACGAACTGAAGGCGCAGGGCTACCAGGTCATTTCCATGGCGGTGGGCGAGCCGGACTTCCCGACTCCCGAGCACATCTGCCGCGCCTGCATCGACGCCCTGAAAGCCGGCAAGACGAAATACGCGGCCACCAACGGCATCCTGCCTTTAAGGGAAGTCATCGCGAAAAAATTCCAAAGGGAAAACCACTTGAACTATCTGCCCCAGCAGATCGTGGTCAACACCGGCGCCAAGCACAGCGTTTACTGCATCTTCCAGATCCTTCTGGATCCGGGCGACGAAGTGATCATTCCGGCGCCTTATTGGGTCAGCTATCCCGAGATCGTGGCTTTGGCGGGCGGCAAGCCGGTCTTCGTGCAGACCAAAGAGGAAGACAATTTCCTGATGCAGCCGGAACAGCTGGAGGCGGCCATCACCGACAGGACCAGGGCTCTTATAATAAACACTCCCACCAACCCCACGGGCCAGGCGTATTCCGAAGACGAGATCAGGGCTCTGGGCGCGGTGCTGCGCAAGCATCCTGACGTCGCCATCGTTTCCGACGAGATCTACGAGCATCTCGTTTACGACGGCTTCAAGCACGTCAGCTTCGCCGCGGCGCTGCCGGATCTTTACGACCGCGTCTTCACGGTTAACGGCTACGCCAAGACTTATTCCATGACGGGCTGGCGCTTGGGCTACGTGGCCTGCCCCTCCCTGGAGGCCTCCGACGCCATCAAGAGGCTGCAGGACCAGTCCACCTCCGGCATGACCACCTTCGCCCAGTACGGCGGCGTGGTGGCCTTAAGAGACGACCAGGACTGCGTGAGGCGCATGCTGGAGAGCTTCGACGAAAGAAGGAAATACATCGTCCAGGCCTTGAACGAACTGCCCGGCGTCCAGTGTCCCAACCCCAGGGGAACTTTCTACGTCTTCCCCAACATCTCCGGCTGGGGCCTGAGCTCCCAGGAAGCGGCCATGCGTCTTTTGGAGGACGCCTACGTGGCCACCGTCCCGGGCAGCGCCTTCGGCGGCGAGGGTCACCTGAGGCTGTCTTTCGCGACCTCGATGGACGTCATAGAGGAGGCTGTGAAAAGGATAGCGGAGTGGATCCCCACCATCAAAAACAACTGAGAAAGAGGGAAGAAGAAAAACTTCTTCCCTTTTTTCTTTTCCGCGTATTCAGGGAATGAAAAGCTTTTATCACAACGGCAGAGTATATCTCGGCAAGGGAGAGTTCGCCACGGCCTTCGCCGTGGAAGGAGGGCTTTTTTCTGAAGTTGGAAACGACGGGATCCTTTGCGGCGCAAGGGAAGGGGACGAAATTACGGATCTCAAGGGCGCCTTTGTCTGCGCGGGCTTCAACGATTCCCATCTGCATCTTTTGGGCTTCGGCTCGACGCTTGCCCAGGCGCCGCTGCAGGATCACACGGGAAGTCTGGAGGAAGTTTTGGCTTGCCTGTCTTTCTTTCTTCACGCCCGGCGCGAGGGGGAAGAGGGCTGGCTCGTAGGGCGGGGCTGGAACCAGGATCTTTTCAAAGGCGAAAAGGCCATGCCCTCCAGAAGGGATCTGGACAAAGTTTCCCGGGATATCCCCATCGTGATCACCAGAGTCTGCGGCCATATGTGCGTAGTGAATTCCAGGGCTCTGGAACTTCTCGGCGTGAAAGCGGCTTTCCCCGTGGAAGGCGGCCGCGTAGGCGAAGAGGGAGGAGCGCCGGACGGAAGATTTTACGACAATGCCGTCAACATCGTGAAAAGAGCGCTGCCCGACCCTTCCAGGGATGAGCTCAAGGAGATGATCCTAAAAGCCTCCCGCGCTCTCAACAGCTACGGCGTCACCAGCGTCCAGAGCGACGACTACTGCGTTTACAGAAACGTTTCCCCGACGGTCATAGACGAATGTTACCGGGAGCTGGAAAAGGAAGGCAAGCTTACCTTAAGAGTCTATGAGCAGTGCAATTTTGAGACGCTTGAAGAAGTGAAAAACTTCCTCGCTTCCGGGCGCATGACAGGCAAGGGAACGGAACTTTTCAAGACCGGGCCTTTGAAACTTCTGGGGGACGGCTCCCTGGGCAGCGCCACGGCGCATTTGTCAAAACCATACCGCGGGACCTCCGACTGCGGCATTTCCCTCTATCCTCCGGAAAAACTGAAGGAGATCATAGCGTTCGCCCACAAAAGCGGCATGCAGATCGCGGTCCACGCCATTGGGGACGAGTGCTTGGAGGAAGTTTTAAACGCTTACGAGGAAGCCTTGAAGGCTTATCCGCGCCGCGATCACCGCCACGGCATAGTCCACTGCCAGGTGACGCGACAAGACCAGCTGGAAAGGATCGCCAGGCTGGGCCTTCATGTTTACGCCCAATCCGTTTTCCTGGACTACGACAACCACATAGTGGAAAAGCTCCTCGCGCCGGAACTTCTCGAGACCAGCTACGGCTGGAAAACGCTGATGAAGCTGGGCGCTTCCGTATCCAACGGTTCCGACTGCCCTGTGGAGCCGCCGGACTGCCTGAAGGGGATCGAGCTGGCTGTCACCAGGACTTCCCTGGACGGAACCGGGCCGTATCGGTCAAACGAGGCCTTCACGCTCACGGAAGCCCTCGACAGCTTCACCCTTTCCTCAGCTCGCGCCAGTTTTGAAGAGAATAGGAAGGGCCTCGTAAAGGAAGGCTTTCTGGCGGACTTCACGATTCTGGAGCGCGATCCCTTCGGGACGCCCGCTTTTGAACTGCACAAAATAAAAGTCTTGAAGACTTATCTGGGAGGAAGGCTCGTTTACGAAGCCTAATAAAAAAGCTTCCGTTTTTACGGAAGCTTTTTTTATGCTCAAAAGGTCGCTCGTTTTTACGCGCCCAGAAGCTTGCTCACCAAAAGGAAGACGTAGTGGGCGAAGACGCCGGCGCAAAGACCGCCGATGGTGTGGGAGATCAAAGCCTTGCTGATGACGTTGCGGTATCCCAGGGCGTCCAGCATGGCGGTGTGGGTGCTCAGGTATCCGCTCCAGCACATGCCTATGGCCGTGAAGACCGCGATGTCGTTGGGATTGACTTTCAGCTTCGGCACCAGCCCCAGCGCGCTGCCCACGGCGCCCATGGCGGTCAGCGGGAAGGCGATGTTCTCGGGATTCTCGAAACCGAAGAGCC
>JAFZID010000110.1 GCA_017554565.1 bacterium
ATCGAGGATGCCGTGGCTTTCTGCGAAGAGTGGAAGGAAAAACGTTTCACTCTCCCCTACGCCACCGACGGGATCGTCATAAAGATAAACAGCTTCGCCCTCAGGGAAAAACTGGGCGCCACCGCCAAATCCCCGCGCTGGGCCATCGCCTACAAGTTCCCGGCCGAGAGCGCCGAGACGAAACTTTTGAGCGTTTCCCTGCAGGTCGGCAGGACCGGCGCCATCACCCCCGTCGCGAACCTGGAACCGGTGCATCTTGCCGGCACGAAAGTTTCAAGAGCCACGCTCCACAATTTCGACGAGATCGAAAGACTCGACATAAGAGTCGGAGACACGGTACTGGTCGAAAAAGCCGGCGAGATCATCCCCGACATCGTGGGCGTTCTGAAAGACAAGCGCGACGGCTCGGAGCAGAAGATCTCTGTCCCAGACAAATGCCCCGTCTGCGGAAGCGACGTTTACAGAGATCCGGAAATGGCCGCCATCACTTGCAGCAATGTCTCCTGCCCGGCGGTCCTGAAACGCGTCATCGCGCACTTCGCCTCCCGCAACGCCATGGACATCATGGGACTCGGCCCGGCGGTCATCGACGAGCTGGTGGATAAAAAGATCGTCTCCGACTACGGCGACCTCTACGCCATTAAAGGCGTGAATTGGCTGGCTTTCTCCAACATAGGAGACAAGTCCGCGGCCAACCTCGATCATGCCCTTAATTTGAGCAAGAAGCGCCCCTATGACCGTCTCCTCTTCGCCATAGGGATCCCCGGCGTCGGCAGCGCCACCGCCAGGACCTTGGCGAAGCGCTTCCCCACTATCGAAAAACTGGAAAAAGCGACCCTTGAGGAACTGACGGCGGTGGAAGGCATCGGCGAGATCAACGCAAAAGGCATCATGAGTTTCTTCGCCAACGCAAGGAATATTGAAGCGCTGGAAAAACTCCGCTCCGCCGGCGTCTGCCTGGAATACAGGGAAGAGGAGGACGTCCCGAAGATCCTGGACGGAAAGATCTTCGTCATCACCGGCGCCATCCCAGGCGTCAGCAGGCTGGAGGCCGCCTCCACCATATTGAAATACGGCGGCACTGTCAGCGAGTCCGTCTCCAAACAGACCAGCTACCTCATCACGGAGGACGTCTCCGCCCGCAGTTCCAAAATAGACAAGGCGCTGGAACTGGGAACGCCCATTATCTCCTGGAAAGAGCTGGCAGAGATGTGCGGCTTCGAGCCGCCGGAACCCGAGCCGGAAAGACAAGGGAGCCTTTTCGACGACATAGGAAGCAAAGAGGAAGAGCTGGCGGCCAGGAAGAATAGGAACGCCGCCGTAAAATCCCTGAAAGCGGAAACCAAAAACGAAAAAACCGAAAAAGAGACGCAGGGCGATCTCTTCGGTGATCTTTTTTAACAATAAATATAAATAAAAATTAAAATCATGCCTTACACCTGCGATGTTTTCGTCATGGGCGCCGGACCCGGCGGGTACCCGGCCGCCATCAGAGCCGCCCAGCGCGGACTTAATGTTGTCATAGCCGAAAGGACCGCCGTGGGCGGGACCTGCCTCAACTGGGGCTGCATTCCCACCAAGGCTCTGGTCGCCTCCGCGGAAGCTTTTCACACCGTGAAAAACGCCGCCGCCTTCGGCGTCTCTAATCCTGAAGGCGCTACCATAGATTATCCAAAAGCCATTGAAAGAAAAGACGGCGTGGTCAAGAAACTGACGGGCGGCATCGCCCAGCTCCTGAAGGCTCACGGCGTCACCACCATCATGGGCAAGGCGCGCTTCGTCGATCAGAACCATGCGGAAGTCGAGACCGAAAACGGCATCGAAACGGTGGAATTCAAAAACTGCATCATCGCCACCGGCAGCGAATCCGCCCGTCCCCGCTTCATTCCCTTCGACGATGAAAGAATAGTGGAGAGCAAAACTTTCCTCGCGCAAACCACCCTCCCCTCCTCCGTCATAATAATCGGCGGCGGCGTGGTGGGCTGCGA
Organism: bacterium; assembly: GCA_017554565.1. Lineage (GTDB taxonomy): Bacteria > Auribacterota > UBA3054 > UBA3054 > UBA3054 > UBA3054. Next base: position 1,989 of record JAFZID010000110.1, read on the forward strand.
ATTCGCCGGGATCTTGGCGGAATGCGGCACGAAAGTCACGATCGTGGAAATGCTGGACCGTCTCTTGCCCCTTGAAGATCCCGAGATCTCCAAGCACATCCTGAGAGCCTTCAAGAAGCGCGGCATAAATGTCATGCTGGGCGTCGGCATCTCCGATATTGCGCTAACCGAGACCGGCGTCACCGGCAAGGTCGGCGAAACGACCATCGAAGCGGAAAAGATGCTGGTGGCCATAGGGCGAGCCATGAATACAAACGACATCGGCCTCGACAGGATCGGCATTGAAACGGAACGCGGCTTCATCGCGGTAAACGAAAAGATGCAAACGAAAGTTCCCAACATTTACGCCATCGGCGACATCACCGGCAAGATCCTTTTGGCTCACGTAGCGACCGCCCAAGGCATCGTGGCCGCGGAAAACTGCGCCGGCGCTGACGAAACCATGGATTACCGCGTGGTGCCCTCTTGCATCTTCACCGTGCCGGAAATCGCCTCCGTCGGCCTCTCCGAACCGAAGGCCATTGAAGCAGGACATGAAGTCACGATCGCCCAGTTCCCCATCGGCGCCTTGGGCAAGGCGCTCGCCATGGGCGAAATCGAAGGCTTCTTCAGACTCATAGCGGACGCCAAGACCGACGAGCTCTTAGGCGCGCAAGTCATGGGCGCTCACGCCTCCGACATCATAGCGGAACTGGCGCTCGCCATCTCGCAAAAATTGACCGCCAAGCAACTTGGCGACGTCATCCACGCCCACCCCAGCTTAGCTGAAGGCGTCATGGAAGCGGCCCACGCCATCCACAAACTCTGCGTCCACCAGGCCCCTCCCAGGGTATAAAATAAAAACCACAGAAATATATAGTTAATTTATTTTTGTAATCCTTTATAAGTCCGCATAAATTGGGATAGTATTTCCGATTGTATAGGATCTGAGAGCAAAGCAAATGATTACCAAAAAAAATCTTGAGAAAACGCTTAGGGCTATCGGGTATAGTAAAAATACTAGTGGGAAGGTGTATAAAAAGAAATTTAAGGCGTTTAATTGCGTTATAGAAGTTGATTTCAAGGGTAATGGCGTTATCAAATATCCTGTTGATAAAGGGATGAAGATTACACGAGAAACCATTTGTAATTTTGCCAAAAACGAAAATTTTGTTGTTCTGGAATGCATAACCAGACTCATGGACAAAGGATATCGTCCCGAACATATTGAGTTGGAAAGAGAATGGGCTTTGGGGCATGAAAGGAAAGGTGGATACGCGGATATTCTCGTGAAAGATGAAGCAGATAAAACGCTTTTTATAATTGAATGCAAAACAGACGGACCAGAATATAAAAAGGAATACAATAAAACCATCCTTGATGGTGGGCAATTGTTTTCATATTGGCAACAGGAAAGGAACTGTAAATGGCTTGTACTTTATTCATCTAATTTCGATGGGACAGAGGTTACATATACTACAGATAGCATAGATTGTAGTGACGATAAAAACATTAAAAATCTTGCCGATAAAGATCGTTCAATTCGACTATACAAAGATGCACATACGGTCGAAGAACTATTTTCCGCTTGGGATGAAACTTATGAGAAAAAGTTTTGCGGTGATGTTATTTTCCGTAAAGATTCTCAGGCCTACAATATTGGGGTAAAGCCACGTCAGAAAAAAGATCTTGTAGATTTTACTCCAGATGATAAGATTGTAAATAGATTTGAAGAGATTCTACGTCACAATAATGTCAGCGACAAGGAGAATGCCTTTAACCGGCTAATTGCACTTTTTATCTGTAAGCTAGTTGATGAAAGCACTAAGGGCGATGAAGATGAAGTTGAATTCCAATATAAGCAGGGAACTGATACCTATGAGACACTGCAGGATCGTCTTCAAAGACTTCATCGAGATGGCATGGAAAAATTCATGCGTGAAAAGATTTACTATATCTCCGCTGACTACCCAGAAAGGCTATTTTCAACGTATACCGGGTCGCAGAGAAAGAAGGCCATCGAGGATCTTAAGCATACAATCAAAATTTTAAAATTTTATTCTAACAATGACTTTGCCTTCAAAGATGTCCATAACGAAGAATTGTTTTATCAAAACGGAAAGATTCTAGTAGAAATGGTTCAGCTTTTTGAAAAATACAGAATCGTATACCCTTCAAAACATCAATTCCTCGGGGATTTATTTGAACAGCTTCTTAACAAAGGATTCAAACAAAACGAAGGCCAATTCTTCACACCGATGCCGATTACTCGCTTTATTTGGGATAGCCTTCCAATAGATAGAATGGTGAAATCAGACAGAGGAACAATATATCCAAGAGTTATTGATTACGCCTGCGGAGCAGGACATTTTTTGACTGAAGCTATTGAAGCAATCAATTATCATGCAAAATCACAAGGAAATAATGATTGGGCAAGAAATAATATTTTTGGTATAGAAAAAGATTATCGTCTTGCCCGCGTTGCTAAAATCTCCTTATTTATGAATGGTGCTGGAGAAGGTAATATAATATTCGGAGATGGACTTGAAAACGAGCCGGACAAAGGAATTGAAAATGGTATTTTTGATATACTTGTCGCCAATCCTCCCTACTCAGTAAAAGACTTTAAGCAACATTTACAGCTTAAAAACAACAAATTCACTCTTCTTGATCGTATAGGAATAAATGGTGGAGAGATAGAAACTCTATTTGTTGAACGCATTGGTCAACTTCTTAAACCTAATGGGATAGCAGCTGTAGTTCTCCCAAGTTCTATCCTTTCTAATGACAGTGCTAGCTATACAGGAGCTCGCGAACAATTTTTAAAGAACTTCTTTATACGTGCTATAGTTGCATTTGGATCAAAAACATTCGGAGCTACAGGTACTAACACCGTTGTGATGTTCCTAGAGAAGTTTAAAGAACCTCCTAAACAGATAGATTTATTAGCAGATTCCATAGATGCTATTTTTTCCGGAGCAAAACTAAAAGATTGGAAAGATAAGGAAATACTTAAGGCATATACAGAACAGATTGAGGTAGACGACGACAGTTACAGACTTTTCTTAACCAAGAAGATCTCTCTTGATGACTTACAAAACAATCATTATTTTCAAATGTATTTGACAGCATTTGCCAATTCAACCGACACGAAAAATCTACAAAAAACAAAGGCATACAAAAACAAAAGTCGCGAGGAGCAGGAGGCTCTTTACCTTGAGAGATTCTATTCTTATGCATTGGCAATCGAACGGGAAAAGCTTTTCTATTTTTCTCTGGTATATCGTCAGACTACAGTTATTATTACAGCTCCTACCGAAAACAAGGATCAGAAGGAATTCCTCGGATATGAATGGTCTAATCGTAAAGGTAATGAAGGAATACAAATTATTTCCAAAGGGGGTAAAATGTATAACGATGCTGACCGATCTGCCAAGGGAACGCTTGCTGATGTTATTAGAAAATCTTTTAATGGCAAGGCGCTGTCGTTTAGTGAAGAGCAACAAAAATTTGGTTCTATTGTAAACACCAAGGATATGTTGGATTATTCACGAGTTTCATTTAACAAAGCTATTAGAATAAGTTAAGAAACTGCAGTTGAGTTGAAAAGCAAATACACGTTGGAACCATTGGGAACTGTTTGTGAAATCACTATAGGCGGAACTCCATCCAGAAAGAATCCAAAGTATTTTACAGGGAAAAATTTATGGGTTTCAATAGCAGAAATGCAAGGGCAAGTAATTACTGACACAAAAGAAAAAATTACAGATAAGGCTATTTTGGATTCTAATGTAAAGCCTATACCTAAAGATACTACATTGTTGAGTTTTAAGCTTAGTATTGGCAGAGTAGCTATAGCAGGGAAAGAATTGTATACGAACGAGGCAATTGCTGCACTAATCCCAAAAAGTAAGAAAAAAATACTTGATAAATATTTGTATTATTTGTTTAAAAGTAAGCTAATCGATCTTGAAAGTGTCGGTAACAAAGCATTTGGAAAAAGTTTAAATTCAGCGTATCTTCGCGAAGAGGTTAAGATTCCTGTTCCGCCGATTCCTATTCAAAAGATTATTATTGACGAATGCTCAAAAATAGATAAAGAATTTGAAACAACCCGTATGTCTATTGAAAGCTATAGGCAAAAAATAGAAAATCTTTTTGAAAAGTTAGATGTTGCTAGCAAGACAGGAGGGCAAACCGAGTCTCTCTGACACATAAAAGTTTAGTGTTTCCATCGGGAAGTTTATTCAAGATAAAGAACTTGTTATTAACGGAAAAGCACGTCTATACCGTGCTAATTTTCAGTAACCGATAGGGCAGCTCAAGATAAAGCGATTGCTAAAATAGAAAAGATTTAAGCAGAGATATTTAAATTAGAAAATCACCTTAAGTCACTTTCTGATAATACAGCCAAAGTTTTCAATATTTTTTAACATAACATTTTGTTATTAGGAGCGAACTTCATATGAAAAAAACAGAAAAGTCGGGGTTCATATATGTTCTAACAAACAAGAGCTTTCACAGAGACAACTGGATTAAGATTGGATATGCGGAAGACGTGGATAAGCGTGCGAGAGAACTTTCCAACACAGCCTTACCACTTCCATATGAAGTGTATTGCACCTATGAAATCCCGAGAATACGAGGGAACAAAGATCCGGATAAACTATTGCATAACTTAATCAACAAACTCAATCCCGATCTTCGCATATCTCAAAACAGAGAGTTTTTCGAAATGTTTCCGTGGGATGCGTATGAGATGCTATTCGCTATAGCACAAATGCATGGCAAAACTGATAAATTGAGACGGAATGAAGAAAATCTTTCTGGGCAAAATGATCAAAACGATTCTGAATATTCCGTAGAACTATTATTCCCTTCAAATTCAGATAATCGCAATCTCTATGATAAATTTAAAAATGTCATTCTATCTCTGGACTCATCGCTTGAAGAGACACCAACACAGAATTATGTGGCATTCAAGAAGGGAAAAAGTAATATTGTTTGTTTATGGCCGAAGAGCAACTGGATAGAGATAGTGTTAAATGCAAAGGTAGGGCAAATTAATGATAAGAATGATATGGTTTATGATATTTCCAACAGAAAATGGTCATCAGAGCAATATGCGTTTAAATTCTTTGACGACACAGATGTTGACGCCACAAAGGATTTGATCCAGCAAGTTTTGGACTTAAAGAAATAAAACTGCGTATGAGGTAACGAGTTACTACTCATAAACAAAAAAGCCCGCGGAACTCCGCGGGCTTTTTTGTTTCGGCGTTCAAGTGAAAGTTATTTCCTTTCCACCTGCGCGCGCTTGTTCATCTGCAAGCCTCTTTCGGCCAGCGCTTCTTCGCCGCCGATATCGAAGGTGTAGAAGTGGATCATGTCGCGCTTGTTGATGTTGTCCGCGTCCACCACCGCTTCAGGAATGCCCCAGACAGCGGAGAAGGGCCAGAACAGCATGTTGACGAAGCCCAGCACAAAGTGCTCGCTGTCGCCGGCGTTGCCGCAGGCCAGATAGAAGTTGCCGCAACCGGGAAGCAGGTTAAGAAAACCGGCGGCCACGGGGCTGGCGGGTTTTTCCCACAATCCGATCGGATGGTCGATGGTGATGCCCTGGGACTGCAGGCTTCTGTAAGACTGTTTTTCCTGGATCGAAAGGCCGGAGCAGCCCTGCAGGAAAAGAAGCCCCAACGCCAGCGCGATCAAGAAGTGTTTTTTCATGTTCGTTCCTTTATTTGTTATTCTTATTCTTTCGTGAACCTGAAATAGCAGCCTATGTTGTATTGAGACTTCAAGGTCAGCTTGAACTTGTGGTTCTTCTTGTTGAGGGAGAACTTAAGAGCAACCTTGGCTCCCTCCACGATCGACGTATTGTCGCAGCAATACTGGTTGCCCTTGTCGATCAAATTAAAGCTCTGACCGCCGTACATATCGGGATGCGAGATCCAGCCGTGATAGAAAGACACGGTGCTGTTGTTGAAGGGATCCTTGTCCTGGTTGTAAATATTGCTATTCTTGCCGGAGAAAGTGTTCTGAACAAGCAGATTCTCGACAAACGGGGAGCCCTCGGAAAATGTTCCCAGGTTGAAATATTTGTTGGCGTAAGTTGGGCCTATCTTGAAAGTCAGCGTGGTTTTTTTGCGCTTGAAATTCAAACTTACGTCATTGGCTTTAAAATAGGCGTCGGAGCCTTTGGGGATCAGGCAGAAATAGTCGGAAAATATGCTGCCTTTGCAGCTGATGAAAAATCTGTGCTGACCATCAGCGTCGATCCTTCCCAGCGTCTCGTCCGTCATTACGCCGGCCATCTTAAGCGTGCTCTCCGATCCCGACTGATCTATCTTGCAGCCCTTGTTTCCTCCTTTGACTTTGAAGACCATGCCGGTGCCGGCGGCCGGGAAAGCAAAAGGTCCGCCGCCTTCGTAGGGAGCGTAGCCGCCGGAGGTCCTGCTGTTGAAAATGTAGTATTCGCCCGGTTTCAGTTTTTTGCTCCAGCCGCGGCCGCTGATGTCAGATTCTATTGTGGCAAGGATCTTGGTGTGGCTGTAATCCTCGCTGATGGAAAACTGGTAGCCCGGGACCGGCAATCCGCTCTCCTCGTCCTGCACTTCTATCAAAAGTTTTCCATTGTAATTGATCATGGCGTCGGCGCAAAGAGATCCGAAGGCAGCCAAAAGCCCTAAAAGGAAAAACGTTCTCATCATCATTCCGTTCAGTTGGTTATCTTGCCTTTATTATAACATATCGACCTATCGTCGCGGAGAGCGGCATACGCCAAAGGGAGCATATATCCCCTGCTCACGGACTACGCGCGCCTGGCCTTGATTTGCGTCCTCCGTGAGTTCGCAGGCGATAGAATCATGTGCCCGTAAGCAAACTCAGCGAAGCTTGTTTGCCAAGGGCATATGATTTATCGCCTGCGAAATAATGGGCGGTTATGATATAATGACAAATAGTTTAATCTGCAATAGAACTTAAGGAACACTATGGATTTTCCCCTTTCCAAAAGGCTTTCCATGCTGCCGCCGTATCTCTTCCAAGAGATCGACGCTCTGAAAAGCGAACTGAAGAAATCGGGCGCGGACGTCATCAATCTGGGCATCGGCGACCCTGACCTCCCCACTCCGCCGCACATCGTGGAAGCTTTAAGAAAAGCCGCCCTGAATCCCGCCAACCATCAGTACGACTTTGGCAACGGCAAACAGGCTCTGAGAGAAGCCTGCGCCGCTTATTATAAGACCCGTTTCGGCGTGACGATCGACCCCAACACCGAGATCATGCCGCTTCTTGGATCCAAGGAAGGCATCGGCCACATTCACCTTGCCTTCGTCAACCCCGGCGAAGTGGTCTTGGTTCCGGAACCGGGATACCCGGTCTATCACTCCGGCACGCTTTTCGCGGACGCGGAAACTTACTACATGCCTTTGAAGGAAGAGAACGATTATCTTCCCGACCTGGACGCCATTCCTGAAGAAATAGCGCAAAGGGCGAAGATGATGTTCCTCTGCTACCCCAACAACCCCATCGCCGTCACCGCGCCCTTAAGCTTTTATAAAAAGGCTTTGGACTTCGCGAAGAAATACAACATCATCATCGCCCACGACGCGGCCTACGCCGACGTTTACTACGACGGCATCAAGCCCCACTCCTTTCTGGAAGTGGAGGGCGCCAAGGAATACTGCGTGGAGTACTACTCGCTGTCCAAGACCTACAACATGACGGGCTGGCGCGTGGCTTTCGCGGTGGGCAATCCGTCCCTGGTGGCCGGGCTCTCCCGCATCAAGGGCAACCTCGACTCCGGCATCTTCGGCGCCGTCCAGGACGCCGCCGTGGAAGCGCTGACGGGCGATCAGAGTTGGCGCGAAGAGCTGCTCCGTACTTACCAGGAAAGAAGGGATGCCCTCGTCAAGGGTCTGCAAGCCCTGGGCTGCCCCGTGAAGCCCAGCCAGGCGGCTTTCTACGTCTGGGCGCCCGTCCCCAAGGGCATGACCAGCAAGGAGACCACCATGAAGCTTCTTAAGGAAGCGGCGGTGGTGGCGACTCCCGGCAACGGCTTCGGGCCCTCCGGCGAAGGCTACATAAGAATGACTCTGACCGCTCCCAAGGAAAGACTCCTGGAAGCGGTGGAAAGGATCAAGAAGCTCAACATCTATTAAATGAGTCTGACGTACCTTAGTCTTGGGTCAAATCTGGGTGACAGACTTGGCAATCTTAAAAGCGCGGTCGCAAAACTGCGCGAAAAGGTTTCCATTGTCTCTATGTCTTCCGTTTGGGAGACCGCGCCCATAGGCTGTCCGGAAGGGAGCGCGCCCTTTCTGAACGCTGTCGTTTCCTGCGAATGTTCATCGAGCGTTCGTGAACTGCTCGCTTTCACCCAAAGCGTGGAAGCGGAACTCGGAAGGCCGAATGAGCATGAAAAGAATTCTCCCAGGACTTGCGATATCGACATACTGACTTTCGGAGATGAAGCCGTAAACGAACCTGACCTCGCTGTTCCTCATCCCCGCATGAAGGAAAGGCTCTTCGTTCTGGCGCCTCTGAGGGAATTGCAGAAGGACGCTTTCCCCTTCGGCAAGGAATACGCTTCCCTAATTGACACTCAGGAAGTCCGTCTCTTCGCTCCGCCCTTTGTTCTGCAACAAGCATAAATCAAATATATGGACACAAAACTACTTCGTCTTTCTTCATCGCCCCACATCAGATCGGGAGATTCCATCCCGAAGGTCATGTGGACGGTCTTTTTCGCGCTGCTTCCGGCCTTGATCTGGAGCTACGTCATCTTCGGCCTCATGGCCGTCAAGCTTACGGTCGTGTGCGTTCTCTTCGCCATGGTCTGCGAAGCGGTCTGCCTGAAGATCAGGCAGCAGCCGCTTAAGTCCTGCTGGGACGGCAGCGCCGCCCTGACCGGGCTTTTGGTCGCCTTCAACGTTCCGCCGACCATTCCCCTGTGGATGCCGATGCTCGGCACGGCCGTCGCGGTCATTATCGTCAAGCAGTGCTTCGGCGGCCTGGGCTGCAACATTTTCAATCCGGCCCTCATTGGACGCGCCTTCCTTTTGGCTTCCTTCCCGAAGCACATGACAAGCTGGACCCTGGGCGCGCAGTTCGGCGGCAGCGTGGACGCCGTTTCCCAGGCAACTCCTCTGGGGCTATTGAAGGAAGGCGGCCAGGAGGCTCTTATAGAGGCTTTCGGCTCGAAGGGCAGCATGTATCTTGACCTTCTCTTCGGCTACGGCAGAGGCGCCATTGGCTGCGTGGGCGAGATCTCCGCCGCGCTGCTGCTTCTGGGCGGTCTCTTCCTGCTCATAAGAGGCATCATCAGCTGGCACATCCCCGTAAGCTTCCTTTTGACGCTGGCCGTGGTCAACCTGATCTTCAAGGGCGATCCGCTGTTCGCGATCCTCTCGGGCGGCGCCATGCTGGGCGCCTGGTTCATGGCCACCGACATGGTCACTTCGCCGCTGACGCACAAAGGGCAATTGATCTTCGGCGCGGGCTGCGGACTTTTGACTTTCATAATAAGACGCTGGGGCGGTTATCCGGAGGGCGTTTCCTACTCCATTCTGATCATGAACGCCACGGTGCCCCTGATCGACGGTCTTATTTCTAACAGAGTATTCGGGACGGGCAAGAAATGAAAACCATACTGCATTACGGCTTAGTCCTTCTCATCATCGCCGGCGTGGCCGGCGTCGGCTTGTCTCTCGTCGATAAGATCACCAAAGAGCCCATTCAGGCCGCCCAAAGCAAAAGGCTCGAGGAAGGCCAGAAGCTGGCTTTCCCCAGCGCCGCCTCTTTCGGCGAACTTAAAAAGGTGGAAGCGGAAGGCAAGACCATCTCTTATTACGAAGTTTTCGACGAAAGCAAGAACGTGATCGGCTACGAGCTTTTGTACCAGGTCGGCGGCTATCAGTCCCAGATCAAAGTTCTCTCCGGCATCGAGCCCGACGGCAAGGTCGTCGCCATCAGAGTGCTGGAGCAGGCGGAAACTCCGGGCCTCGGCGCGGAAGTGGACGCGCTGCCCTCCAACGACACGATCTTCAGCGCCGTTTTGGGTCTCTTCTCAGCCAGGGATGAAAAAGCCGAGGAGAGCCAGATACCCTGGTTCCAGGCCCAGTTCTCCGGCAAGACGCCCGAGGACCTCATTGTCGTGAAGACGAAAGATCCGAAGCACATCACCGCTCTTTCCGGCGCGACGATCACTTCCACGGCTGTGACGAAAGCGGTCAAAGAACCCATCGAACTCTTCCTAAAAGCTAAAGCGGAGGGGAAACTATGAGTCTTTTTAAGGAATTTTTAAAAGGCATCTGGGAAAAGAACCCGGTACTGGTCCTTTCCTTAGGCTTGTGCCCGACCTTGGCCACCAGCGGCAGCATGCGCAACGCCGTGGGCATGGGGCTTTCCGTCATCGCGGTTTTGACTTTCTCCAACATCATCATTTCTTTGATCAAGAGCTTCGTGCCTTCCAAGATCAGGATCCCCTGCTACATCATCGTCATCGCTTTTCTGGTGACGGTGGTGGACATGCTGATCGCGGGCTTCGCGCCTGAATTAAGCAAGGCCATCGGCCTCTTCATCAAACTGATCGTGGTGAACTGCATCATCCTTGGCCGCGCGGAAGCTTTCGCCGCCAAGAACAATCCTTTGCGCGCAGCCCTCGACGGACTCGGCATGGGCATCGGCTTCCTTATCGCCATCTCCATCATCGCCACCATCAGGGAAGTTTTGGGCGCCAACAAATGGTTCGGGCTCACGGTCGTCCCCGGCTGGGACCCCATCGGCATCATGATATTGCCCGCCGGCGCGCTTCTCACTTTCGGCCTGGTCATGGCCGTGCGTAACGTCTTAGCCCAGAGGAGATCAAGATGAACTTAGCAACTGCCTTTTTGGTCATCATCTCGGTTGTTCTCGTCAACAACTTCATCTTTTCCCGCTTCCTCGGCTACTGCCCCTACATCGGCGTCTCCACGGAAAAGAAGTCGGCCCTGGGCATGGGGCTCGCCGTCATCTTCGTCATGACGCTGGCGAGCGTAGTCTGCTGGCTGGTCTATCACTTCTTCCTCTATCCTTCCGAGAGCAATCTTTTCTACAAGATCTTCGGCGGAAATCAGGGCGTTGAGAATTTCGATCTGCGCTACCTTATGACGCTGGTCTTCATCCTGGTCATCGCTGCCCTGGTCCAGTTCGTTGAGATGGTCATCCAGAAGATCGCCCCGCCCCTTTACGCGGCCCTCGGCATCTACCTTCCCCTTATCACGACGAACTGCGCCGTCCTCGGCGTTACGATCCTCAACATCGAGGGCGTGACGATCAACGGCACGGCCCTGGGCTACGGGCACCCAATGAGCCTCCTGTTTGGCGTTTTACAGGGGTTTGGCGCCGGATGCGGCTTCCTGCTCGCCCTCATGCTGATGGCGGGCATCAGGGAGCGCCTGGCGCTTCAAAACATTCCCAAGCCTTTCAGGGGAATGCCCATCGCCTTCCTTACCGCCGCGCTTTTGGCCATAGCCTTCATGGGCTTCGCCGGACTTGTTAAATAAAAACCGAGAAATCTGATGGAAAACGAAAAAGAAAAACAGAACGTCCCTGTGAAAGAAGAGCAGGAACAGCGGATCAAGACCAAGCACTCCGTCTCCTTAGGAAACGCGAAACTGAATTACACCGCGACCACCGGCACGCTCTTCCTCAGAGAACACAAGGACGAGAGCAAAATAAAGGCCAAGATCTTTTTCACCTATTATGAAAAAGACGGCGTAAAGGACAAGACCGGCCGCCCCGTGATCTTCATCTACAACGGCGGTCCGGGCAGTTCCTCCATCTGGCTGCACATGGGCGCCTTCGGCCCCAGGCGCTGCAAAATGAATCCCGACGGCTCCGCTCCCAAGCCGCCCTTTGAAATTGTGGACAACAAGGAGACGCTCCTCGACATAGCCGACCTTGTCTTCATCGACCCGGTCAGCACGGGCTTCTCCCGGGCCGCCGACCTTGAGCACGAGGACGAGTTCCACGGCCTTGAAAAAGACATCGAGGCCATGGGCGACTTCATCATGCGCTTCTGCAGTCAGCAAGGCCGCTGGATGTCCCCCAAATATCTCCTGGGCGAAAGCTACGGCACGACGCGCTCCGCGGGCCTGGCCGGATACTTGAACAACGAACAGGGCATGTACCTGAACGGCATCATCCTCGTCTCCTCCATCCTTGATTTCGGCACCGCGAGATTCGACTTCGGCAACGATCTCCCCTACATTCTCTTCCTTCCCACCTACGCCGCCATCGCCCAATACCACAAAAAGGCCGGCCAAGGCCAGAAGCAGGACGATTTCCTCGCCGAAGTGGAAAGCTTCGCGGTCAACGAATATCTCCGCGCGCTCTTTTTAGGCACGGCGCTTCCCGAAGAGGAAAAGCAGGAAGTCGCGAAAAAACTCGCCGCCTACACCGGACTCACCGAGCAGTTCGTGCTTGACTGCAACCTGAAGCCCTCCATCTGGCGCTTCACGAAAAACCTCCTGAAGGAGGAAGGCTATTCCGTCGGCCGCTTCGACGGCAGGATAAAAGGCCGCGACGGCGAAAAGGCCGGCGACCATCCCGAGACCGATCCCAGCCATTCCGCCACCGCGGGCGTCTTCACCACCTGCTTCAACGATTACGTCAGGACGGAGCTGAATTACGAATCGGAAAAACTCTACCTGGTCCTGACCGGACGCGCCCATCCCTGGAAATTCGACCACGAGGGCAAGTACGTCAACGTCAGCGACAGACTGCGCCAGGCTATCTGCCGCAACACGGATCTCAAGGTCTTGATCGCCAACGGCTACTTCGATCTGGCCACGCCGTATTTCGCCACCTGGCACACGGTGAACCATATGCCCTTGACTCCCGAGCTGCAGAAGAACATCTCCCAGACCTACTACCAGGGCGGGCACATGATGTACACCATCGACTCGGAGCGCGCAAAACTGAAAGCCGACATCGTCAGCTTCATCAAGAAAAGTTCGAATAAGAAGTGATGTTCGCTTTCGGTTCCGCTGACACGGCCTTCGTTTCCCCCAGGCACGCCCTTTATCCGCACATGACGATCTTCAAGAACGTCCTGGGCGACCTTATGCTGCGCGGCTGGAGCGCGGACGAGATAAAAGCGAGAACAAAGGATTTGGAAAACTGGCCCTGGCTCTCCCCTATCTTTTACAAGGCCTGCAGGGAGCTCAGCGATGAGGAACTCTACCTTGCCGCCCTGGCCAGGGCCGCCGCTTCCAAAGCGCCCGCCCTTTTGTGCGAGCTTCCCGCTGAACCTTCCGAAAAAATTCTAAACGCCATAGAACATTTGAAAACTCAATTCACGGTAACGATCGCGCCTCCCAAAACAGGCACAGCTTGGAGCAAACAGACATTATGAAGGCAGCTCACTTTTGCATTTACGCATCCCTACTTGTCCTTTCCAACATCTTCATGACTTTCGCCTGGTACTATCATTTGAAAAACAAGGCCGACGCCCCTGTTATCCTCGCGATATTGACAAGCTGGGTGATTGCCTTCTTCGAATACAGCATCATGATCCCGGCCAACCGCTTCGGCAACCAGTCCTTCACCCTCATGCAGATGAAGATCACCCAGGAGATCGTCACGCTCTCGGTCTTCGTGCCCTTCGCGATCTTCATCATGAAGGAGAAAGTTTCCTGGAACTTCCTCTACGCCGCCATCTGCATGGTGGCCGCGGCCTACTTCATTTTCAAATAATATTTGGAAAAATCAAAGCCCGAAAAGCTCCGCCTCAGGCGGAGCTTTTTTTATGTCGGATTCGTCCCCTGCAGGCGATTAAATAAAAAGCGGACGGGTTGCCCCGTCCGCCCAAACATGTAGGAGAAGAATTTGGTTTTGAAATTTATTTGGATTTGTAAACGTCCCTGGGCTGCTTATACCCGGGTTCGCAATAGTTGTAAGCCATTATTTTGCTGCCGTCCACGGAAAGCGGGCTGGTGTAATCAGCGGGCAGGTCGGCCAAGCCTTCCTCGGAGACGACGTAAACGTCAACCTGGAAGAACTTCGGGAAATTCATGTTGAAAAAGCCAAGACGGGAGATCTTCTGGGTCTTGCGCAGATAGTAGGTCCTGTCGTCGTCAGTCCTGTAGTAGTAGGCAAGGTAATAGCTTCTCGGCTTGATATCTTTGCCGTAGTTGTAGAAGATATCGCCCTTGACCGTGCGCTTGGTGCTCTTCATGAACTTGATATGGAAGATGGGGTCGTCGGACCTTTGCAGCGTGGCGTCAACATAGTCCGGCCCTTGGGTGATGTCCATAAATTTGCCGGAGATGAGGCCCTCGGTGTTGGCGTAGCCTTGGAAGGTGTACTTTGAATACAAGAGCCGCATTTCCTGGCGGTTCTTCCAGAATTTCACCTTGCCGGCCACGGGATCCTTGTCCTGGCCGCCCAATATGGTGGTGTAGCCGTCTCTGGCGACTATGACCGTGTAGGTCGCGCCGTCGGCGGTCAGGTTGTAAGAGCCCGTGTATTTCTTGAAGCCCGGCTTCTCCGCCGAAACGGAAAGGGCGGACAGAATCAGAAGCGCGCACAATGTTATCCCGAAAAATCTCTTCATATCGTTTCTCACTTGGTTTTATATCCGTAGGTGCACATGGGGAACTGCTGCATCATATCGCGGAAAAGCTCGTCGTAACGGTTGTGGATCTCCCTGGCCCACATGACTTCCCGCTCGTACATGTACATGAAGCTGACGCCCATGACCAAAGAGTCGCGGAAATCCTCGGCTTCCCAGACCTTGGCGCCGGTGGAGGCGTCGTAAAACGCCACTCTCACCGTCACGCTGTTATAGGAAAAGACCAATCCGTAGCGGCTGCACTGTTCCTTCACTTCGCCGTAGCAGACCAGATCAGTTCCCAGTATGCTCTTCATCTTTCCGGCGGAGCTTTCGTCCAGTTCCCTTCTGGTGGCCTTGGAGAGACGGTTGTCGGTCTCGGCCATGGGCTGGACGTTCCAGTTCTTATAGGAGACCAGATTGCCGAAGAAAGACCTTCTGGCGTAAGTGTTGGCGTTCTTCACGCCGCTGTTGTTGATGAAAGGCATTACCGCGATGGTGGTGTATTTCGGCTGGACCGCGAGACCGATCTGGTCGCGGGCGTTCATAACCACGCCCTCGTGGATGTTTTCATAGGCGCCCTTGGCGCAGCCGAAGAGCATTATGGAAGCCGCAGCTAAAAGTATGTATTTCACGCTTTTCATCAGAAGGAGAATCCTGTGCCGAGGGTTAAGCCGTCAAGCGGTTTCCAATCTTTCGAATCGGAATCCTTGAAGATGGGCACGCCGTAGTTGACCCTGATGGGCATGCGCCACAGCTGCAGAATAAGGCTGCCGCCCACGCTGGCGTTGACCTCGCCCATGTTGTCGAATTTCTTCTTCTCCACCACATAGGAGCCGTCGACCGCGCGCAGCGCTTTGTAGTAAGTTCTTTCCTTCCACCAGACGTTACCGATGTCGGTCCAGACGGCGCCGTGGACGCTGATGTTCTCGTTGTAACGCCAGATCGGGAAGATGTATTCCGCGGACACCATGAACTTGAAGGTGCCGCCCAGGGGGTTGTCGCCGGAGTAATCCTTGGGACCCACGAAGCCGTAGCGGAAGCCGCGCATCTCTTCGCTTCCTCCCATGAAGAAGCGGTCGAAGATCGGCGTGTTGGAAGAAGCGAAGCCGATAGATCCGCGCAGCAGCAGGACATGGGAGCCGGCGAATACGTAGTTGGGCTTTCTTTCGAAGAGTTCGAAGAGCTTGAAGTACTGGGAGTGGCTGGCTTCCACAAGACCGTAGATGGTGGAGCCTACGCCGACTCTGCCCTTCAAAATGGTCAGTGCGCCGGAAGTCGGAAGGAACAGGGCGTCCCTGGTGTCTCTCGTCAAAGTGATGGTCGGAGCAAGAACGGCGTAGCTGCCCTTCTCCTTCTTCAAGTACTTGTCATAGCGCTCGTATTCCAGAGGCACCATGCGCTTCTGGACGCGGCCGTTGCGCTTGTTGACATGACGTCTCTTGATCCAGGCGGTATCCTCGCTGACGATGGTGTCGCCGTAGTCCAGGGACTTGTCAACGCCCACTCTGATGTACTCGCCGGCCAGGGCGCCTTCAACTTTGATGACGCCGACGTATTTGCCCACCTTGGGGATCCAGGCCATGCTTATGGGCGTGGCGGCCCTCAGGTCGCCGCCGATCCTCATGATCCTGAGATCGGGGCCCAGGGCGTTGTTGTTTTTCCAATAAAGATCGAAGCCCGCGGCCACCTTGCGGCCCTTCAGCTGCTCGTGCAGGAAGTAGGGCTCGGTGAAGCTCAATATGACGTCCTGACGATGGATGCCGAAGTCGCCTTTGATGCGGAAATGCTGGCCGCCGCCGGTGAACCAGTTCTTGTAATTCTTCCAGTCGAAGTTAGGCTGCGTGACGGTGATGGTGCCGAAGAGCAAGTCCTGGCTGGAGAAGCCGACGCCCACGCCCACCTGGCCGGTGAGTTTTTCCTTCACGTCAACATAGATGTCCTTCTTGCTGTGGTCCTGGGGATTGGGAGCCTCCACGATGTCCACCTTCTCGAAGTAGTCCATGTTCATCAGTCTCTGGCGGCTGGTGTCGATGCGGTAATAATTGTAGCGGTCGCCCGGGAAGAAGGAGAGTTCGCGGCGGATGACTACGTCCTTCGTCCTTTCGTTGCCGGAGATATAGACGATGCCGATGTCGAAGAGGGAGGATTCGTCCATCTCATAGAAGATATCGACCCTGACGCCGTCCTCGGGCTGGTCTTCCGCCAGAAGGACCTTGGAGGCGCAGACCGCGTCCGCGTAGCCCAGAGAGCGGAAATAATTCTTCAGGTTTTCCGTATCTCTTTCCACCGCCTGGGGGGTGTAGGGTTCGTCCCGGTGCACCTCGATCATGGAGATGATGTTGGTGGCGTACATGCCGGTCAGCTTGCCCTGCCTGACGGTGATGCCGTTGACGAAATAAGGACGGCCTTCGTCGATGGTTATGTCAAGGGCCAAGCCGTCGCCTTTGGCCGTGGGATGCAGTTCGTAATCCACCTGGGCTTCCGGATACCCGATCTCCTGGTACATTTCCGTGATCTTCCAGATGTCGTCCCTGACCTGGTCTTCCTGATAAGTTCCGAAAAGGAACCAGAAGCGGGACTTGGTGCCGATATGGAATTTTATCTTGGTGCTGCTGATAAGGGTATTGCCGGTGATGTTGATTTCCCTGATGTAGGATTCCTGTCCTTCCGAGACCAGGATGGTTACCGTCGCATGAGTGCCGTCCGCCGTGTCTTCCAGGCTGTAAGTGACGTCCGCCATGCCGTAGCCTTTTTCAGCGTAATATTTGCGGATCTCCTCCACGGAGTTTTCGAGTTTTTCCAAGCTGACCGGTTCTCCGATGGCCAGCTGCACTTTGCCTAAAAGGTCTTTCTCCTTGATGTTTTCGTTGCCGGTGAAATCAAGTTTGTCCAAAATGGGGCGTTCCTTCACGGAATAAGTCAGAACGACTTCCCCGCCCGCTTCGCTGATGTAGCTGGAAGCGCTTTCAAAATCGCCGGAAGAGAGGATCCTCTCGGTGTCGGCGGAAGCTTTTTCTTCACTGTAGATCTCGTTGGGGTGAGTGCTTATGAGATCCCTGATGACCTCTTCGCTCACCCTGCGGTTGCCCGTTATGTCTATGCGGGAGATAACTGTCGTGCCTTCGGCGGCCATAAGGTTCATTGCGGCCGCGAAACCAAAAACGGCCGTGAGCGCGATAATTCTCAAGCGCCCTCCGAAGGGATTTTGGTAGTTAAATTTTGATCTCATAATATCCTTTTAGTCGAAAGACAAAATTTCATATTAAATATCAATAGACATCCTAGCATAAAGCCACCCTCAAATCAAGGCTTATTAACAAGCTACAAGGGGCTTTATCCACATTTTAACAACCTAAATTTAGCCCATAAAGAGGCTTACTAACAATTATCCACAAGTTATCCACAATTTTTGGCATGTGAGTATCAGGTGCATAACCCAAGGAAAACTTGTTCATTTCGCCAAAAAGCCCTGCGCTTCATAAAAAGGAGAAAAACGTTTAACGAGCGCGAGGATAATAAAAGGAAGAAAGCAGCGGAAGAAAAATCAGCGCTTGCTTTCCCGGCAGCGGGCGAAAAAGTCCTTCAGTATCTTTTCGCATGCCTCTTCGGAGATGCCTTCCAGGACCTGCAGGTCGGCGCCCAGGAAAGTGTGGGAGAGATTGGCGTTGGATAAAAGCGCTCCCCTGTCCCAGTCCCGGGCTCCGAAGACTACGCAGGAGATCCTTGAGAGGAGGATGGCGCCGGCGCACATGGGGCAGGGCTCCAAGGTCACGTAAAGCGTGCAGCCGTTCAAGCGGCGGCCCAGTTTCTTCTGGGCTTCCGCGATGGCCAGCAGTTCCGCGTGGGCGGTGGCGTCTTTGTTTGTCTCGGTAAGGTTGTGGGTGGCGGCTATCACGTTTCCCTCCGCGTCCGTTATGACGCAGCCCACGGGAACTTCGCCCATGGCGGCGGCTTCTTCAGCTTCTTTGACAGCCAGCAGCATGTGATCTTTGTGCTCCATGAGAATTATTTTACCAAATCTAAAAGCGAAAAAATTTGCTATAATGATTTGTTGACGATTAGAATTCACTCCAACACGAGGTAATTTATGAAAAAAGGCATCCTTTTTCTTCTGGCGGCGCTGGCTGTTTCCGCGGTTTATGTCTGCGCGGACCCAAGCGTTTTCTTCAAGGAGGATTTTGAAAGCTACAATTCGGGCGATTTTCTGCCGCAGTGCGAAGCGGCGAGCGTCTGGCAGACCAAATACCAGACGAACTTCGCTTATAAAGTCGAAAGCGACGTCATGGATTCCAAATGCATTACCGTGACGAAGAACGACGCCGATGGCTTCAACTCCGGCAGTTCCGGCGTCTGGATCCCCACCGGGGCCGAGGAGAGCATGTTCACCGAGACCGGCATCATGAGGATCCGTTTGAAACACCGCTCGCTTAGCAACGTCAGCGGCTTCATCTTCGGCAACGGCACCGCCAACGGCCGCGCGCTTTGGGCTTACCGCAACGGCGGCACTTTCTACATCATTCACAGCGACAAAATTCAGATGCAGTTCGGCGGCATTGGCGGAGACAAGGACAATCAGCTGGAATTCAACATCCAGTATCCCTCCCGCCGCCTTATCAACGTCATAGCCAACGGCATTACCAATGTTCCGGCAGATACTATTACTCTTCCCAACTTCAGGATCACGCACATCGGCCCGGCGGTTCTGGCAGGAGGTTACGTGGCCACCGGCAGCGGCTACGTTACCGCCATCGACGACATTGAGGTCGCCTACGAAGCGCTGACTACGCCCGTCCCCTCCATGCCGACTGATCCCATACTTATCGGCCGCAACGTGGCCAGCCGCGAATTCGTCATAGCCAACAACGGCGGCGGCGAATTCAATTACACCGTCTCCGCCCTGGGCGATCCGGAATGGCTCACTTTCGCGCCCACCGGCGTGTGCAAGACCACAAAGAGCCACAAGGTCACTTTCAACCGCAGCGTCATGGGCGACGGTTTCTACCGCACGATCCTGACCTTCGACGCTTCCCCCTACGGAAAGTTCGACATCCCTCTGAACATCAGATCCGGCCTGGTCTTCTACTATGAGGATTTCGAGGCGCCCTACTTCCAGGAGGGCGAGCTCCACGGCCAGCAGAACTGGGTCGGCAAGGTCGAGGACGACGGCTACACTCCCGGAACCAACGAAGCCTATATCAACACGCCCTCCGAGCCCTGGGAAGGACAATGCGCGACCTTCGAGAAAGCCGGCGGCTGGGACGGCTACTATTACCCCATCTGGACGCCCTCCAACCTGATCATCAAGGTCTCCTGCAAATTCCGCTGGGACTTTGAAAACGAAGCCGACCGCTTCTATTTCCGCTCCACCTATTGGCGCAACCCGGCCATCTTCGACCTCTGGTATCACGCCGAGGGCAACGACGTCAGGCTCTGGGCCTACAACGACACCTCGGGATATCCCCTGGTGGGCGACTACGGTCTGCCCGGCAAGACCTGGCATGATTTCTCCTACACCATGGACTTCAGGATGCAGCAGCTCACTGAATTCACCTTCGGCGATTTCACCACGAACTTCTCGGAAAAGCCTCTGAGGAAGAAGATGAACGATCTTGTCGATCCCATGTTCTACTATGAGAAATTCTGCGTGCACGGCGGCGGCGAAGATTCCAGAGTGGGCGTCTCCATCGACAATCTGCTTATAACGGAAGTACAGCGTCCCAAGATCGCCATTCCCGCTTACGAAAAAGCCGTCTCCATGGGCGGGCTCAACGTTTACACCAATCTTTTGGAAAACGCCGGCGCCCAGAACTACAAGTTCACGGCCGAGGTCCTCGACTACGCTGACAATCTGAAGCTCTCCCGCACCACGGGCTCCATCGGCACCAAAGGCATGGTCATCTACAGATTGAACCGCACCGGGTTGAAGGACGGCTACTACACCGCCAGGATCAAATACGACTACGTCGCCTCCAACAGCACCAACTCCGGCTCCTTCGTCCAGCTCGTGACCTTCGGCGTGGGCGGCTGGTATTATACGACTGAATTCGAAGGCGAACTCTTCAAGCTCGGCTCCATCAACAATCAGGAATGCTGGAAAGTCGAAAACTTCTACGAAGTCGAGCCTTCCCTTAAGCTCTTCGACGGCATCCAGTGCCTCTACTTCGACCAGCAGAGCAAAGTGACCGTTTCCGCCGGTGTCCCGGCCGGAAGCCACTATTCCTTCCGCTGCCTGGTCAACCTGCCGGACAACAACAACACTACCTACCTCAGGTTCTGCCAGAACACCGGCGACGGCTTTCTGCCCTTCTACCTCAGAAGGGACCGCGACACCAAGGAAGTAGTCTTGGGCTTCAAGCCCGCCGGAGGAGACGGCGTGGAGGAACTTTTGAGGAACAACACGCTTGGCCAGTGGCAGACCTTCTCCTACACCATGGATCTCGACGAAGCCAATTCCTGCGTCACGCAGGTAACCTTGGGAGATTATGAAACGAACTTATTGACCGGCGAGATCGTCCTCAACACCGCCTTCGACGGCCAGCCCGTCACCTCCTTCAACATCGAGGCGGTGAACGACGGTCCGGAAGAGGAAAGAGACACCGGCGCTTACATCAAGAACGTGGTGGTCTGCGACCACACGCTGCCTGAGCCGGCAATCTTCGGGCTCCTTGCCCTGGCCCTGCTCTTTTGGAGCAGAAAAAAATAAGTTTTTCTAATTTGAACTAAGGAAAACAACACTCCCGGAATCATTTTTCCGGGAGTGTTTTTTTCGCTGAAACGCGCTGCCGGGGCATGCTTTCGCCTCTCCCCTCTCGCAAGGGCCCGCCACTCAATATCTTGTTTCCAAAAGGCTCTTTTGATACAATATATTGAGTGTGTATTAGTGTAATCAAGAAGGGAACATGGATAATTTCAGCGATATCGGGGTGAATCCCCCGGAACGCGACCTTTTTCAGGTCATGGCGCCGGAACCGCCTTTTCTGGATCTTTTGCCCAGCGGTCAGTGCGCCTTTTTAAGTTCGGAGCGGCGGTGGTATTACGCGACCATCCTTTATTTCCTCTTCCTGCGCCGCCAGGCCCATGAAGTGGAGAAATATCACAACGACATCTATGACGCCGTGCAGGTCAGGCTGGAAGAGGAAGGGCCTTACAGCCAGCAGGCCTTCCGGGCCGACATGGAGCAGCTGCTCATCTGGGGCAACGTGGAGCGCCGCATCGAGCCGAAACGGCTCCAGCACATCGCCGACCGCCGGGTGCAGAAATTCCTCTATCGGCTTTCCGACCACACCAGGGCTTTTCTGGAAAGCCTCTCGCTTCTCAAGTCGGTGGAAAGCCTGAACGCCGTCTCCCTGGATCAGGACCATCTCCTGGACCTGCAGGAACTGGTTGAGAAAATAGGGCTCTGCCTGAGCGCCGGCGACAGTCTGAGCGAATCGGAACTCAGAAGGCTGGGCAGGAACATTTCCGAACTGGACAACCGCTGCCGTCTGATCTCCAATGAGATCAGCGATTTCGGAGCGAAGATCGCGACTTTCAACATCGAGCCCTTCCAGCTGGAGACGCTGCCG
Source organism: bacterium (assembly GCA_017554565.1). Lineage (GTDB taxonomy): Bacteria > Auribacterota > UBA3054 > UBA3054 > UBA3054 > UBA3054. The sequence goes on from JAFZID010000110.1 coordinate 24,132, forward strand.
GACATCATCGACAGGCTGGCCCGCTACGTGGACCAGTATCTTCAGCGCGTGGCCAATCTGACGCCGCCGGTTTACAGCGCCCTCTCCCGCTGGAATTCCCAGCAGGGTCTCGCCATTCTGCGCAAAGCCAGGGAAGCCATCATCGCCCACCACGAGAACAACCCGCTGGCCGGCGCGCTGGCGGAGCAGGACGACCCGGCCGAGCAGATGCTGGCCAGGCTCATCCCCTTCTTCGCGCCGGAGGGCGTCTTCCAGCTTCTCTGCGTCAGGGTAAACGAGCAGGTCCGGATCCTGATCAGCCGCATCAGGCAGTATCTCGACGACATCAGGCACCGCAACATCAGGATAAGAGTCCTGCGCCGCCGCGTCCACGAATGCATCACCGCGCCGGATTCCGCCTTCCCGGAGATCCGCTCCTTCATCAGGGAGCTGATGTCCACCGCCCAATTGTTCAACGATTCCGGCAACGGCACTCCCGACGACCGCGTGCCCCCGCCCAGGCCGAACTACTGGCGCCGCCGGGCCACCAGGCCGGCCTTCGTAAATTCCGCCATCATCGCCAAGACCGGCTCCGCCGAAGCCTCCAGGGAACTGGAGAAAGCCAAGGCCAGGAGGCTAAGGGACTTCATGCGGCTCAAAGCCTACGCTCACGGCCAGCGCGGCCCCGTTCATCTCTTCTCGCTGAAAGACATGAACGACATCAGGAACTACATGGACTCCGTCAAGTTCTACAAGATAGGCAGAAAGCACGGCATCCATCTGGGCTATTCCCTAAAGCAGCCCGACAAGAACGCGCCCCAGGCGGAATTCAAAAACCTCAAGTGGTATTTCTCCTCACCGGACTACATAGTAGATTTCCAGGAAAACATAAAGTAAGCCTATGAACGAACAATATTTTGAAAAAGATCAGGAGAACTACTCCGATCAGATCGACCAGCTGAACATCCACAACGTCAGGGCGCTCCTCAATGTCCTGACCGAGTCGCCATTCTTCTACCAGACCGACGATCCCGACCTCTTCGCCTACCTGAGGATCAACCAGGAGGCCATCGGCCACTTCTTCGTCCGCTACTTCGGCTGGGAGCTCTACGTTGACCGGCAGCTGGCCAGAGTCATCAAACCGCAGCTTTACAACAACGCCCTGAAGCCCTCCCAGCGGGATCTCTTCGACCTCACCAGGCGCGACGAGTGCTCCGTCTTCATGCTGCTTCTGGAATTCTACGAGAAGCTGCTCCGGGACTTCAACTCCAATTACGACGACGACAAGAGAATGCGCTTTCTGCTTTCCGACTTCGTGCAGTACTGCTTCAACCGCTTCAAGGAAGAGCTTGAGGACACCGAGAGCAGCGAGCGAGCCATCGTGGAAGCCTGCCGCACCCTCTTCCCGAAGCTGACGAAATACCGCTTCCTGGAGCAGAAGGAGAAAGCCGAGGCCCAGAAAGACGAGCGGCTGCCGGAGGGCATGTTCGAGCAGGTCATGTACGAATTCCTCCCGGGCATCCACTGCTACCGTCCGGACGTCCTGACCTTCAGGGAGATCGCCCGCCTCTACGACAAAAACGCCCCTGGCCTCTCCGAGGAGGAGAAGCTCATGAAGGAAGAAGAAAAAGAACAGGAAAATTTTTAATCGCCCTTTTTAGGTGAATGATCATGGATAGAAATTACAGTTGGGAAAACGCCCTAAGCCTGCGCGCCCTGCGCCTCATAAACTTTCACAACTTCGCCGACGAGACCATTAAGATCCACGGAAGCCTTTTCCTGATGGGCAACAACGGCACCGGCAAGACCACCATCATAGACGCGGTGCAGCTGGCCCTGACCGGCGGGCAAAGGCTGATGTTCAACGCCGCCACCGTCATCGGAGGCAGAGCGGAATCCGGACGCAACCTTTCCGGCGTTCTTCTGCAGCACAACTTCGAGACCGGAAAAGTCGGCAGAGCCGGCGGCGCCGTGGGCTACGTGGCGTTGGAGCTTCTCGATCCCAAGACCCAGTCGCCGGTCACCATCGGCGTGGGCGCCTTTGCGGAAAACCTCGACCAGCGCCCGGAAATGTGGGGCTTCATCGTGGACGCTCCCCTCTCCGAGGTCCAGCTCACTGTAAGAGTCAACGACGTGTCGGAAGCGCCCCAGTACCGCCCCGTGGACAAAAAGGAACTGCCTGGCCTCGTGGGCAAGACCAGAGTCTATGACATCGGGCGCTACCGCACCCAGGTCGCCAACCGCTTCTTCGGCGGCCGCTCCAACTTCGAACGCGTGGCGGATCTTCTGAAAGCCAGCAAATCCTACAAGGACCTTGTGGTCAAGGCCCGCGACTTCGAAGGCCTCTTCGCCGCCCTTTTGCCCGCCCCCGACCATCAGGTCTTCCAGGACATTGAGACCACGCTCCAGAACCTGGAGACCATCGAAAGCGACATCAAGGGCCTGAGAAGGGAAGCCGAACTTTTGGAGGAAGCCAACCAGACCGTGGACAAGATCGCCTCCTCCAAAGCCAGGATAGAAGAATGCCGCTACCTCAGGCTGGTCAACTCCCTCAATTTCCTTTCTTCGGAACTTAAGAACCAGGAAAGAGCCATCGCCGTCAACCGCCAGAACCAAGTTGAAGCCAAAAACAAGCTCGACGACCTCCTGCCCAAACTGGAGCAGTCCCGGACCACCCTGGCGGAAGTCCGGACCGGCACCGGAGCCAAACTCTGGGAAGAAGCCGAGCGTCTGGAAAAGGAACTGGCCAAAATCAAAGAAGACAGCGTGACCTTCAAGGAAGAGACTGAAAAAGAACTCGCCAAGCAGACCGCCCTGGAAAAAGACCACGCCAACGCCAACGCGGACGTATTGGACGCCCTGCGCTCCCAGAACGCCTTCATCAAGACCATCTCCCTCCCCTCCTGCCCGGACAACGTAAAAGAATTCTACGATCACTTCTCCAAGACCGTCTCCTCTCTGAAAAAAGCCTACAAGAACGCTGAGGAGACCGCCAGCTGCGACACCGAGGCTCTGGGCAGATCCCAGAAACTGGCCGTAAGGGCCGCTGACGGCCTTCTGCAGGCCTTAAGGGACGAGAAGCAGCTCCTTACCATCCGCCTGAACGATCTGGCCCGTGAAAGCGAGATAAAGGCCTCCGTGCCCATCATGGAAGTCATGCCCAGAATGATGGGCTACCGGGATTTCCTGGACAGCCTGAAACGGGAAGATCTGAAAGCCGAGCCCCTCTTCACGCTCCTTGATTTCGCCCCCCAGACCTCGCCGCAGATCATGAACCTCATCGAATCCTTCCTGGGCGACGAATGGCTCGGCACCATCATTCCCGATGAAGAGGACCAGGAGGAGATCGTGAGGCTGGCCTCCAAAGCCTATCCCGGCATAAGGATCGCCGACGCCGCGGAACTTTCCAATACCAGGAAGATCAAGGTCAAGGAAAACTCCCTGGCCAAATACCTGAAGACCGCCAACCCGATAGCCAAGCAGTTCGTCGATCTCCAGCTGGGCGACATCCAGCTCTGCGACCTGGCCGCCACTCCCGACGGCGACTGGCTCTCCAGGGAAGGCCTGGTCAAATCCGGCCTGGTTTACCGCTACGTCAAGAGAGAAGCGGAAGGCCTCCTGGGCAAAGCCCGCCGCCAGGCCGCCCAGGAAAAACTCCTCACCGACCAGAAGATCAAGAGCAAAGAGCTCCAGAGCATAGCCGACGGACTGAAGAAAAAACTCTCCTCCCTCTCGGAGACCATAGAGACCGTCTACAAGATCAAGATGCAGCTGGAAGAGAAAGTCTCCCCCTGGCTCATAGCCCACCGTCTCACCCAGAGAGCCGCCAGCGAAAAACTCCTCTCCGACATCAAAGAGCGCGTGGAGAAAGCCCAGAGCCAGCAGCAGAGATCCCAGCGTCAGATCGCCAGGATCCAGAAGCAGATAAAAGAACTCAGGGAAAACAAAGAGTTCCAGACCACCGGCGACATCCACAAGCAGCTTGACATCCTGAAGAAACGCCTCAACGACGAAGAGAAGGAAAGAGAGCAGCTCCTGGAGACCATCGCCCGCTACAAGGAAAGAGTCTCCATCCTGGAAAGCCAGAACGCCAAGACCAGGCTCAATTACAACGAAGCCATCAACCAAGCGGCCGACAAAAAGAAGATCCTGGAAGACCGCCTCTCCGAGGAATACCCCGACCTCGAGAGCTACCTCAAGGAGACCTACGGCGCCGACACCGTCCAGGAAGGCCGGCTGGCGGAGATCATCAAGATCCAGGAACGCGTCATCAACCGCGAGATAGGCAGCCTCATCGGCTCCGAAGACGCCCGCGCCAAAGGCGGCCTCATCCATCACGAGCTCCTTTGGACCAAATACGCCTTCACCTACCGCGAAGACGTCAACAAGCTTACCGACCAGGACGGCAGAGACCTCAAGGACATCACCGTCAAACTGAAAGACCAGCTGGAGCAGCTGGAGAACTCCGTCAACGACAACAGGAGAAAACTCCTTGAGAAGACCATCCTGGGCGACCTCTCCAACCAGTACACCAGAGACCTCTACCGCCTGAGGGAAAGCCTGGACGCCGTCAACCTCATGCTGGAGGGCTTGAGTTTCGGCCGCTCCCAGTACCGCTTCACCCAGAAGATCAAGAATGAGTACCGCCAGGTTTACGGCATCGTGAGAAGAGCCGGCGACATCGACGAGGAATCCCAGCAGCAGCTCAAAGCTTTCTTCGAGTCCAAGCTTACGGAACTCAGGATCCAGCCCGACGGCTCTCTCCCCGCCTTCCTGGATTACCGCCACTGGTTCGACTATCAGCTCCACGTCAAAGTCGTCGGAACGGAAGGCGAAGGCATCGAGCTTACCAACGACATCCGCCGCCTCGGTTCCGGCGGCGAGCAGGCCGTTCCGAACTACCTTCTCATCATGGCCATGAGCGCCCTCCTTTACAACCAGATCGGCGCCAAGATCCGCTTCCTCCTCTTCGACGAAGCCTTCTACGGCATCGACGCGGAAAGAAGAGAAGAGCTCCTCCGCTTCGCCAACCGCCTCGGTCTCTCTTTGGTCATCGCCACCCCGGAAATGGACGGCGTCACGGAAGCCATGCGGGAGTCCACCACGCTGCTGCTCGAAAAGAACGCCAACAACGAGATCTTCATCGGCAACTTCGTCTGGGAATCCCAGGAAGGCACTCAGATGGACATCTTCAACCAGGAAGCGAACGAAGAGGAGACCTACACCATCGGCGTGAAAGCCGCTCCCAAAGAGGAGCCCGCTACTGAATCGGAAAAACCTGAAGAGCCCAAAGAAGAAAAGCCCGCCCCCAAGCAGGCCAAAAAGCCCGCGCCGAAAACCAAAGCCCCCGCAAAAAAAGCGGCAAAAAAACCGACGCCCAAACCGGCGAAAAAACCGGCCTCCAAAAAGCCCGCGCCCAAAGCGAAAGCTAAACCCAAAGCCAAACCGAAAGGCAAAAAATGATGGACCAAAAGACCGCGCAAGCACTCGTCAATAAAGCCATAGAAGCCCGGGAAAAGGCCTACGCCCCCTACTCCAAATTCAAAGTGGGCGCCGCCATCCTGACAAATGACGGAACAATTTTCCCGGGCTGCAACATCGAGAACGCCTCCTACGGCGCCACCATTTGCGCGGAAAGAGTCGCCGTCGCCAACATGGTGTCAAGCGGCCACACCGATCCCACAGCCATAGCCATCTGCTACAACGAAACCGAATTCGCGCTTCCCTGCGGCATCTGCCGCCAGGTCCTTTCAGAATTCTCTGACCAAAAAGAAGACCTCATCGTCCTCATGGCCAAACTGGACGGCACCTACCAGGAGACCACCCTCTCAAACCTTCTCCCCGGCGCCTTCAAACTTGCTGACGGTCAAAAATAATTTTGTATCTAAAAGTGCTGCGATTAGATAACTAATTTATTTCCAATATGTTATTCAAAAAGATTTGGCAACAACTTGTTGCCAAATCTTTTTTTGTAACGCACTGGCAGGAAGCGTCTTACGTAAAAACGCTAGGTAAAACGATGGCGTTATTTGAGATTTGGCAACAGCTTGTTGCCAAATCTATATAGCGATCAGTTCATCTCAGGGATTGGAGGAAGGACTGGACTTGGGGAAGATTTCTTGCGATCCAGTAAAGGATGGTGACGATCAGGATGACGACGGGGATCGTAACGGAGCGGCGGGCTTTTTGTGAAAAAGCGAGGATCAGGAGCGTCGGGACCGCCAGGAAAAGAATCGGGTTGTAGCTGAAGGCCGCGATTATTTTTCCGTGCACGAGACTGTGCAGCGCGCGGGAGGTCCCGCAGCCGGGGCATTCGAAGCCGGTAAGGGCGTGGAAAAAGCAGCGAGGGAAAAACGGGAAGGTGGTCGGATCAATTAAGGAGAAAAAGATGATCAGGGCCAGAACGACCAGAACGGCGACGATCCAATTTATTTTCGCTCGTCTTTCCATACGTGGCGGTAAAGTCTCGTCATGTGGTCGGAAGTGCTTTCCTTGACGAAGGTGTAAAACTCCCAGCCGTAGCGCTCATAGAAAGAAGTGTGCTCGGTGGCCAGGTAAAGCGTGTCGCAGCCCTTTGTCTGCATATCCCTGGCGATGTGGTTTAGGAGCGCGCCCGCCAGACCCTGCTTTCTAAAGGGCTCTTCCACGAAAACAGCGCAGACGTTGGGCGCGAGATCCGGCCTGACGTGAAAGTCGTTGGGAATGACGCCGGCGCCGGCGATGATCTTTTTCGTTTCCGGGTCTCTTATGACGTACCAGTAATTGTCCCTGGGCTCTTTCATGCTGGCGAGATAAGCGCTTTTGGGGATGTGCCATTTGTCGCTGAACCAGGAGGCCGCTTCTTCCATTTCCGGTTCCGTTTGCGGAACGGTCTCTATAGGTCTCGGTGTTATTGGGATCTTGAAGACGCCTGTTCTCCAGCCTTCGATGAGCGTCGATTTTTGCTCTATGGCGCCAAGGCGAGTGAAAAGAATTGAAAGCGCGGGATACTGCTCGTCCAGGATGCCGGCCAAAACCAAGTATCCTCCCGGCGCCACGGCGGCCAAAAGACGCTCTACGTTGCGTTCTAAGACGGCGCAGAGAATGTTGGCGATAACTATATCGTATTTCCTTTCAGGGGCGTAAAAAAAGAGGTCCTGCTGAAAAACGGAGATCTTGTCTGCCACCTGGTTTTTTTCAGCGTTCTCTTTGGCGGCCATGACGGCCTGGGGCTCGTTGTCGAAGGCGTCTATCTCTTTGATGCCCAGTTTCGCTCCGGCCACGGCCAAGATGCCCGTGCCGGTGCCGGCGTCCAGAAGGCTGGCGGGCTTGCTTTGGTTCGTGAGTTCCTCTAAGAATTCCAAACAGGCTTTGCTGGTGCCGTGGCTGCCCGTGCCGAAGGCCATGCCGGGATCGTTCACTAGGATGATGTCGTTTGGTTCGGGAGAATAAGTTTCCCAGGAGGGCACGATGACAAGATTCTTTCCTATTCTGCTGACGTGGAAATTCTCTTTCCACTTCTCCGCCCAGTCTTCTTTCTTGACGGTCCTTTTTTCCAGGGAAAAATCAGAGGTCAGAAGTTTCGCGGTTTCCAGAAGTTTTCTTTCGGCGGTATCTGCTTCATCTTCGCTTTTCAAAAAAAGGCTGAAGACCGCCTTTTCGGAATCCGTGAGCTTTTCCACGGAAAGATCGGCTTCGAGATCGTCCCAAAGCTCCGCGAGCTGCTCGCAGACGATCGGTTCGGCGCTAAGGCGTAATTCGATGAGATCAGCCATCACTTCAGAAGGGCGGCGCCGAATTCCGTCATCTTTTCGGCTTCAGGAAGGGTGGGCGCTTCCGCGTAGAAGCGGCAGACCGGCTCGGTGCCGGAGAATCTCAATAGGAGCCAGGAGTCGTCCTCCAACTCGAATTTGACGCCGTCGATTGTTTTGATGTTGACGACCTTGCGGCCGAGGATCTCAGAGGGAGGCTCCGTCTCGAGTTTTTTCATGAAAGCGTCCTTGGCGTTGGGGTCGCACTCTTTGTCGATCCTGTGGTAGCGCAATTTCCCAAATTCTTTGTCGATGTAGGCAACGGCTTCGCCGGCGTTATTGAAGCCCAGGCCTATCAAGGCCTCTGTGAAGAGAAGGCCGGACAATACGCCGTCCCTTTCGGGGATGTGCTTCTGGTAGCCTAAGCCGCCGCTCTCTTCGGTGCCCACCAGGGCGCTGCCGTCAAGAAGATACGGCACGATATATTTGAAGCCAATGGGCTTTTCTTCCAGGGGAATATTGTATTTCTCGCAGAAGCGGTCGATGGTCTTGGAGCAGGAGACGGTTTTGATCATTTTGCCGGACCATCCTTTGCACTTCATAAAATAAAGCGCAAGAAGGAGCGCGATCTTGGGAGTGATGATGTACTCTCCCCTATTGTCCGCGGCCGCCAGGCGGTCGGCGTCGCCGTCCGTGACCAGACAGACGTCGAAGCCGTCTTTCACCGTTTTCGCGAGGCTCGCGGCCATGTTTTGGGGAACGGGCTCGGGAGCGATGCCGGGGAAGGCGGGGTTGCGGTCAGATCTTATCGTGACAGCCTCGTGGCCGTATTTCGACAAGATGTCGGAGATATAAGTCTTGCCGACACCGTAGAGAGAATCCACGAGAACTTTTAATTTTTTCGTTCTGAGAAGATCCTTGTCCAGGAAATTCTCCACCCATTCCAGGTAGACTTTTTCCGGATCGCCCGCGAGGACCAAACCTTTTTTCTCAGCTTCTTCTTTCGTTATTCTTTGGGGCGGATTCTTACCTACTTGGGCTTCGATGCCCTTGGTGGTGGCGACGTCCGCGGAGCAGCCAGGGGGAAGCTTGATCTTGAAGCCGCTGTAGTTGGCGGGATTGTGGCTGGCGGTTATCATGACGCCGCCCGCCAGATCGTAATGTTTTACGGTATAGGAAACAGCCGGAGTCGGCAGAGGCTTGTCTGAGAGCAGAACTTTGAAACCGTTGGCCCAGAAGATCTCGGAAACCAGCGCGGCGAAACGCTTCCCCAGGAAGCGGTGGTCGTAGCCGACGACAAGGGATGCTCCGGCTTGGCCTTCCGCTTTGAGATAATCGGCGTAGGCCTGGGCCGCCAGGGAAAGATTCTCGAAGGTAAAGGTGTCGGCTATTACGCCTCGCCAGCCGTCGGTGCCGAATTTTATAATGTGCTCAGACATTTTATTTTTTATCCATCGCGTAGAAAGCTTTTATTCTCTCAGCCATGTCGGGCTTGCCGAAAAGGTAGCTGCCGGCTACGAAAGCGGTGGCGCCGGCCTTGTAGCAGAGGTCTTTCGTCTCGCCGTCCACGCCGCCGTCCACTTCTATGGCGCAGTCGAGAGCTCTCTTTTCTATCTCATTTTTCAGCGTTTCAATTTTGGGGAGCATGTCGGCCATGAAACTTTGCCCGCCGAAGCCGGGCTCCACCGTCATGACAAGGACGATGTCGCAGAGCTCAAGGTACGGGAAGATCGCTTCCGCTTTGGTTTTCGGCTTGACCACCAAGCCGACGGCGCAGCCGGAATTTTTAAGACCGGTCAGGGTGTCCGTCACGGTTCTGGCGTCTTTGAAAGCCGGGCTCTCGATGTGCATGGTGATGATGTCGGCGCCCGCTTCCCTGAATTTGGGAGCGTAGGTGACGGGATCGTCGATCATGAGGTGCACGTCGAAGATCATGTCGCTTTTGGGCCTGAGTTTTTTCAAGACCGGGTGCCCGAAAGTGAGGTTGGGAACGAAGTGGGCGTCCATGATATCCCAGTGGATGAGGTTCGCGCCGGCCGCTTTCGCGGTCTCAATTTCCTCAGCCCACTTGGAAAAATCGCAGGATAGAAGCGAGGGGGAAACGCATATTCCCCTCAGAGTCTCTTTGATCTCTTTTATGCTCTTCATATTAAAAATTATACTAGAAGCCCGTTTTAAATACAAAACGGGCGCCGGGGAACACTACCAACCAAATCCGCTAAATGTTATAATTCTTCTTAAACAATCAAAGTTTATTCCTAATATTTTTATGGAATCTGCTTCCGCCCAAAAGCCAAGCGCAAAACCGCAGCGTTTCTTTACCAACGGTGATCCGGTAACGGAGAGAGGCATACGCCGCGCCCTCAACATGACCATTCTGTCCGGAGTTTTCAGCAACGTCTGGACAGCCATTACCGTAAACCTCCCCTACCAGATGTATCTGTCGGTTCTGCAGGCTTCCGGTAAGCTGATCGGTCTGGCCGGCACGATAACGAGCTTCACGATGATACTGCAGCTGCCGGGGGCTTTCATTTCCGAGATGCTGAAGGAAAGGCGGCCTATGGTCATCTTTTTCGCCTTCATTCAGCGCTTCCTCTGGTTTATCCCGGCCTTCATGCCGCTCTTAACTAAGGACTACAAAGTCCTGGCCATAACCTTGGTCGCCGTCTGCGTCACCAGTATGGCGCTCGGCAACTTCATCACCGGCTCCTGGCTGGCCTGGATGACTGATCTCATCCCCAACGACAAGGCCGGCAATTACTGGGGCCGCCGCATGACCATCGTCATGACGGTCTATCTCGGCACGATCTTCCTTTCCGGTTACGCTCTGGACATTTTGCCCGGGCCATGGAAGGATCTTCCGCTCTTAGGTTTCATGGTGGTCTTCTTTGTTGCCGGCGTCTTCAGCATGATCGATATTTTCTATCAGACTAAGACGGCCGAAGTGACACCCGAGCATCCCAACCGTGAAAAGGGCATGATAGAAAGGGCGATGATACCTTTCAAGAGCAAAGACTTTCTCTACCTTACTTTCGCCTACAGCGCCTGGTTCTTCCTGAACACCATCTTCGCGGCTTTCTCTTACATCTTCATCCGCGAAGAATACGGCATAAGCTACCATGTCATTTCCTTCATCGCCGGCGCGAACATCCTGGGCATAGTGGCCTTCAGCCGGATCAGCGGCTATATCATCGACAGGCTGTCCGCCAGGAACTATGTGATCTTTTTGATCATCATAGAACCCCTGGTCAACCTCTACTGGTTTTTCATCTATCCGGACAAAAGCTTCAGCTTTTCCCTGCCCTATATTGAACGCACTTTTGTTGTCGCCCAGCCGGTCCTGGTATTGATGATCGGGCAGTTCATGTTCGGCGCGCTGGCCAACGCCGTTTACATGGGACAGATGGCGCTCTTGGGCATTCATGCTCCTACCCACGACCGCTCCATCGCCATGGCGAGCCATAACTTCGTCGTGGGCATGATCTCGGCCCTGGGACCTGTTCTCGCCGGTATCTTCATCGACCACTTCAAGACTTATCACACCGTCGTCCTGGGATCTGACTGGCGCTATATGCAGCTTATCGCGGCCGGATTGGCAGTCTTCGCCTGGGGCGCCGTGCTTCCCCTGTTCTTCAAGATCTCCGTAATGGCGAACGAGCTGCCCTTCAAGGACGCCGTAGGACGCCTGGCCTTCTACAATCCCATCAGGATGGCGCGCTCCATGTACAACATCATCACCATCCAGAACTCCACGGACGCGGAAGCCAGGGCGGAGGCCGTGGAAGAGCTGGGCGAAGAGAACGCGGCCATCGCGGTGAAAGACCTGGTGGAAAAGATGGGCGACCCCTCCTATGAAGTCAGGGAAGCCGCCGCCAAAGCCTTGGGCACCATCGGCAGCCCGGACGCCATCAAAGCCATCCTGGAACTTCTTAAGGACGAGGACACCGACCTGCCCATCACCCTGATCAGGGCTTTGAGGATGAACAACAGCAAGGAAGGCATCCCCATCATCACGGAAAAACTGGATTCCCAAAATCCCTTCGTGCAGCGCGAGGCCGCCAGGACCCTGGGCGTCCTTGGCGGCGTAACCGCCATCCCCAGGCTCTGGGAGCTATTGAAGACCACCAACAACGCCACCGTGGCCACCGCCGTCTCCGGCGCCCTGGCCAAACTTGGCTGCTCCGACGCCATTAAGGACATCTGGCCTCACTACCGGCAGACTGAAAACGTGACCTTGAAAAAGGAAATGGCCCTGGCCATCAGCACCATTCTGGTTCCCGACGGCGGCTTTTACGAGATCATGACCAAGGAGGACAAAGCCTTCGCCAGCCAGCCGGAAAAAATGATCTCCACTTTCTCCTGGAGCGTCATGTGCATAGCCGAGCGTCTCTCCTCTTCCCAGACGCCGGGAAGGACCCACCATCAGAACATCCTGCTCGCCAGCACGCAGAAAGAAAAAGCGAAAAGAATGCTCGTTGCCTACGAGAGCAATCCTCCCCTGGCGGCCCTCCTGGCCTGGAACATAGGAAAGGACATCGGATACCTGCGCTTCGGCTTCGCTTCGCCCCGCAACAGCAATTTGGACGAGGAGTATCTCGACAACCTCTACGACTGCGACGAACGTTTCGGACTGGGCATGTGGTTCATGCATCAGCTTAACGAAGCAGCCAAAAACCTGGAATCCATCTCCTCCCTGGACATCCTCATCGTCATGCATTTCCTCTCCTGCTGGTGCCGGGAGGAAGCCACCAAGCCTTGATCACCTGTCCAAGATAAGATCGCAAGTTGCGGCGCCGGTCGTTTTCAAAAGCGTTTCCGGCGCCGTGATTATTTGAAAACCGATTTCCCCGGCGCTGAAACAGATCTTCTCCAATTTAAGCGCCGATTCGTCAAGAAAGACCGGAAACCTTCTTTTCATGCCTATTGGCGAGCAGCCGCCGTGGACGTAGCCCACTTCCTGGAAAAGCTCTTTGCTTTTCAGCATGGAAAGGCTCTTCTCCCCCGCCGCCTTGGCGGCCTTCTTCAGATCGAGTTCCGCAGGCCCCGGAATGACGAAGACGAAAATGCCCTTGGGATGTCCGTTGGTGGTGACCAGCGTCTTATAGACAGTCTCCGGCGGGAAGCCCAGGATCGACGCGACCTCCACGGCGCTGGGAACATCCTTATAAGAAAAGGAGCGCAGCTCGAAAGCTGCGCCTTCCTTTTCCAGTATCCTCACCGCGTTGGTCTTGTGGGTCTTCACTTTTTCAAAAGCTCTTCGGCGATCTCTTTCAGAGCGCGGAAGTCTGTTTTGCCTGTGCCTTGCAGCGGGATCTTTTCGACTTTCAGGACCTGGCTGATCCTGGCGAGGTTGGAGAATCCGCCTTCTTTAAGCGCGTTGTTCACTTCCGTCTTGTCGATGTCCTGGGTCGTCAGCATGACGATGAAGGGCTTGCCGTCGCCCTCAAAATACTGCAGAGCCAAACTCGGGCCCATGGCGTTGGAGGGCCACTTGGCTTCCAAAATTTGCTCCAGAGCCGGCAGGCTGATCATCTCGCCGCCAATCTTCACGAAGCGTTTCAAACGGCCGGAAATAACGATGACGCCTTCTTCCGTAAGGTAGCCGATGTCGCCGGTGTTGTACCATGTCAGGCCGTCGAATTCCAGGAAGGGGCTCTTCAGACTCTTGTCAAGGTAACCGCTGAAAATGCTGGGGCCGGAAACGCAGATGATGCCTTCCTGCATGGGAGGAAGCTTCTCATTGGTCTCAAGGGAGACGATGGCGGCCTTCACATGCTTGAAAGGTTTGCCCACGCCGACGGTCCTGGGCGCTTTGTAATCGCCGACAGCGATCACGGGAGAGCATTCCGTAACGCCGTAGCCTTCCCTCAGGATGGCCTGGGGCGCGATCTTGTCGTAGCCCTCGAAAACTTCCTGCGGCGTTCTCTCACCGCCTGACACGACCTTAAGAACATACTGCAGCTGCTCTGGCCTGGCCGCTTTCAGAATGCCTTTCAAAAAAGTTGGAGTGGCCGGCAGAATGGACATTTTCCAATCTTCCAGCATCTGGGCCAGATTCTTGTAATCCAAAGGATTGGGATAGTGCACGGTCCTGACGCCCGCCACCATCGGCAGCACTACGGAAGTGGTGAGGCCGTAGGAATGGAAGGGCGGGAGAATGGAAAATATGGAGTCCTGGGAATTGGCCAAAAGCGCCTCGGCCGCGTCGCCGCTGTTGATAAGCAGATTCTTGTGCGTAAGAGGAACGCCTTTGGGCAGGTTCTCGGAACCAGACGTGAAAAGGATCAGCGCGACGTCGTCCTCTTTAGTGTCCTTCTGGTTGTAGAGGGAAAGGATGGTGTCAACGGGCAGCAGGCTCTTCACGAAGGCTTTCAGTTTGCCCCAGGGCGTGGCGCCCGCTTTCAAAATATCCTCAAGGAACATGAGCTTGTCCTCAAAGAGATCCTTGGGCACGTTGTCCATGCGGCTCCAGACTTTCTTGGAGGTCAGAATAGTCGTCAGTTCCGCGGTCTTTAGAACGTGTTCCAGGCTCTTCCTGCCCAGCGTCCAGTTCAGGGGCACGGGAACTTTCTTCGCCATGATGCAGCCCACTAGAAGATGGTCGGTGGCCGCAAGCGACGGCATGAAGATGCCGATCCTTTCCGCCTTGATATTCTTGACGGAATCGGCAATGAGAAGCGTCACGACGCGGGATTTGGCGTAGTCAAGTTCGCCAAGTATCGCGTCGGCGTCGGAAATATACTTTTTGCCCAACCGCGCGCATGCTTTCAGATAGGCTTCAGGGATCGTCGAGCCGTCGATGAACGGTTCGGGCCTATTTTCATTGGCGAACCATTTTTTTGAAGGCATGAAACGGAAGGATTTGTTGTCTTGTTCGTTGCTCATTTGCTTTGCTTGAGTTTTAACTTAAGTGAACGGTAGTCTGTTTTGCCGGTTCCGAGGAGCGGCATCTCAGGAATGTTTATG
>JAFZID010000111.1 GCA_017554565.1 bacterium
ATCCAGTGCTGGGCGTGCCAACGCGGCTGGAGCCGCTGCCGACGGAGGTGCCGACTCTGGAGGATCCGGTGCTGGGCGTGCCGACGCGGCTGGAGCCGCTGCCGACGGAAGTGCCGACTCTGGAGGAGCCGGTGCTGGGCGTGCCGACGCGGCTTGCGGAATCGCGGGCCACTCCGCTCCTGGAGGAGCCGGTGTAAACGTTGCCGTTCTTATCGGCTCTCAGACCGGTCTGGAGGGAGTTGCCGATGTTCTGCCTGCCTGTGCGGGAATTGGCCGGCGTGCCGGCGCGGTTGGCGCTCTTGACGGGCTCGTCAACAAGGTAGCGTCCGGCCGGGACCTGCTTCTTCGGCTGTCCGGGAGCGGGAGCCGGTCCGGGGCCGTGGCCGCCCGGGCAATGAGGTCCGTGATGATATCTGTCAGCGCAGCCGTGGCCGTGATGCTTGTAAACATGGTGATGGTCCCAGGGACCGCAGCCTCTGCCCCACCAGTGGCCGTGGCCGCCGTGCCAATGGGGGTGATGATGCCAGCCCCAGCGGTAGTTGCTCCAGCAGAAGCCGAAGCCTACCCAGCCCATGGGAGCGCCCCAGCTGATGTTGAAGCCCCATCCGAAGCCCAAACTGTAGGAAACGCCGAAGCCGAAAGTGGCCGGCCAGGGATAATAGTAAGTGCCGATCCAGGGAGCGTAGCGGTAGCCCGTGCCGTAAACGACTACGCCGCGGTCCACGAAACAGCCGACGTATCCGGGATAATAACCGACGTAAACGTAATCGGGAGTATAGTTGTAAACCCTGACGTAGCGCACGTGGTAAACGGGATAAGCCGGGGGGATCGAATAGATGACGCCCGGAACGTTGATGCAGACTTTCCAGCCGGTGACAGGATCGGCGGATTCATACCAGATGGCGTCTTCGCAAAGGTAATAGCGGTCGTTGACGCGGATGATGTCGTGGGGAGTATTGACGGCGTAAGCCACCGGATAAGCCTCCGGGATCTCCTTGAACTGGGGAGTGCCGTCATAGACGACTTCCGGGACTTCCTCGGCCTTGCGGGCGACTTTCACGGTCTGGGGCACGTAAGTGTCAGCCACGGCCTCCTTCGCTTCGGGAGTGCCCTTGATGTGAGGCAGAACGCTTTCCTTGCTGTTGTTGGCGTTCATCTTGTAGAAGCCGGAGGGGAGTTTGTCGGGGGCGACGTATTCCCAGGTGTCGTCCTGCTGATGGGCATACCAGCGGCCGGAGAGCAGGACGTAAAGTTTTTCATCAGCGGCGCAGTAGAAGAGATCGTTCTCCGTATTCTCCGCGTACATGATGTCGGTGCCCTCGACGTTTTTGTATTTGGGGGTGCCGTCGATGCTGATAAGCTCGGTGGGTTCGGTGACCACGATGACTTTCGGAACGCCGGAACTGATGGCGTCCTTGAAGCCTTCCTTCTCCTCGTCCGTCAAGTTCAGGGATTCGCCGTAAGTTTTAACGTCGTCCGGCACGTTGGAAATAACGCACCAGTCGCTCTGAAGATTGGGAGAGGTGAGCCAGTAGTTGGCGCCCTTCAGATAATAGCAGTTCTTCTGGGTGTCGAAGACCAGGCAGAAAGGCGTGTTGGCGACCGCTTCGTATTTGCCGCCGTCGTCAAGTTTGCGCATGATGGGCGCGCCGTCGATCTCCACCAGGACAGTCGCGTTGGTGACGCAAAGGATCTTGGGGGGATCGTTCATAAGCTCAGCCTCGTTCCTGGTCTGGGCGGCCTCTTCCTTTTCAAGACGCAGGACGTAGTCCAGATCGAAGGTCATTTCCACGGTCTTGAGGGCGTTCTGCAGATCGGCGGCGTAGGATATCTCCATATCCTCCGCATCCGGGCATTTGAACTTGGCCACTCTCAGACTGTCGCAGACGACCTTGCGGTTGACCGTGTCGTTGCTGGAAAGCGCCGTGATCCAGATCGCGCCGTAAAGGGGCTCGTTGGTCGTGGCAGCGTCCTTCTGGATCGACACGGCGGAACGGATCTTTAGATTGTTGCCGGCAAAAAGTTCCACGCTGGGCTCAAAGATCTGGAAGGTAGTTCCGTCGGCTTTGACCTCGCAGGGCCAGTCTGAAGCGCTGGAGTACTCTTTCGCGCTGCAGACACAAACCGCCATAACCACTGCCAGCGCCAATAACATCTTTTTCATATTTTTTCCTCCTGAAATGTTAAAAGATTAACTTTCACTATTATTATAAACTATTTTTGGCATCAGCGGTAAGTTCTATATGGCCCTTCCAGCCGAAATGGGGTTCGAAGGGCGGCGTATTTAGTATCTGCGCTTTGGCTTCTTCGCTGACGAAGACAACTTCGGGGACCGCGGCCTCGTCTTCCAGAGGCCTTTTGAGGAAGCCCATTTTTTCGGGATCGAAGCCCATAAGTTCGCTAAGAACGCGGTCAAGAGCCTGGGGATCCTCGCCCATGGCCAGCCATCCGCAGTCTTTCCTGTCGGGCGCCAGAGGGCCGTCGCCCTCCCCCGCCGCTATGGCGTCCACGATGGCGAGGTAGCTTCTGGCTTTGGCAAAAGTTAAAAAAGCTTTGTTAAGGTCCCAGACCATGCGCCAGCAGGTGTCGTTGCCGTACCAGTTGCCGCTGCGCACGGTGTTTTTCGTATCGCCGTAGAAAAGACGCATGAAGGCCTTCACGGGGCGGAAGCATTCGTTCACAAAGCCCGGCAGACGGTACATGGCTTTTTTCCAAACTGTCACAAGTTTTCTTTCGCTCGTTGTTTTGAGATCGTGCCTCGAGAACTGGTCGCCGCCGGAAGCCGGATCGCCCAGGCGGTAATGCGGAAGGTAGTTCTTGTCGCCGTTGACGCCGACCAGATTCTTCATGGCGCAGGTCATGCCGGTCTTCTTGTGCGTCTTCAGTTTCGGAAGATTTATGAGAACGTCGCACTCCAAAATAGTGTTGGAGATGAGGTATTCGTGGCGTCCGCCGCTGTGGTGCTCGGCCGTTTTTTCTATGTCATAGTCCGCGCCGTAAAAAGGCGAAGAGTTGTTCTCCACTTCGCAAAAGGCGCTTATATCGCCCAGATCGATCTCTTTATATCCGAGGGGGTCGCCGGGCAGTTCCGTTCTTTTTACCACGATGCCGTCTTTGGCAACCCATTCCTCTTTCCTGAGATCTAGAAGCGTGACTTTTACGGGAGATGTGTTTTGATAATGTTCAACCACGGCTTTGATGCCGCAGCGTTCCATCGCAAGATCGAAGGGCGTGTCGGTCTGGGGCGCTTCCGCAACGATGACTTCGCCCTCCCCTTTCAAAGCGGTGAGGACATGGTCGATGACCGCCCTGACAACGGCGCCGTGGGTCACGACCTGCTCCCACTCGCCTTCTTTCCTCTCGTGCGAGGCTTTGACCACGTTCGGCTTAATTACGACCTTGTCGCCCGGTTTTATCAGAGCGCCGAGATAATTGCCGTCGGGCGCGGGATAAGCCGTTTTGAGTAGTTCCGTAACGCTCTGATAAAGCGCATTGCCCTCCGGGCCGAAGGGCGCTTCGGCAGGATAAGACGCCTTCTGGGCGTTCAGGATCACTCTGTGGTCTTTTAATTTCATTTAGAATTGGCGGCGATCTCAGATTTGGCCGCCTCGATAAATTCTTCCGCCGATCTCTCCCAGGTGAAAGTGGCGGCCCAGGCTTTGGCTTCCGCTTCCATTTTCCGGAGACGCTCTTTGTCCTTCAGGAGCGAAATGATCTTTCGGGCCAGGTCGGCGCTGCTGCCCGGCTCGACCAGAAGCCCGGTTTTCCCGTCCACGATGGAATCCCTCAAACCCTGGACGTTTGAGCCCACCACGGGAGTTCCCGCGGCGTTGGATTCAATGACGGTTATGCCCCAGCCCTCCTTCTCCGCCATGGTGGCGGTGACGGTCGCCCTGGACATGGCTCTGGCTTTCTCCTCTTCGGAAAGGAAGCCCAGGAACTTCACGCTGTTTTCCAGATGCAATTCTTTGACCGCCGATTCGATGTTGGGAAGGTCATCCCCTTTTCCGCCTATTTCAAGCACGGCGTCGGGAAATTCCTTCAGGATCAGCGGCATGGCTTTTACGATAAGATCGACCTGCTTGTAGCGCTTCAATCTTCCGATATAGCTTATTAGCGGATGTTCGCTTTTTGGCGCCGTATTGTTCTTGAAAAGCTCGTGGTCGATGCCGGCGTACAAAAGCGCCGTCCTGTCCGCGGGGTGCCCCATTCTTATGAGTTCGTCCCGGGCGCTGGGAGAGTCGGCGAAAATAAGCTTTCCCTTGTAAACTTCCGGGATCCTTAATTCCCTTTTTATGATGTAGTCCGCCACGAGTTTGGGAAGCTCCTTGTAGAGCGTCTTCCCGTGGATGTGAAGGGAGATCCCCACCAGCGGCTCAATGACGTACTGCGGCGTGAAGAGCGGGATCTTCGAGATGTCGTCCACGACGATGTCGAATTCGCCCCTGAGATGCTTTTTGTAATAGCGCTTGAAAGCGTAATGAAACAAATAGCGGTTGCCGATCCTGACGGTCCTGATGCCGTCGATGACTTCCTCTTTTGGCGCGCCCTTGTAGGCGTGCGCCACAAGCGTCACGTCGTGCCCCAGGGAAGCGACGCGGCGGAAGATCTCATGCATATGGATCTCCGCGCCGCCCGCTTCCGGGTTTTTGATGCAGCGCCAGTTGACTACCAGGATCTTCATCAGATCTTTTATTTCTCCAGGATCTCCTGGATGGCCTTGGCCCAGATCTCGTAAGCCTTGGCGCTGAAATGGATCTGGTCCGGGGACATTTCAGGAGAGAGCGTTCCGTCCGGTTCCAGAAGTTCGTCGTTGCAGTTGACGAAGAAGGTCTTGTCGTTTTTGACCAGCTTCTCGAGCCCGTCGTTGATAGCCTCTATCCTTTCCCTCATGGGATCGCTGGGAAGCGCTCCCCTGGGAGGCAGAGCCATAATGATGATCTTGGAAGCCGACTGCTTCGCCCGCGCTTCTGTCACGAGGTCGCTGTAAGCGTCCAGGAATTCCTCGGGGGAAATCTCCGAATCCACCAACCCGGCCTGCAGGACGACGAGGGCGGGACGGAAAGCGGAAAGGCAGCTGTACCTGGCGCGCCAGATGATCTGGGCGAGCGAGTCGCCGTCGATGCCGGCGTTGTTCAGACGGCGGGAGCCGAAATGCTCCTTCGCGGCCTCGGCGCCCTGATCCTCCCAGCCTTTGGCCAGATCGTCGCCCAGGAAAACAACGTTGGGGCGGGTGGTGGTCGTGCCTATGGAGGACCTGATCTCAAAGAGCCTGTCAAACCACCAGGGTTCGCCGAAACGGGAAAGCGGGAGTTTGTAACCCGGCGTTTCCTCCGGGAAGAAGATGGGATCAAGAAGCTTCGTGATGTTCTTTACCCAGACCTTGTAGCCCTTGGTGTTCAGGTGTATTCCGTCATAGGAAAAGTCGTCGCCGAAGTTGCCGTCGATGTCCATGACCTGGCTGTTGATCTCGTAATAAGTCGCCCCAAGGGTTTCGCAGAGGCGGCTCAGGGCGGCGTTCACGGTGAAGTTCCTGGTCCTTCTCTGATCGTTGGGGGTGCGCCCGCAGGGCAGGATCGAGAAGACGAAGATCTTCGTTTCCGGGCAGCGTTCCTTTATGGTGTCTATTATGCTGCGGATGCCCAGGATCGTGTCGCAGGGCGGCTCCTCGTCTTCGCTGAAGCCGATGGTGTTGTTGGCGCCGACCATGATGACGGCCGCCTTGGGAGGCTCGTAACCGTCCAATTCGCCGTTCTGGAGGCGCCAGAGAACGTTCTCAGTCCTGTCGCCGTTGTAGCCGATGTCCACGGCGCTCATGGGCTCCTTCTGCAAATATGCCCTGAAAGGCTGCAAGCCTTTGCCGTTCTCCTCCCACATCTGGGTGACGTCGTCGCCGATGAGAAGAAGAGGCGCGCCTTTCTCTTTCAGTTCGATGCATTTTTTCTCAAAGCGCTGGCACCACCAGGAGGAGGGATCAGTGCTCTGGGGCGCCGGGGTGGCCGCCCTTACGCCGGCCAGAAGGTTGCCCGACAGCAAAACAACTAAGAGCAAAAATATCTTTTTCATATGGATTCTCCTATTGGCTGAGCCTTAAAGATTGGATTTTAAAAGGGCTCCCCAGGCTTCGTAACCTTCCTTGGTAAGGCTGACGCCGTCGGCTGAATACTTTTCGGGAAGAACGCCGGATCCGTCAAGCAAGACGCTGGCGGGATCGACGATCTTTACGCCGTCTTTTTCCAAGCCCCTTAGGAGTTCGTTGGTCTCTTCAACCCATTTTCTCAAGGAGGAATCTTTCTCCCTGCCCATGGGAAGGATGGGAGTCAAAAGTATCCTGGCTTTTTTCTGCTTATCCTTCGCCGCCTCGACGAGCGTCGTTATGCCGGCGGCTACTTCCACAGGCGTCCTGTTGGTGTTGGCGTTGCCGGCGCAGACGATCAGAGTGTCGGCCGCGAATCCGTTCAGTTCGCCGTTTTTAGCGCGCCACAAAACGTTCTGCAAAAGGTCGCCCTGGAAAGTCAGGTTAAGTTCGCTCTTTTCGCCGAGAAGGTCCTTCCTGGCCTCGGGGGCCACGCTGTAGAAACCCTCCAGGAAAGAGTCGCCCAGGAAAGCCACGTTCTTGTCGCTCAGGTCTCCCCTTGCGGATTCGATGGCGTCCCACCATTCTCTTTCCGTCCTTATGGACGGCACCAGGCAGGAATCAGGATCCTTGGGATCGATGATGGCGGCGAACAGAGGCAGAAGGTTCTTCACCCAGATCTTGTAGCCTTTCACGGTGGGATGCAGATAGTCGGTGGAGCACATTTCCACCGGCAGAGTCTCGTCCGGCTCCAGCATCTGGGGACCCCAGTCGCACCATATGACTTTTTTGCCGTCGCAGAGCTTTTCCAGCTCTTTGTTGACGACGTCGTTGCGTTTCCTGTAACTGTCGTTTTTGTCCGTGCCCCTGGGAGAGATCGAGCAGAGGATCACCACGGCGTCAGGCTGCTTCTCCTGCATGAGCTCCACGCATTTCTTGATGCCCAGGACGGTGTCGCCCTGCGGTTCCCTGTAAACAGTGTTGGCGCCGGCGTTGTTGGTGCCGATCATCAGAACGAGAGCTTTGGCTTTGTAACCGTCCAGTTCCCCGTTGAGCATGCGCCACAGGACGTGCTGGGTAAGGTCGCCGCCGTAGCCGCAGTTCAAGGCCCTGTAAGGCGTGCCGTTGAAATACTGGTTCCAAACAGTTTTACCCGTGTCCTCAAAGAAGTGGGTGATGGAGTCGCCGAAAAACGCGATCTGTATTTCGGAACTGTACTGCTGGATGAATTTGAGTTTCGAATTATGACGTTCCATCCAGCCGGAGTAATTGTGGATCTCAGGATCGCAGGAATCGGGAGCCGCAAACGCCAGGGCGCAGCCAAGCAGGATCGGAAGCATAAGGAGTTTTTTCATTGTTGTCCTCCTTTATGGAAAGTTAATTGTTTTCTATGAAAGGTTTCAGCTCTTCCGCCCAGACGCGGTAGCCTTTTTCATTGGGATGCAAAAGATCCGGGAACACGGTTTCGGAGAGCGTTCCGTCTTCCTCCGTGAGCTTCTTGTTGAAGTCGAGCCAAACGATCTTTTCGCCGTCGGCAAAAGTCTTGATGATCTCGTTGACTTTTTCGTTCTTCACCCTTCTTTCGTTAGTGGGGGTTTTGTCCCTGGGGAAGATCGGCATGAGCAGGACCTTGACTTCGGGCTGTTTTTCCCTGATGGCGTCGAGGCTGGCTTTGATGCCCGCCGCCACGTCTTCCGCGGGATCCTCCACGTTGTTGGTGCCGATCATAATGGCGACGACTTTGGCCTTGTAGCCGTCCAGTTCGCCGTTCTGCAGTCTCCAGAGCAGATGTTGGGTGCGGTCGCCGCCGTAGCCGAGGTTCAAGGTTTGATAGTTGGAGAAATATTCCTCGAAAACGGATTTTCCCCAGCCTTCCCAGCCGTGGGTGATGGAGTCGCCGCACAAGACCAGATCGAAATATTTGTTGGTGTTGGCGCAGATCTTCACGCGGTGCTCGAAAAGGCGCTTTCTCCACCATTCCTCGTTAAGCTTCGACTCGGGAGTGACGGCCTCAGGTTCTTTTCTCGGAGTGAGGAATTCGTCAAGGAGCGGCTTCAGGGCCTGGAACCATTTTTCGTACCCTTCCTTGGTGGGATGGACGAAGTCGTAGAAGAGCGTCTGATCGACCTTGCCGTCCGCCTTCAGAAGAGGATAAGACCAGTCGAGCCAAACGATATCATTGCCGTCCGCCATTTTCTTGATCTCCTTGTTGACGACGGCGTTCTTTATTCTCCTGGCGTCCTCCGGCAGTTCGCCGCAGGGCGGGATCGGGCACAGGATGATCTTGGCGTCGGAGAATTTGTTCCTGATCTGCTGCAGGATGGCGGAGATCGCGAGGATCGTGTCCGCCGCTGGATATTCGGGATGCAGCCAGCTGTTGTTGGTGCCGATCTGGACTACGACGACTTTCGGATCGATGCCGTCCATTTCCCCGTTGTCCAGTCTCCACATCAGATGCTGCGTGCAGTCGGCGCTGTAGCCGAAGCAGATGCCCTTGTAGGGGCCTTTCACAAACTGCTCTTCCCAGATGGCTTTTCCGCGGTCCTGCCACTCCCACAATTCGGTTATGGAGTCGCCGTAGAAAGCGACCTGCACGTCGCCGCCGCGCTCCTTTATTTCGTTGAGCTTACCATAGTGCTTGGCGCACCACCAGTAATTGGAGTCAGTGCTCTGGGGCGCAGGCGTCATGGCCGGGATGACGCCCATGGCGAAAGTCAGGGACGTCAGCAGCAGAGCGAAAATAAACGCGATTGCTTTTTTCATGATCATTCCTCGCAATATTTTTCAAGATA
Organism: bacterium; assembly: GCA_017554565.1. Taxonomy (GTDB): domain Bacteria; phylum Auribacterota; class UBA3054; order UBA3054; family UBA3054; genus UBA3054. Next base: position 8,869 of record JAFZID010000111.1, read on the forward strand.
AGGTTTCAAAGATTCCGCCCAAACGCGGTAGCCTTTGGGTGAAGGATGCAGATAATCCGGGAACATGTCTTTGCTGATGGTCCCGTCCTCGTTCATCAGCTTTTTGTTGATGTCGAACCAGATGATGTTCTCCCCGTCCGCGAACTTCTTGATGAGCTCGTTGGTCTCGTCGTTCTTTATCCTGATGGGATCGTCGGGCTTCTCATTGCAAGGGAAGATGGCGTGGAGAAGGACCTTGGCCTTGGGCTGCCTAGCTCTTATTTCATCCAGGATCAGCTTGATGGCGGACGCCACTTCCTCCTTGGTGGCCTTGTGGTTGTTGGTGCCTATGAGGACGGTTATGAGCTTGGCCTCGTAGTTGTCCAGTTCGCCGTAGCGGACGCGCCACAAAAGGTTCTGCGTCCAGTCGCCGCCGTAACCGCAGTTCAGGATGGAATACTTGGAGAAGAATTCGTCGGCGACCGTCTTGCCGTTGCTGTCCCATTCCCACATGTGGGTGATGGAGTCGCCCAGCATGACGAGATCGAACTTGCGGTCTTCCTTCTGGAGAATCTGCGTGCGCCTTTCCCGCATACGCTGCATCCACCAGCCCTGCTCGCTCTTGGTCTGGGCCGCGGCCGTTTCCGGAGTGCCTTTTGTGTAGCGGAATTCGTCCAGGATCGGTTTCAGTTTCTCATACCAGGCCTGGAAGCCCGCCTCGCTGGGATGCACGTAATCCGGGAAGAAATTCTTGTCCAGGACGCCTTCCTCGTTGACGAAATCCTTGGCCCAGTCCAGCCAGAAGACCGTGTGATGGTCGGCCATCTTGATCATTTCGGCGTTGATGGCGTCGTTCTTTACGCGCCTGGGATCGTTTTTGTCCCTGCCGCAGGGAGGAATGGCGCACAGAACGATGCGCGAGATATAGAATTTGCTTCTCAGTTTGTCGAGCACCGCCTTCACGCCCAGTACGGAATCCATGGCGGGATACTCCGGCTGGTTCCAGCTGTTGTTGGTGCCGATCTGCAAAATGACGACGTCGGGGTCGAGGTTGTCCATCTCGCCGTGTTCCAGGCGGTAGAGAAGATGGTGGGTGCTGTCGCCGCCGTAGCCGAACTCGATGGCTTTGTAGGGACCCTCGGCGAAATGCGCGTCCCAGACTTTCTTCCCGCAGCCTTCGATTTCCCACTGCTCCGTGATGGAGTCGCCGTAGAAGAGGACCCTCACGTCACCCTTCTCCTTTATTTCCTTCTGCTTCATCGCTCGCCTGGTGTTCCACCAGGAATTGGAGTCAAGGTCTCTGGGAGTCGGGGTGGTGAAAAGAATATCTCCAGCAAGAGCGGAAACAGCCGTCAACATAAAGATCAATCCTAATTTTAATTTCATAATTTATTTCAAAACGTCAAGAAGCGCCTTGGCCCAAATCTCGTAGGCCTTGGCTGTGAAGTGGATCTGGTCGGGGGAAATGTCCGAGTGCAAATTGCCGGCGCTGTCAACAAGCTGATCGTTGCAGTCAACATAAAAGACATTCTCGCCGTTTGCGAATTCTTTCAGACCTTCGTTGATCTTGGCAATACGCGCCCTCATGGGATCGTCGGCGGTGAGCCCCCTGGGAGGCAGACCCATCACGATGATCCTGGCGTTGGGCTGGGCGGCGCGGCATTCCGCAAAGAGCGCGGCGTATCCGTCCAGGAATTCCTCTTCCGTGATCCCGGTGTCGATAAGCCCCGCCTGGAGCACGAGGTTGTAGGTCTTCATTCCGGAGAGATTGGCGTATTTTGCGCGCCAGATAAGCTGCCCCAAGGAATCGCTGTCAAAGCCGCAGTTCAAAACTTTGCGGCGGCTGAAATACTGGGCCATCGCTTCCTGCCCTTCCTCTTCCCAGCCCTG
>JAFZID010000010.1 GCA_017554565.1 bacterium
GCCGAGCTTGTGCTGCTGGGTCCCCGATCCTCCCCTGGAAGACAAAGAATAATAAATATTAAAACAGCGAACAACAATGAAAAAACTCTCCCTTTTAGCCGCTATTGCCTCCCTTTCGCTTTTCGCCGATCCGGGCCTGATCAAACTTGCCAAAGCCACCATCGATCCGGCTGCGCCTATCGTCAATAATCTTCAAACGTCAGTATGTTCTCTGTCCAGCGCCGGCACGCGCCTATACGTCGTGCAGCCGGAAACGAATTTCACGGACGACGAGCGTATCGAAGTTGAAAAGCTGGGGATCATCTTCCGCGGCAACTTCCCGCCCAACGCCTACCTTGTGGAGGCGGGGGAAAGAAATCTCATAACGCTTAAGGAAAAGTTCTCCATCCTTTACGCCGGCGAATTCCTGCCGGAATACAAACTGCTTTACTCTGGCGCTGACGAATCAAGCGTTGACGCAGCCGGCGAGGAGATCGCTTATCCTGTCAAGGTCGGTACTTTCAGGCAGGAATGCCTTCCCGATATCGTAAGAGCGCTGGAAGCCTTAGGAGCGCCGGATATTGCGGAGGTTTCCGGCACCCTGGAACCCTGCGTGAAGACTAAGCTCACTAACAGCCAGGCTTATGAGATCGCCAAGAGGGGAGACGTAGCCTTCATCGAACCCTACGCTCCGGCGAAACCTTTGAACGACGTCGCCAAGAGCGGGCCGCTCGCCAACCTGGAAGACCTGCAGCTGGCCGGCTACACCGGCAAAGGTCAGATGGTCTGCATCCATGACACGGGCTTGGACAACGGCGACCTTGCGAACATCCATCCCGACTTCAAGAACAAGAAGATCATCGGCCGCGCCACCGCCACAGTCGCCAATGAGCGCGGCTCATATAATGATTGGAGAGACAACGGCGACCACGGCACCCACGTGTGCGGTTCCGCCGTCGGCACGGGCAGCGCCAGCGGCGGCCAGTACCGCGGTATGGCGCCCGACGCTTCGCTTTTCATTTTGTGCGCAGGCAAAAGCGACGGATATATCGGCGTTGGCAACGCGGCTGACCTTACTAACACTTACCATTCCGGCTGCCGCGTCATTAACAACAGCTGGGGCATCACCAGCGACGGCTATTACAGTTCGGAAGCCCGTTTTTACGATTCCCTGATCTGGCTTTTCCCCGATTACACGGTCTGCTTTTCATCGGGCAACGCGAATAAATACGCCTATGCTCCCCCGAAAAGCACCATGAACGAAGCCTCCGCCGCCAAGAACGTCATCACGGTGGGCGCCGCGGAAAGCTACCGCCCAGAAAAGGGCGAGGACGCCAAGCCGGACGACGGCGTGCACCAGGGCATGGCCTGGTTCTCAAGCCGCGGCCCCTGCCGCGACGGCAGGATCAAGCCGGACGTCGTGGCGCCAGGGACCTACATTTACTCGACGCTGTCCAGCAATGTGCACTCTTCCGTAAGGAGTGAGTATTACTGCTACATGTCCGGCACCAGCATGGCGAGCCCCATCACGGCCGGCTGCTGCGCCATCATAAGGGATTATCTCAGCAAGAAACGCGATGTCGCTTCGGCCAGCGCCGCGCTGGTGAAAGCGATCCTGGTGACCGGCGCCCGCACGCTGATCCCCGGGCAGTACGAAAAAGAATTCGAAGACGTCAGGCCCAACGCTGTGGAAGGGCACGGGCACATCAACATCAAGGAGAGCCTTGAGCCCACGGACGGCGAGATGTTCTTCGATGAATTCACCTTCAGTTTGAACGGGCAGGCCGTCACCAACGTCTATTCCAAGAAGGCCCTCTGCGACCTGAACGTCGGTCTCGTCTGGTCCGACTATCCCGGTTCGGTCGGCGCGGACAAGGCTCTTGTGAATGACCTCGACCTTTACGTGATCGATCCTGACGGCACGAAGCACACCCTGAACGATCATTTGAACAACGTGGAAGTTCTGCACATCTACGAAGCGCCGGAAGGCGATTACAAAGTGATCGTTAGGGCCAAGAGCATCATGCGGGGCCCGCAGCCTTGCGCCCTGGTCTTCCACTACCGCGCCGGCGAGCACACGACCGGCAAAGGCCGCCGTACGTTCAGGCCGTTGGACTGGAAGGGCAGCCTTAATTTCTCCTTGACGGGAACGTTGGGTAAAAAAGGGCGCGCCGCTGTCGAATACACCGGCTACATGGGGATCTTCAACACCTTGAGAAACATCTCTATCGGCAGAAAGTTCTCTCCCAAGCTCGAGAAGGGCAAGCTCGTTGTTAAAGACGGCGGATTTTCCTTCTCTTACGCGGCGAAGAACGACAAGTTCTCCTATTCCGACAAAGGTGCCACGAACTATATCTCGTTTTTGACTTACGACGGCAGCATGATCTATTACACGCCGCCTGACAAAGCCGCGATAAAAGGCAAGGGCGTCATCCTGGACAACCTGAAGGACAGGTGCGGCGAAGATAATGAGATCACGATCCTAAACACCAAGGAAGGCGACACCAGGTTCGTCGGAGATTCCCTCTGCCGCGGCGAGGACAAAGGCAAGGTGATCACTTATTCCGGCTCTCCCGCGGAAGGGACCACGGTCAAAGCCAGCGTGAAAAAGAAGACCGGCAAATTCAGCCTCAAGATGAAACTGATCTCCTCCGGGGAAGGAGATCCGGCTTCCCTGGCTTTAGGCCTTAGCGAATTTATAAACGACAACAGCACTGAGCAATAAAGATCAAATTAAGGAACCCACATGAAAAAACTCGCTTTTTTTGCAGCGTTCATCTCTCTGACCCTTCTCGCCGATCCCGGCAAGATCAGGCTTATAAAGGCGACCATCGATCCTACTTCGCCGACCGTCAACAGCCTGCAGGCTCCCGTCTGCACTCCCACTGCGGACGGCACGCGCCTTTACATTGTGCAGCCGGAAAGCAATTTCACGCCTGAAGAGCGGGAAGCGGTCAAGGCTCTCGGCATAAACTTCCTGGGCAACATTCCGCCCAACGCTTACATCGTGGAAGCAAACGAGACGGCGCTGGCGGATCTGAAAGAGCGTTTCTCCATCCTTTACGCCGGCGAATATCTGCCGGAATACAAAATGACTTATCCGGGTGCTGGTGAAGCGAGCGTCAACGCCGTGGGCGGGGAGAAATATTATCCCGTCCAGGTCGGCACCTTCAGGAAAGAATATCTTCCCGCGATAAAAGAAGCGCTGGAAGCCGCGGGCGCCAAGGAGGTCGAAGAGCTCTTCAACACGCTGGAACCCTGCGTGAAGGCGCTCATGACGAACGGCCAGGCTTATGAGATCGCCAAGAGGGGAGACGTGGCTTTCCTGGAACCCTACGCGGAGGAAGAGCTCTGCAACGACGTCTCCAGATCCGAATTCCTGTGCAACGTTGACGATCTGCAGCTGGACGGCTATACCGGCAAGGGACAGATGGTCTGCATTCAGGACACCGGCCTTGACAACGGCACCACCGACAAGATCCACCCGGACTTTCTCGGGAAGAACATAAAGGGCCGCGCCACCACAGGCATCGCCAACGAAAGAGGTTCCTATGACGACTGGGCCGACGCCGGCAACCACGGAACGCACGTGGCCGGTTCGGCGGTCGGCAACGGCGCCGCCAGCGACGGACAGTTCCGCGGCATGGCCTGCGAAGCGGATATCTTCTGCCTGTGCGCCGGACTTAGGAGCGGCTACATCTATTCCGGCAACGAGGACGACCTTGTCAACACTTACAACGAGGGGGCCCGCGTCATGAACAACAGCTGGGGCAGCAACAGCGACGGCTACTACGGAAGCGGCGCGCGCCTCTACGACCAGGTCATCTGGGACCACAAGGACTACACCATCTGCTTCTCAAGCGGCAACGGTAACAAAAAGATCGACCTGCCCACCCAGAGCGCCATCATGTACGACTCCTCCGCCAAGAACATCATAACGGTGGGCGGTTCGGAGAACTGGCGTCCCAAGCTGGCGACGGAGTGCGAGCCCTTTGACGGCGTGCACCAGGGCATCGCGGACTTTTCCGCCAGGGGACCCTGCGCCGACGGCCGCACCAAACCGGACATCATCGCTCCGGCCACCGGCGTCTATTCGACTTTGGCCAGCGCTGACAAGACCAGCACCAGAGCGCAGTATTACACTTACATGGGCGGCACGTCCATGGCGAGCCCGATCGCCGCCGGCTGCGCCGCGGTCGTCAGGGATTATCTTACCAACAACAGGCGTGTCGCAAGCCCCAGCGCCGCGCTGGTAAAATGCGTCATGTGCGTCGGCGCCAAATCGCTCTTCCCCGGCCAGTACGACCGCTTCATGGAGATCCCACCCGAACGTCCGAACAACGTGGAAGGCAACGGGCACGTGAACGTGAAAGAGAGCCTGGAGCCCACGGACGGACAGATGTCCTTTGCCGAAATGAGCCTCAGATCCACCGGAAAGGCGGTGACGAACTACTTCGAGAAACCCGCCGGCTGCGACCTCGTCGTGGGCCTTTGCTGGACTGACTATCCCGGCACCTGGGGCGCTGAAAAGGCGCTGGTCAACGATCTGGATCTTACCGTCGTGGCTCCCGGAGGCCAGAGACATTACCTTAACGACCACCTCAACAACATCGAAGTCATGAGGCTCGGCGATTCTCCCGCCGGCCGCTACACCGTCATCGTGAAAGCCTACAACATCATGGAAGGCGTTCAGCCCTGCGCCGTGGTCTTCAGCTACGGCAAAGGCTGGAAAGTCGGCGAATTGGCTTTCACAGAAGAGCCTTTCTTCCCGCTGAAAGAATCCGTCTGCAAGCTCAGTTTGACGAACCGCGCCGCCAACAGCTACGTCGGCTACAGGGCGGAAATAATCAGCGACCCCGAAAACATCTTCTCAATTTCCAAAGATGAGGGAAAATTCTCCTCCACGGAGACCATCACCTTGACGGCTGACCTTTCCAGAGCCAACTCCACGCGTCCTTACTGCATAGTCAAGATCAACGGCGGCACCGCCGGCTGCCTTACAAGGAAGATCTCCGTGGCCAACGGTTCCGACGAGGAAGGCTACGTGCTCTACAAGGAAGACTTCACGCAGGACAAATTCGATAACATCGTGGAGCAGGACGCCGCCCTTTCCGCCACCAAGGAAGTGGATTTCCAAATGAGGACGGTCTCTCCGACTTACTATGACCTTGTCAAGAGCGAGGATTTCGAAGACTATGCGGTGGACGAGAGCATCATAGGCAAGGGAGGTTGGACCGTAGGCTACGGCCCCGCCACCAACGGCAGTTCCATCGTGCGCGCCGAAATCAAAGGCGGCGTCACCAACAAGTACCTGCAGGTAAAATATCTCACCGGTTATTACGCTCCGCACCTGAAGATCCAGGGCATCAAGACAAGATGGACCGAGCCTTTCGCCCACGGCTACTTCTTCATCACGGCAAAGGTAAAGATGTCCGGCAGGGGAGACAAGACCTTCTCCTTCTTCACGCCCGACATTGCCGAGCCTGTCTTCAAGCGCCATGCCAGCGGCTTCCTCGTTGACTCGGACAACAAGGACGAAGAGGGCAACAGGTTCAGGTCAAAGGGCTACCTTAGGGACGACGAGTGGACGGACATTGAGATGCTCATAGAAGCCGACGTTGTGAAAGTCAACGGAGCGAACCGCCACGTCCTGAGAAGGCTTAAATTCGCGGGCGTCGAGGAAGACTGCTACGGCGTATTCTCTAAGAGCGGCAGCGACGACTATTTCACCGTGCTGCGCTTCTTCCAGTGGGGCGAAGGCGAATTCTGCATCGACGACCTTAAGATCGAGCGCTACGTCTCGGACGTCCCGTATGAGAAGCTTGCGGTCATGAAGAACACCGAGACCACCAACAGTTCCAACGCTGATTCCGACGGCCTTTTCGCCAGGATCGGCATGCCGGCCGGATTGCAGGGTCAGTTCGACCTGCAGTTCAACGTTGAAGTGGCCCTGAACGACAGAGCCTCGAAATTCGTGCTGGGCCAGAACAGCGCCAACCGCTCGTTCCAGAGCGAATTCGTGAACGAAGGCGGCGATTTCAAGCTGGAATTGACCGACTATAGGGAGAATCCGCATCTCATCGGCAAGGAGTTCGCCACCAACGCCTTCGTAAGCTACGGCTACAAGATCAACACCACTCCCGGAAAAAAGATCCTGCGCAGGCTGTTCATCGACGGCGACAACGTTTCCGTGGAAGGAGAGCTGACGGGCTCCGCCGTCAAGCCCACCGCTTCCGTGGACGCCGTGAGGATGTATCTTCCCAAGGGAAACGGCGAGGCGATGATCAAGAGCCTGGAAGTCAAGCTTGTGCCTCTCGAGAAGGCAAGCCTTGGCGTCGTTTGCAGGCCGTTCAGGATCGGTGAAACGGAGACGGAATGGGTACTCACCAACGCGGCTCCCTCCGAACTGATCAACTATACCGCCACGATCGTTTCCGGTTCCGACAAATTCGAAGTCGTGCCCGATAACGGCTCCTTCTCCGACAAGGCGTCTTTGTTCATCCGCTGCAAGGATGAGTCCACCGCCTTCGGAAAAGACCTGGGCGTCCTTAAGATCGAAGCCGGCGAGGCCGGAACGATCACGAAGAAATTCATTCGTCCGCGCGGCAACGAAGGCAGGGGATACCTGCTCTATTCCGATGACTTCAAAGGGAGCGTCGGGGAAGAGCTCGATGAGACCGACAGCTCTTGGAGCCAAAACGAACAGCTTTCCGCGACTGTCGAGAACGACGGCACCAGCTCTTATCTCCGTTTCGGCAGGAGCAAAGTTTCCACTTTGCCCAACGCCGACCAGGGCGTCTTCGTCTTCATCGGCGCTCCGGAAGGCCACAGCACGAACCTCAACTTCCGCGTGAGCTGCAAGCTGCGTTTCCCCGAGGACTACAACGGCTACTTCTACCTGACCCAGAACGAAGATCAGCGCCAGTTCCAGAGCGCCTTCTCCGCCGTCTCGTCCAGCGGGCAGAAGATGATAAAACTTTCGCTGACCGACTACACCAGGAACACGGGCCTCTTCACCAAGAACGCCCCCAGGGGCGAATGGATCGCCTACGACTTCGAACTGAACGCCCTGCCCTCCTACAAGAAGCTTGAGGAGATCTCCTTCTACAACACCACCAAAGTTGAAGGCTACAAGATCACCGGAACGAAAGTCGCATCTTCCGACCAGGTGGATTACCTCCGCCTCAACCTGACGGGCAGCGGCGCCTACGTTGACGTCAAAGACCTGAAGGTGACGCTTGAATCGCCCGTGCCGGAACCGGCTCTGCTGGCCCTCATGGCGGCCTTCGCGCTGCTCATAATGAGAAAGAGGAACTGATTTGGCCAAAGTCCTTAATTTGAAAAGCCTCACCTTCGTGAGGCACGCCTACGCCGTGAGCGCTGCCGATTTCTACGGCAGCGATCACGACAGGCCCCTTAGCGATAAAGGCGTCGAGGCGGCGAAGCGGCTCGCCGGTGAGCTTTCCGGCACTCTTCCGACTCCGGACGTAGTGTTGGTCAGCGACGCCCTGAGAGCCCTGGAGACCCTGAAATATCTCAGGGCCGTCTTGGGGAAGGAGACCAAGGTCAGGGAGATCAAAGAACTTTACGACTGTTCGGCCGGGCAGCTTTACAACATAATTATCGAAAATCAGGAAGATTGCGCGCATATGCTGATAGTGGGGCACAATCCGGCCGTTTCCCAGCTTTATTCCATGCTTTCGGGGGAATACGAACCTTTTTCCCCCGCCCAGTCCCGCACGCTTCTAATGGAGGAATAAAGGCGTTTCGGCCTGCTCTTTCGCTCGCAGATCCTCCCTTAAAACCGCCCTTTCTAACCGAAGGGCGGTTTTTGTTATAATATACATATTTAAAACAAATTATCTCAAGAATATGAAAGCGACGAAAACATTGTTTCTCTGCCTCCTTTTTCTCCTGGCGCTGTGCGCCTGCCGTTCCGCGCGCCAGCAGGCCCAGGAAATGATCAGGGACTCCCAGGAACTAAGGGACGAGGGGGAGATAGACGAAGCCCGGGAACTTCTTCTTGAAGCAACCAAAGTCGCTCCCAATTATCCGGAGACTTACCTGGAGCTGGGGATCCTTTACGACGAGTATCTGAAAGACGCCCAGGGCGCCAAACCTTATTACGAAAAATTCCTGTCTCTGAGCTCCAACGAGGAGATGCGCGGGAAAGTCGCCTCCTGGCTGAAGGAGGCGGAGGAGGGGATAAGCCTTCCTTTGCGTCAGGTGGAGGAAATGCCGCCGGAGGCCCGGGAACTTCTGGAGCAGCGCACGGCCCAATACGAGGAGCTGCGCCGCCAGCTGGTCAACCGCTACGAAGGCGAACTGGCTAAACTCAGGGAAGAGGTGGCGGCTTCCAAAGAGCAAAGGTCCGAGGAAGCGCCGGAAGTGAAGACCGCGTCCCTCAGCCTCGACGCCAAGCCCGCCGCGAAAGCTGAGGATGAAAGCGAGAGCAAGGCGGCTGATGAAAAGGCCGCCGCGGAAAAGAAAGCCGCGGAAGAGAAACTGGCGGCGGAAAAGCAGGCCGAATCGGTTCGCTTAGCCGCGGAAAAGAAAGCCGCGGAAGAGAAACTGGCGGCGGAAAAGAAGGCCGAGGCTGAAAAGATCGCCGCATTGGAAAAGGACAAAGCCGAATCAGAACGCCTGAAGAAGGAAAAGAAAGAAAGGGAAGAAAAGATCGACGCCTTCGTGCAGACCATGGTCAGGGAAGGCACGCTTTCCGAACGCGGCACAGTAATCTCCGCTTCTTCGCTTCCCTCAGCCCCCGCCGGCAATAAGACCCTGGATCTGGAATTGACAGAGGAAGACAAGGAGGCCCCGGCCGTCGCCGCCGCGGACGCTCCGGCCGCGGTCAGCGAAACCGCCGCAAAGCCTGAGGAAAAGCCCCAGGCCGAGGAGAAAGGGCCAAGGTACCACGTGGTTGAGCAGGGCGACAACCTTGGCAACATCTCGAGAAAGTATTACGGCGAATTCCGCCGCTGGAAAGACATAGCCGAAGCCAACAAAGACATTCTGCCGGATCCCAACAAACTTAAGATCGGCATGAAACTGGTGATCCCCGAATAATGTCGATCTTCTGGCACAGCGTTGAAACAGTCCTGGTCCTGTTCCTTATGGGAGCGGCCGGTTTTTGGCTTGCCAAAAGAGACATCCTCGATTCCGGAACGCGCTACAAACTGAGCAGGGTCTTGGTTGAGATCTTCCTGCCGTCTTTGATCGTGGCGCAGCTTCTTCCCGCGGCCTCGCAGTCGGATTGGAAGAGCTTGTGGATCGTTCCGGTCATGGCTTTTTTCAATCTCGCATTGGGAATGATCTTGGGTGGTGTCATAGCCCTCACCGCCAAGAGAAAAGATCTGGTCAGGCCCAGCATGGCCGCCATGGCTTTCACCAACACCGGATATGTGCCCATCGGGTTAATCGTGGCGCTCTCCTTTTCCCGCGTCTTTTCAAACCTGGGATATGACGACGTCAGGTCAGGGACAGGGATCGTCGCGCTCTATCTGGTGGTCTTCTCTCCCTTGCTTTGGCTCATCGGCTACAATCTGATCGCCTTCTCTTCGCTAAAAGAGCTTCAGTTGAAGAAGTGCCTGACGCCGCCGCTCATCACGGCCTTTGTTACGCTTTTTTTAGCTTTCACGCCCCTGCACAAGCTTTTCATAAGTCCGGAGGCGCCTTTGCAGTTCGTATTCGCCGCGGCCAGCATGTTCGGCGACGCCACCGCGCCCTGCGCGCTTCTGCTTTTGGGCGCCAATCTTGCCACCGCCTCTGACCGCGAGAAGATCTCGCCGGTCTTCCTCATGCATTTTTCTTTCGCCAAGTATGTCGTCGCTCCTCTGATTTCCGTGCTCTTTTTTGTGCTTATCGTAAGGGTAGGCTTTCTGCATGTGACGCCTCTTTTGGCTTTGATAATAATTTTGGAAGGCGCCATGCCTCCCGGGCTGAACCTCATCATAATCTGCCAGAACACCAGGAAGCACCTGCCTTTCATGACGTCGCTTCTCTCTTGGAATTATCTCATCGCCCTCCCGTTCTTGATAATTTGGCTCTACGCAGCCTACTATTTTTTAAACAACTCCACATTCTTAAATCAATGAAAAAGCTCCTTTTGTTCACGCTTGTTTTCGCTGGCTTTGTCAGCGCCGACCCCGGTCCCATTCATCTTCTCAAGGCGACCATTGACCCATCTAAGCCTACGGTTTCCGCCGCTTGCGAAAACGTTCCCGCGACCATAGACGGCACGGCGCTCTACCTTGCCGCGCCCATGACTAACTTCACGCCGGAAGAGCTCGCCGAACTGCCCAGCCTCGGCGTGCGCGTGGACGGCTTCGTTTTCCCCAACGCCTACATCATTGAAGTCGAGAAGGCGAAATTAAGCGACCTCAAAGCGCGCTTTGAGTTCTCTTACCTCGGACCGTATCTGCCGGAATACAAAATGACCTTCCCCGACAGCGTGGCAAGCGAGGGTGAAGAGAAGCCTTTCCAGGTCCTGATCGGCGCCGTTAAAGCTGATTACAGGAAAGTGATCACCGAGAAACTGGAAGCGATGGGAATAAATGAATACGAACTGACGCCGGGCAATTTCGAACCGAGCGTCATAGCTTCCGTAACGACGGGTCAGGCAACGGAGCTGGCCGACCTTCCGGAAGTCCGCTTCATCGAGGAATACGAGATCCCCATGCCGGAGTGCAACGACGTCAGGTCCGAACCGATGGCCAACGTCGAGTATCTGCACATGGAAGGCTTCCGCGGCGAAGGGCAGATGATCTGCATCCAGGACACCGGCCTTGACAACGGCAGGATAGAGGACATGAACCCGGACTATACCAGCCATGACAGGCAGATCATCGGCCGCTGCACGACCTGGGTGGCCAACCAGAGGGGAACTTACGACGACTGGAGCGACGCCGGCAGCCACGGCAGCCACGTGACCGGCTGCGCCCTGGGCAACGGCGAAATGTCTGACGGCCTTTACCGCGGCATGGCGCCGGACGCCTCCCTTTACGTGCTCTGCGCCGGATCCTCGGGCGGCGGCATTTTGTCCGGTTCGGACGAAGACTACGAGATCATGTACCAGGCCGGCGCCCGCATCATGAACTGCAGCTTCGGCTCCGGCCGCGGCGGACGTTATTATTCCAGCGCCCGCACCGACGACAGGTTGATGTGGGATCACAGCGACTTTTTGATCTGCCATTCCGCCGGCAACTACAACGACTGCCCGGAAGAACCGACTTCCCAGCTCAACGACCAGGCGGCCGCCAAGAGCACTATCGTGGTCGGCGCTTCTGAAAAGAGCGGCTATTACGACGGAGTCCATCAGGGTCTGGCCGGCTACTCCAGCCGCGGCCCCTGCGCCGACGGCCGCATGAAACCCGACGTGGTCATCCCCGGTTCCGGCATCATGGCCGCGGGCTACGGCGGACAGCAGACGCGTGACAGGGACAAATATTATTACAGTGCCGGCGGCACTTCAATGAGCTCGCCTCTGGCGGCCGGCTGCTGCGCCGTCATCAGGGAATACCTGCAAAAGGTGAGGGGCGTGGAGAATCCCCGCGGCTCGCTTACCAAGGCGATCATGATCGCCGGCTGCCGCACGCTCTATCCCGGACAGTATCCCGATTTCGACGAAGTGGCGAATTTCCGGCCCAACTACATGGAAGGACACGGCCACGTCAATCTGAGGGAAAGCTTAACGCCGGCTAACGGAAAGATGGATTTCTTCGAATGCTCTCTGGGAAGGACCGGAGACGCGGCCACCAACACCTTTGAGAAGCCCGCCGACTGCGACCTGACGGTCTCCCTGGCCTGGTCGGACTATCCCGGCACTTCCGGCGCCGAGAAGGCCATCGTCAACGACCTCGACCTTTACGTCGTCTCTCCCAGCGGCACCGTTTACAACCGCGGCAATCACCTGGACACCACCGAAATACTGCACCTCGGAAATTGCGAAGCCGGCACCTACAAAGTGATCGTCAAAGCCGCCACCATCATGAACGGCCCACAGGTCGGCAGCGTCGCCTTCACCTACGGAACAAGCCAGCGCAACCCCGAGCTCGCGCTTGCCAATGAGCCGCAGTTCGAGATGGGCAAGACCAGCTGCAAAATAGTCCTGACCAACCTGCAGGAGAACTGCACGCTGAAATTCACGGCTTCCTTCAACAAGAACTATGAGAAAGTCTTCTCCTTCTCCAGGACTTCCGGCCAATTCGAGAAATATTTGACCATCATTTTGTACGCCGACCTTTCGAAAGCCACCAGCGCTTATCCGGTCTGCGAATTCATGATCAACGGCGGCCAGGGCGGCTCGATAACAAGAACGATCGGCGTGCCCGTGGGCGGCGAGGAAGGCTATACGCTCTACGCCTCCCGCTTCGAGGGAACTGACGCCGGCTCCGTCGCCGACAAAGACGTGGCCGTGACCGAGCAGGGTGGAACGGGCGAAAGCATCACCTTCATCGAACCAGTTTACATCGACACGGTCTTCGAGGAAGATTTCGAGGGCTACGAGGCGAACGTTTCCGTGATCGGCCAGAACGGCTGGACCCTGGCCGCCGGCCTCTCCACCAACGGCACGACCATGGTGAAAACGGGCGGCCCCGACGGGAAGTATCTCGACATCTCGCGCATCAACTCGTCCTACTGCCCGCACTACAAGATCAGCGGACTGACCTCCAAGTGGAGCGAAGCCTACGACCACAGCTATCTGAAGTTCAGCTTCAAGGCCAAGGTCTGGGGCACCGCGGACAAATCGTTCTCCTTGTGGACGCCGACGGTGGGCGAGCTCTTCTTCACCAAGTACGGCCGCAAATACGTCATAAGATCCGGCTCCACGGAAGGCAACCATCCGCAGTACCGCTCGAAGACAAGATTAGTTGAGGACGAGTGGACGGACGTGGAACTCTGGGTGGAGGTCGACAACGACATGACCAAGCACACCCTGAGAAGAGTCAAGATAGGGGACACGGTCGAGGACTGCTACGGCCCCACCGGTTCCGCCGGCAACAACGACTACTTCACCATATTGCGCTTCTACCAGTTCGGCAACGGCGGCTTCGCTTTCGACGATCTGAAGATAGAACGCTGGTATTCCAACGAAAGCAGGGAACAGGTGCTGACGCTTGACGGCGAGCCCGACGCCACCTCCACGGAAGACGAAGCGGGCGTCTATTTCAAGGCCCGCATGCCGGAGACCCACGCCGAGGACCACGACTTCATCTTCGACTCTACGCTGAGATTAAGCGGCGACGGCGCCAGGGTGATAGTGGGCCAGGACCCCTTGAGCAGACAGTTCCA
>JAFZID010000112.1 GCA_017554565.1 bacterium
GGACGCGGCCAGGGCCGCCGCCAAAGCCGGAAACGAACTGGGGGCTCCGGACCTGGCGGCCCGGAAAGTCATAGGCGACCACGGCTACGGCTACGAATACGAGAACTTCACCCACCGCCTGGGCCACGGCATCGGATTGGACGGCCACGAATGGCCTTATCTCTGCCGGGGACAGAAGACGGTCCTGGAGGAGAACATGACCTTCTCAAACGAGCCCGGGATCTACATCCCCGGGGTCCTGGGCATGCGCTTGGAGGACTGCATGCGCATAGGAAAAGAAGGCGGGACTTTCTTCGCCAGCAGGCAACGCAGCCTTGAGGAGATCTGATGATAGACAGCCACGCCCACATACAGTTTGACGTTTATGACGAAGACCGGGAGGAGATGCTGGAGCGCGCCTGGCGGTCCGGGTTGGAAAAGATAATCGTCATCGGCGGAGAAAAGGCGCGCAACCTGGAGACGCTTTCCATGGCGGAAATGAACGGACGCCTGGCGGCGGTCATAGGCTTCCACCCCCTGAATGCCGGAGACTACTCTCCCGAGGAGGAGCGGATCCTGAGATCCCAGCTTTCCGAGAAAAAGCCCGTCGCGGTGGGGGAGATCGGATTGGATTACCACAACAACGTTTATCCCAAAGAACTTCAGTTCCAGGTCTTTTCCGCGCAGCTTTCCCTGGCGAAGGAATTCGACCTTCCCATAGTCGTCCACTCCCGGGACGCCCTGGAGGACACCATTGCGATCCTTAAGGATTTTCCCGGCCTCCGGGGACAGATCCACTGCTTCTCCTACGACGCGGCGGCGGCGGAGCGCTTTTTGGAAATGGGCTTTCACATTTCTTTCTGCGGGCCCATCACTTTCAAGAACGGCCAGCTGCAGAGAAGCGCTTCGTTGGTCGTGCCTATGGAGAGGCTTCTCGCGGAGACGGACTGCCCCTACATGGCTCCGGAACCCTACAGGGGAAGGCGCAACGAACCCAGCTTCGTCGTGGAGATCGCCAAGGCCCACGCCAGGCTCCGGGGCGTCTCTTACGAAGAGCTTGACGCCGCCGTGACGGAGAATACGAAAAGGCTCTTTATGTTATAATTTCAAGAACTGAACGAATTCCCTCTATGGCAGATAATTTCTTCAAAAAACCCTTCATGCGCTTCAAGGTCATCCCCAGATTGGCCTATTTCCTGACGCTTCTGAACATAAAGACCTGCCGCATCAAATACCACAACGAGGACAACTACAAGCTTTATCTGGAGAGGGAAAACAAAGGCGAGAACATCATTTTCGGATCCTGGCACGGGAGAGGCATGCTTCTGCCCGCCATCTACCGCTTCCGCTTCGGCTACGACAAGCTTTCCATGATGGTCTCCCAGAGCAAGGACGGGGATATCCTGGCCAGCTATTTCAACCTTCTCAACGTGGAGTGCGTCCGCGGCTCGGCCCACAAGGGCGGCGTGGGCGCCCTTAAAAACCTTCTTAAGATAACCCGCTCCGGCAGGGACACCGCCATGGCCCTGGACGGATCCCGCGGGCCCAGGCAGCGGATAGAGCCCGGCATGGTCCTGATCTCACAGAGGACGGGGATCCCCATCATCCCTCTGGGAGTCTCCGCGAAGTTTTCCTTCCGCGCCAATTCCTGGGACCGCTGCATGATAATATTTCCCTTCGCCACGATACACGTGGTCTTCGGGACGCCCTTCGTGGTGCCCAAGGACGCGGAGGACCTGACGCCTTACTGCGAGAAGCTGCAGTCCATCATGGACGAGATAACGCTCCAGGGCGACCGGTTGGCCGGCATGAAGCCGGACGGCAAGGGCCCGGAAAGAAATTAAAGGAGATAAAAATGACCTTTCGCGACGGAATAAAGATCTTCGGCACGCTGGTGGTCGTAGCCATCGTAGTCTGGGCTCTGGCCCTGGGATTTAAAAACAGGGAGAAACCCGTGCCGTACCAGCCGCGCCCCGCCAGGCGGGAAGTTACGGAAAGAAAGCCCAGGACCAGGCGGCGCCCCAAGATCAACGTGGTGCAGGAAACCTCCCAGACCAACGCGGCGGCTGAGGAGACCATCTCCATGCGCGAATTGAAGCACGAGCGGGCGGTCATGTTCGTTCCGGAGGGAGACCCCATCCCCGGCTTCGACACCAAGGGGCTGGTGGAGGACACTCTGGCGGCGTTCCGCGGCGGCGCCGACAAGGAAAAGAAGATGAAGCTGATGTATGACATCGCCGTGATAGGCGACAAAATGGTCATGCCGGCCATTCTGGCGGCCCTGGAAGACAAGGATCCGGACATCAGGACCCTGGCGGTGGAGGCCATGAAAGCCATCGACGACCCGGCCATCACGGAGGGCGTGGAGAAGGCCCTGAGGGACGCCGATCCGGACCTCAGGGAGGAGGCGCTTGAGTGCATAGCCACGCTGACTCCGGAGCCCGGGCTCAACGACATCATAATGCAGGCCCTCAACGATCCCGAGGAAAGCGTCCGGGAGAACGCCCTGGACATGCTGACGATGCTGGTGGACGACTGCATGATGCCCTCGTTGGATTATGCCCTGAAGAACGGCGACGCCGACGCCCAGGAGACCGCGCTTTCGCTCCTGGAACAACTCCACGACAGCGGCAGCCACAACGCGCTGCAGCCCATCATCGAGCAGGGGCTTCTGAGCGAATTCAACGAAGTGAGGCAGATGGCGGTCTCCATACTGCAGACCCAGACCGGCCAGGATCTCACCACCTATGAGCAGTGGGTGAAGTGGTATGAAGAAAACCGCAAGTGAGGAGAAGCGCAGGGAGCGCTTTCAAAAACTGCTTCTGCGGGAAAACGAACTTTTGAAAACTTATCCTCTGGTGGCCGGCGTGGACGAGGCCGGCCGCGGCCC
>JAFZID010000113.1 GCA_017554565.1 bacterium
CCCCGAGGATCAGCTGCCTTTTTCCTCCTTGAACCGCCAGCGCCGCATGAAAGACATCCAGGCCCTGATGAACAACATTCCGGAAATAGACGAGTATTCGCCGGAAGTGACTTTGGGCCGCGATTACCCCGTGCAGTATCTCAACAAGACCGTCAGGGTGGAAGTGAGGGGCGTGACGGTAGGGGAGCTGGCGCTCAGAAATTACGAAGTGGAGAAAGGCCGCTTCATTTGCGACATCGACAGGGTGGAGCGTCAGAGAGTGGCTGTCATCGGCACCTATCCGTCGGATGAGCTTTTCGGCCAGTACGCCAACCCCATCGGCCGCATGATCAGGATCGGCAGCAAGAATTTCAGAGTCGTGGGCGTCCTCAAGCACTATACCGCCGGCATGGGCGGACAGAACTGGATGAACTGGAAGAACCGCATCGTCTTCATCCCTATGGAGACCGCCTGGCTGTGCTTCACGCACAACAAGGACATCCCGGCCCTCGACATCCAGGTAAAAGACACTTCTAAGGTCGCCGAGATATCCCAGCGCGCTCAGCAAATACTCTTCCATACTCATCGCCACATCAGCTGCCTGCAGATGAGGACCAACGAAGAGATGGTCGAGAATTTCTCCAGCCGCACCGCCGCCTTCAACATCACCCTGGGCATCGTCGCCAGCATCTCCATGCTGGTGGGCGGCATCGGCATCATGAACATCATGCTGGCCTCTATCAACGAGCGCATAAGGGAGATCGGCATCAGAAAAGCCATCGGCGCCCGCAATATCGACATCCTCCTGCAGGTCATCGTCGAGGCCGTTCTGCTCTCCATCCTTGGAGGGGTGTTGGGAGTGGGCGTGTCCCTGCTGCTTACAAAATTCATCACTTTCTTCGTGAAGGAGAATCTTTCCGCGCCCATCGTGAAGCCGGAGCAGCTTCTCTTCGCCTTCAGCGTGTCCGTCATAGTCGGCATAGTTTTCGGTATTTTCCCGGCTTTTAAAGCCGCCCGTCTCGATCCCATAGAAGCCTTGCGCCACGAATAAGCTAAGACTTTCCGACACCCTGTTTTTTCGCTTTCTTTACTTCTTTCGTCCGCTGCGGTTTTTCGCTTTTGCCATTGCACGCACAGGTCGTTTTTGGTATAATTCTTTTTAATATCATTTAGAAAATAGTGTGTGTTCATTTTCGCTCCGGCGAAATAACCTTTTATCAAAAAAGTATGGGAAATAAATCATACCTGCAGATCTTTTTCTGCCTTTTGGCGTTTTCCTGCCTCTTCGCTCTTGCGGCTGAGGAAGAGAACGTATCCACCACCGACCTGGAAAAATCCGAAGCCGCCATGTTCAGCGAGCTGGATCAACTGACGGAAAAAGTATTCTCCGACATAGACCAGAAGGAGACCGCTCAAGACGCCGGAGGTTCCGGCGTAGTTATCCAGATGAAGGACGCCCAGACTCCCTCCGCCCAGGAGATCACCGTCCCCCAAGCCCCCCAGACTCCCCAGAAAAACGAAGAGGGGGAACTGGAGAGAATATCCAAAGAGGACGAGACCTACCTTCAGGACAAGATCCGGGAAGTCAAATCAAGGCCCCTGGAGGAGACCAACACTTCCCTTGGCGCCAACGGCTCACAGCCCGAGCGCATGGACATAGTTCTGAAGACTTCTTCCGACGACAGGCCGGAAGAGATCCTGCCCGCGGGAGCCCGTTTCTGGGAAGCGGCCACCCCCAGCGTCAACTCTCTGGGTAAAAACGTGGACAAGCATCTCATGGAATACGATTCCGATGACGGATACATCCACACCAACATTTATCTGAATCTCAGGGACTGCATATCCATGGGCCTGGAAAAGAACCTGGGCCTCACCATCGAACGCTACAATCCCGAATACGCCAGGGAAGGCATCCGCATCTCCAAAAGAGTCTTCGACCCCTATCTGGCCATGAGCATCAAATGGGAGGGCGCCAAGCAGCCCCGTCCTTACGTGAAGGTCCAGAGCTACAAGAAGAAATTCGCCGTGGGCGTCGATCCCCAGACCGGCCAGCCCATTTACAGGACCTTCAACATTCCCTATAACACGAAGCTTCACATAGGCAACAGCGAGACGGAAGGCGAGAGCTACACCATGGGCATCCAGGGCAAGTTCGCCACCGGTCTTCAGTACACCCTGGGCGCCGGCTTCACAAGAAGCTGGACCGACCAGAAGAACAACATGTGGGGCAATCCCTTGTACAGCGCCGCCACCACCATCACGCTGGACATGCCTCTGCTGAGAGGTTTCGGCGTGGACGTCAACATGGCCCCGGTCCGCGTCGCCAGAAACAACTGGAGAATTGCCAAGGAGTCCCTGGACGACTACATGCAGTCTTTCATCACCCAGATCGTGGCGGACTACTGGACGCTTTACTATTGGCGCGAACAGACCGGCGCCGAGGAATACACCCTCGATCTGGCCAAGAACCTGCTCTACGTCACAGCTAACAAGCGCGCCGTGGGCTTGGTCGCCAGCAACGAAGTGATCCAGGCGGAAGCCAGGATCGCCAGCCAGGAGCAGAGGCTTCTGTCCTCCCGCAACTCCATCAGGGACAGCGAGGACAATCTCCGTTACATCATCAACTTTGAGATGAACGATCTTTACCGCCCGAAAGCCCTGAGGCCGTATCAGTATCACCTGGTTCCCCTGGAAAAGCCCCAGGTCACGGACGTCAATCTGGACGAAGCCGACCTCATTGAGACCGCGCTCATCAAGAGGAAGACCCTGGAAGTCGCGAAACTGCAGCTGAAGAACGCCAAGGAAAACCTGAAAGTCGCCAAAAGCAACCTTATGCCGAAACTTGACGTGGTGACCTCCGCCGGCATGACCGGCGTCGGCAACACTCACGACAGGGCTTTCACCGACGAAGCCAGCGGCCGCCACCTCAATTGGAGCGTAGGCTTCGATTTCGTGACGCCTGTCTTCTTCTGGGGTTACGTGGGCGATTACCGCCAGGCCAAATACGCCAAAGAACAGGCCTCGCTTTCCGTTGAGAACGTTCAGCAGTCCATCGTCATCGAAGTCAGGACCGCCATCAGGGCCGTCCAGACCAACAGGAAGCGCATCACCGCCGCCAGGG